>JANNWL010000367.1:0-7022 GCA_031414735.1 Burkholderiales bacterium | reverse complement strand
GGCGGCGTGTACAAGAAGCTGGTGATCCGCGACGACAAGCTCGTTGGCGCCGTGATGTACGGCGACACGGTGGACGGCAGCTGGTACTTCAAGCTGCTGCGCGATGGGCGCAAGGTCGCCGACATCCGCGACAAGCTGATGTTCGGCGAGAGCAACATCGGCGACGTCGGACACCAGGGCCACAACAAGGCAGCGGCCATGGCCGACAGCGACGAAGTCTGCGGCTGCAACGGCGTGACCAAAGGCACCATCTGCAAGGCCATCAAGGAGAAGGGTCTGTTCACGCTGGACGAGGTGCGCAGGCAAACAAAGGCCAGCGGTTCCTGCGGTTCGTGCACCGGGCTCGTCGAGCAATTGTTGATGTTCACCGCTGGCGGCGACTACAGCGCCGCGCCCAAGACCAAAGCGATGTGCGGCTGCACCGACCTGGGTCACCAGGCCGTGCGCGAGGCCATACGTGCACAGCACCTGCTGACCATCGACGACGTGTACCGCACGCTGGAATGGCGCACCCCCAACGGTTGCGCGAGCTGCCGGCCGGCTATCAATTACTACCTGCTCAGCAGCTGGCCCAAGGAGGCGGTGGACGACCCGCAGAGCCGCTTCATCAACGAGCGCAGCCACGCCAACATCCAGAAGGACGGCACGTACAGCGTCATCCCGCGCATGTGGGGCGGGGAGACGAATTCATCCGAGCTGCGGCGCATTGCCGATGCCGTGGACAAGTACAGGATCCCCACCGTCAAGGTCACGGGCGGCCAGCGCATCGACCTGCTGGGCATCAAGAAGGAAGACCTGCCTGCCGTGTGGAAGGACATCGGCATGCCCAGCGGCCACGCCTACGCCAAGGCGCTGCGCACGGTGAAGACCTGCGTCGGCAGCGAGTGGTGCCGCTTCGGCACGCAGGACAGCACGCAGATGGGCAAGGACCTGGAGCGGGCCCTGTGGCGCATGTACGCACCGCACAAGGTGAAGCTCGCCGTCAGCGGTTGCCCGCGCAACTGTGCCGAGGCCGGCATCAAGGACGTGGGCATCATCGGCGTCGATTCGGGTTGGGAGATTTATGTCGCCGGCAACGGCGGCATCAAGACCGAGGTCGCGCACTTCCTCCTCAAGGTGAAGACGCCCGCCGAGGTGCTGGAGTACAGCGGTGCTTTCCTGCAGCTGTACCGCGAAGAAGGCTGGTACCTGGAACGCACGGTGCATTACGTCAGCCGGGTCGGGCTGGATGTGGTGAAGCAGCGTGTGCTTGATGACCACGAAGGCCGCAGGGCGTTGTGGGAGCGATTGCAGTTCAGCCTGGACGGCGAGCCCGACCCGTGGTTCGAATTCGACAAGGCGCAGGTCGATCTGCGGCAGTTCGAGCCCTTGACTGCGTCCGTGCCAATGAAGGAGCCGGCATGAACGAGTGGATCGCCGTCTGCAAGGTCAGCGACATCCTGCCGCTGGGCGCCCGCCGCGTCGCACGTGCCGCAGGCCTGCCCGTGGCGGTGTTCCGCACCAGTGAAGACAAGGTCTTCGCCCTGCTCGACCGCTGCCCGCACAAGGGCGGTCCGCTGAGCCAGGGCATTGTTCATGGCGAAAGCGTGTCGTGCCCGCTGCACCAGTGGAACATCGGTCTGGCTGACGGCTGCGCCAAGTCGCCTGACGAGGGCTGCACGCCGAAGTTCAGCTGCCGGGTTGAGGGCGGGCAGGTGTTCCTGGACGCCACCGAGCTGGCAACCCAGGCACTGGACCTGCCCGCGCCGGTGGCCGGCCCGTGCCAAGCCCTGCCGGCCTGAACATGGCCGAGACCAAGTCCACCTGCCCCTACTGCGGCGTGGGCTGTGGCGTGATCATCGAGAGCAACGCCACGCAGATCACCGGCGTGCGCGGCGATCCCGACCACCCGGCCAACTTCGGCCGTCTTTGCACCAAGGGCAGCACGTTGGCGCTGACCGCCGCGCCCTATCTGCGGTCCATGCGCGCGCTGCAACCCATGCGCCGCACAGCACGCGGTGCGCCCTTGCAGGCCATGACGTGGGACGCTGCACTCGGCGAGGTCGCCCAGCGCTTTGCCGACACCGTGCAGCAACACGGCCCGGACAGCGTGGGCCTGTACCTGAGCGGGCAGTTGCTCACCGAGGACTATTACGTCTTCAACAAGCTCGCCAAAGGACTTCTCGGCACCAACAACGTCGACACCAATTCCCGCCTTTGCATGAGCAGCGCGGTGGCCGGCTACAAGCAGAGCCTGGGCGCCGATGCGCCGCCGGCCTGCTATGAAGACATCGCGTTGGCGCAGACCCTCTTCATCACCGGGTCGAACATGGCTTGGGCGCACCCGGTGCTGTTCCGCCGACTCGAAGACGCGCGGCGCGACAACCCGGACATGAAGCTCATCGTGGCCGACCCAAGACGCACCGAGACTGCCGCCACCGCCGACCTGCACCTGCAACTGCTGCCCGGTACCGACGTGGTGCTGCACCACGCCCTGCTGCACGTGCTGCTTTGGGAAGGCCTGGCGGACATGGCCTACGTGCAGGCCCACACGACGGGCTTTGCCGCGCTGCGCGACCGCGTCGCCGAGTTCACGCCGGCCCACGCCGCCAAAGTCTGCGGCCTGCGCGCAGAAGACATCGTGCAGGCCGCGCGCTGGTTTGGTGGGCTTGACGAAGGTGGGAAACGCCAACCCACGCTGTCGCTGTACTGCCAGGGCCTGAACCAGAGCAGCAGCGGCACCGACAAGAACAGCACCCTCATCAACCTGCACCTGGCCACGGGCCAGATCGGCCAGCCTGGCGCCGGGCCGTTCTCGCTGACCGGCCAGCCCAACGCCATGGGCGGGCGCGAGGTGGGCGGCCTGTCCAACCTGCTCAGCGCGCACCGCGACTTGGCCAATCCACTGCACCGCGCCGAAGTGGCCGCGCTGTGGGGCGTGGCCGATGTGCCGGCCAAACCCGGCAAGAGCGCGGTCGAAATGTTCCAGGCCGCCGCCGACGGCGAGATCAAGGCGCTGTGGATAGCCTGCACCAACCCCGCGCAGTCCCTGCCCGACCAGACCACCGTGCGCCGCGCGCTGGAGCGAGCCGAGTTCGTCGTCGTGCAGGAGGCTTACCTCAACACCGCCACCGTGCCGTACGCCGACGTGCTGTTGCCGGCCACCAGCTGGGGCGAGAAGAGCGGCACCGTGACGAACAGCGAACGCCGCATCAGCCGCGTGCGCGCCGCCCTGCCCGCCCCCGGCCAGGCGCGTGACGACTGGCGCATCGCCATCGACGTGGCCCGGCTGATCGAGCAGCGGCTGCCGGCGCGCCGGCTGGACGGCACGTCGATGTTCCCCTTCGACACGGCCGAGAGCGTGTGGAACGAGCACCGCGAAAGCACGCGCGGCCGCGACCTGGACATCACCGGCCTCAACTACGCGCTGCTGCAACAGCCGCAGCAATGGCCCTTCCCCACCGGCGCTGCCACGGGCCAAGTGCGGCTGTATGGCGACGGCCAGTTCCCCAGGCCAGACGGCAAGGCATGTTTCGTGGCGCCGGCCTGGCGGCCGACGGCCGAGCCGCGCGACGCCCGCTTCCCCGTGTCGCTGAACACCGGCCGCCTGCGCGACCAGTGGCATGGCATGAGCCGGACCGGCACGTTGGGCCGGCTGTTTTCGCACGTCAGCGAACCCAGCGTGGACCTGCACCCGCAGGAGCTGACGCGGCGCGGCTGGACGGCCGGCGATCTGGTCCGCGTCAGCTCGCGCCGCGGCTCGCTGGTGCTGCCGGTGGCGGCCAGCGAGGCGGTCGCACCCGCGCAAGCCTTCATCGCCATGCATTGGGGCCCCGAATACCTCGCCGGCCTGGGCGTCAACGCGCTCACCAGCCCGGCGCTGTGCCCACAGTCCAAACAGCCCGAGCTGAAACACGCTGCCGTCAGGCTGGAACGCGCCGACCTGCCCTGGCAGGTGGTGGCGGCAACGTGGCTGCCGCAGGCCGAGGCATTGGCTGCGCGGGAACAACTGCGCAGCCTCTTCGTCGACCTGCCCTACGCCAGCTGCGTGCCTTTCGGCCGCGAAGAAGCGGGCCAGACCGAAGGCCGAGTGGGTGTGCTGTTCCGCGCCGCTGCGGCTGCACCGCAGCCGACGCTGCTGGCGCAGATCGAACGCATCCTGCAACTAGGCAGCGGCCCGGTGCTGCGCTATGCCGACACGCGCACGGGACAGCACCGCGCGATGCGCCTGCATGCAGACGGCCAGGAAAGCGGCAGCCTGCAAACCTGCTTGCTGGCCGGCCAGGTGACAGCGCAGGCCTGGGTGCTGGCGCTGCTGCAGCAGCAACTGCCCGCCGCAGCCTTCGGCCGCGCCTTGCTGGCTGCCAGCGCCGCGCCGCCACAGCCCATGGAGGCCACAAGCCGGCAGGTGTGCGCCTGCCACGACGTGAGCGAAGACCGCATCAACACCACGCTGGCCGAGCTGCAAGGCGGGCCCGAGCAACGGCTGCCGCCGCTGCAGGCGCGGCTGAAGTGCGGCACCGAATGCGGCTCGTGCCTGCACGAGGTGAAGGCGCTGGTGCGGCGGGCCTGCGAACTGGTGCCGACGCCATGAAGCGCGACGCGGAACCCAGCGACACGGCCTCCGTATTGGGGACCGCAGCGCCCCGCGTCACCCTCGTCGGCGCGGGCCCGGGCGATCCTGACCTGCTGACCGTCAAGGCCATCAAGGCGCTGCGCCAGGCCACCGTGGCGCTTGTCGACGACCTGGTTCACCCCGGCGTCCTGCGCTACCTGCGCCGCAGCGCTCGCGTGATTCACGTGGGCAAGCGCGGTGGCTGCGCCAGCACGCCGCAGGCCTTCATCCACAAGCTGATGGTGGCTGAAGCGCTGCGCGGCGAGCGTGTGGTGCGCATCAAGGGCGGCGACCCCTTCGTGTTCGGCCGAGGCGGCGAGGAATGTGATGCCCTGCATGCGGCCGGCATCGAGGTCGACGTGGTGGGCGGCCTCACGGCCGGCATCGCCGGGCCGGCCAGCATCGGCATCCCCGTCACCGACCGCCGCTTCACCCGTGGCGTGGCGCTGGTCACGGGCCACAGCGGTGAAGCTGATGGCGAACCGGATTGGTCAGCCCTGGTGCAAAGCCGCCTGACGCTGGTGATCTACATGGGCGTGTCACGCTGGCCGCAGATCGAACAAGCCCTGCGCGCAGCCGGCATGCCCGGCGACATGCCCGCTGCCGTCGTCTGCAGCGCCCACACGCCGCAGCAGCGCCAGGCGCTGTGCACGCTGGACGAACTGCCGCAAACGATGCAGGCCGAGCAACTGACCAGCCCCGCGATCGTGGTGCTGGGCGACGTGGTGCAGGCGTCGCCGCTGTGGCTTCAGCGCCCGCTGTCTGGCGCCGACGCCGCCTCGCCGCTCTGCTGCAAGCGCCACATATCGGCGTAAGTGCCGCCCAGGGCCAGCAGCTCGGCGTGCGGACCGCGCTCGACAACGCGGCCGGCTTGCAGCACCACGATCTCGTGGGCATCGACGACGGTGGACAGCCGGTGCGCAATCACCAGCGCCGTCTTGCCCTGCGACACGGCGCGCAGCTCGGCCTGGATGGCGCGTTCGTTGGCACTGTCCAGCGCGGATGTGGCTTCGTCGAAAATCAGCACCGGCGGGTTCTTCAGCAGCGTGCGGGCGATGGCCACGCGCTGCTTCTCGCCACCTGAAAGCTTCAGGCCGCGCTCGCCCACCGTGGTGGCGTAACCCAGGGGTGTGGCGGCGATGAAGTCGTGGATGTGCGCCGCCCTGGCAGCAGCCTCGACCTCTTCACGGCTGGCGCCGGGGCGGCCGTAGGCGATGTTGTATTCCACCGTGTCGTTGAACAGCACCGTGTCCTGCGGCACGATGCCGATCGAGGCGCGCAGGCTGCTCTGCGTCACGCTGCGCAGCTCTTGCCCGTCGATGCTGATGGCGCCTGAATTGATGTCGTAGAAGCGGTACAGCAAGCGCGCCAGCGTGCTCTTGCCGGCGCCGCTGGGGCCCACCACGGCCACCGTCTTGCCCGGCGGGATGACGAAGCTCACCTCGTGCAGGATGGGCCGGCTGGGGTCGTAGGCGAAGCTGACCTTGTCGAAGCGCACCTCGCCTTGGGTCACGTTCAAGGGCTGGGCACCGGCCACATCGTCGACCTCGCGGTTGCGTTCGAGCAGCGTGAACATCTTGTCCAGGTCGGTCAGCGCCTGCTTGATCTCGCGGTAGATCACACCCAGGAAGTTCAGCGGGATGTAGAGCTGGATCATGAATGCGTTGACCATCACCAGGTCGCCCAGCGTCATGCGGCCCTCCACCACGCCCAGGGTGGCGCGCCAGAGCATCGCTACCAACGCCGTGGCGATGATCAACTGCTGGCCGGTGTTGAGCAGGCTCAGCGTGGTCTGGCTCTTCAACGCCGCCTTGCGCAGGCGTTCCAGGTTCTCGTCGTAACGGCGGGCTTCGAAGTTCTCGTTGTTGAAGTACTTCACCGTCTCGTAGTTCAGCAGCGAATCGATGGCGCGTGAATGCGCCGCCGAGTCCATCTCGTTCATCTCCTTGCGGAACTTGGTGCGCCATTCCGTCACCGTGACGGTAAAGGTGATGTAGACCACCAGCGCGGCGATGGTGATCCAGGCGAACCAGGCGTCGAACTTCACGGCCAGCAGCGTCAGCACCATGGTGACTTCGATGAGCGTGGGCACGATGCTGTACAGCGAATAGCTGATCAGCGAGTGCACGGCGCGGGTGCCGCGCTCGATGTCGCGCGTCATGCCGCCGGTCTGGCGTTCGAGGTGGAAGCGCAGGCTTAAAGCATGCAGGTGGCCGAACACCTGCAGGCTGATGCTGCGCGCCGTGCCCTCGGTGGCCTTGGAGAAGATCAGCTCGCGCAACTCGGTGAACAGCGATGTCGTCAGCCGCAGCGCACCGTAGGCCACCACCAGCCCGATGGGCACGACGAGGATCGCAGCCGGGTCGCCAGGCTTGAACGCCAGCGCATCGACGAGCTGCTTCAACAGCAGCGGCACGCCGACGTTGGC
>JANNWL010000366.1:0-1547 GCA_031414735.1 Burkholderiales bacterium | reverse complement strand
CCACCCTGGCGCAGTACCGCCGTTTTGCCGCCGCCGTGGCGCGTGTGCAGGCCATCGGCTTCGCCCTGCCCAGCACGCGCGCGCCGTGGACGGCGGCGCACGCCGCGCTGGACGCCATCACCTTCGATGCCTGGCTGCAGCGCGAGCAGTTCGACGATGCCCGGCTGCGCTGGTACCTGGACTACTGCTGCCGCGACGACTACGGCGCCGGCACCGCCCACGTGTCGGCCTGGGCCGGGCTGCACTACTTCGCCAGCCGGCATGGCTTTCACGCCCCGGGGGATGGCGATGACGAGCGCGAACCCGTCTTCACCTGGCCCGAGGGCAACGCCTGGCTGGCCGCGCGCCTGGCCGCGCCGTATCGTGAACGCATCCACACCGGGCGCGTCGTGCTGCGTGTGCAGGAACAGCGCCACGGCGTGAGTCTGCTGGCCTGGGACGAGGCCGCGCAGCAGGTCGAGCGCTGGCAGGCCGACCGCGTGGTGCTGGCGCTGCCACTGTTCGTGTCGGCACGCCTGCTCGAATCGCCACCGGCCGCCCTGACCGCCGCCGCGACCGGCATGACCTATGCGCCGTGGCTGGTGGCCAATCTGCACCTGGACCGCCCGCTGCTGGACCGCCCGGGCGCGCCGCCCAGCTGGGACAACGTCGTCTTTGGCGCCACCGGCCTGGGCTATGTCGACGCCATGCATCAAAGCCTGCGCCAGGGTGGTGGTGCGACGGTGCTGACGGCCTACCGTGCCATCCCCGGCGGTGAACGCGCGGCATTGCTCGACAGCCCGCCCGCCCTTTGGGCTGGCCGCGTGCTGGACGACCTGGCCGGCGTGCACCCGGACATCCGCCAGCGCGTGCAGCGAGTGGACCTCATGCGCTACGGCCACGCCATGGCTGTGCCAACGCCTGGCGTGCGCGGCAGCGCGGCACTCACGGCCTTGCGCACTGCCCGTGGTCGCGTGCGTTTCGCGCATGCCGACCTGGCGGGCTATTCGGTATTTGAGGAAGCCTTCACGCTGGGCCACATGGCGGCGTCGTAAACACCCGTCAGTAATGCGGCGGCAGCTCGTCACGCAGGCTGCGCGGCGTGTCCTGTGCGTCCGCGGGGATCTGCTCGCGCAGGGTCGCCAGCTGCCGTAACAAGGCGTCGATCTGCACCTGCTGGCGCACGACGACCTCGTTCAGCCGGTCCAGCGTGTCTTCGCCGAAGCTGGCCTTGATCTCCAGGTCGGTCAGCCGCTGGTCGATTCGGTCGGGTGTGTCCATGGGTGCTTTGTACGCCAGATCACGGCGTGCTCTTCTGCCCCCCTGCGGGCCGGCTTGCGCTACCCTGTGCTTCCTTCCTGCCAACCTCGTTCCCCACACCATGCAATACCGCCGTCTCGGCCGCTCCGGCCTGCGCGTCAGCGCCCTGTCCCTGGGCTCCTGGGTCACCTACCACAACCAGGTCGACGACAGCGCCGCCGTCGAGCTGATGGCCGCGGCCTTCGATGCCGGCGTCAACTTCTTCGACAACGCCGAGGTCTATGCCGGCGGCCGCAGTGAAGAGGTGA
>JANNWL010000365.1:0-4121 GCA_031414735.1 Burkholderiales bacterium | reverse complement strand
TCGACGACCAGGATCTCCTGCAGACCCTGCGCAAAGTCGCGCGTGATGGTGGCTTCCAGCGGCCACACCACGTTGACCTTGTGCAGCCGGATGCCCAGCTGCCGCAGCGTGTCGTCGTCCAGGCCCAGGTCGGCCAGGGCCTGGCGCGTGTCGTTGAAGGCCTTGCCGCTGGCGATGATGCCGAAGCGGTCGTGCGGCGTGGCGACGACGTTGTGGTTGAGCTTGTTGGCGCGCACATAAGCCAGGGCGGCGTACCACTTGTAGTCCATCAGCCGGGCTTCCTGCTCCAGCGGCTGGTCGGGCCAGCGGATGTGCAGGCCGCCGGGCGGCATGACGAAGTCTTCGGGCAGGACGATCTTCACGCGGTCGGGGTCCACCACCACCGAGCTTGAGGACTCCACCACTTCCTGGATCGTCTTCATGCCGCTCCACACGCCGCTGAACCGGCTCATGGCGATGGCGTGCAGGCCCATGTCCAGGATGTCCTGCACGTTGCTCGGGAAGAACACGGGCAGCCCGCAGGCCTTGAAGATGTGGTCGCTCTGATGCGGCGCGGTGCTGCTCTTGCTGACGTGGTCGTCGGCGGCAATCGCGATCACGCCGCCGTGCTTCGACGTACCCGCCATGTTGGCGTGCTTGAAGACATCGCTGCAGCGGTCCACGCCCGGGCCCTTGCCGTACCAGATGCCGAACACGCCGTCGTACTTGGCTTCCTTGGGGTACAGGTCGAGCTGTTGGGTGCCCCAGACCGCGGTGGCGCCCAGTTCTTCGTTCACCCCGGGCTGAAAGACGATGTGGTTGGCGGCGAGGTGTTTCTTTGCTGCCCACAGCGCCTGGTCGTAGCCGCCCAGCGGGCTGCCGCGGTAGCCACTGATGAAGCCGGCGGTGTTCAGCCCCGCGCGCACGTCGCGCGTGCGCTGCAGCATCGGCAGGCGCACGAGGGCTTGCACGCCGCTCATGAAGGCGCGACCGGAGTCCAGTGCGTACTTGTCGTCCAGCGTGACGGATTCGAGCGCCTTGCGGATCGACTCGGGCAGTGGTGCGTTCATGCGTGGCGGCTCCTGGCAGGGTTGAGCGCAGTTTAGGCGCTGGCCGCGGGGTTGTCTTTGCGTTGTGATGCCCCGCATTGGGTCGTTTGAGCAACAATGTTTCTGTCGCAGACGATTAAAAGAAAGAATGGCGCTCAAGAAGACGATCTCAGGGAAAACGCCTGAACCCACGGCCGAACCCGGCGACGCCCACGCGCCCACGCTGGACCGCTACGACGTGGCCATCCTGCGCGAGTTGCAGGCCGACGCGCGCCTGTCCAACACCGAACTGGCCGCGCGCATCGGCCTGTCGGCCGCGCCGACCTGGCGGCGCGTGCGCTGGCTGGAGCAGGAGGGCTACATCACCGGCTACCGCGCCGAGATCGACCGGCGCAAGGTGGGCCTGGGTGTGCTGGCCTTCGTGCGCGTGGACGCCGAACGCAACAACGCCGCGGCCACGCGCGTGCTGGAAGACACCATCCGCGGCCTGCCCGAGGTCGTGGCCTGCCACTACATCAGTGGCGCCGGCACCTTCGAGCTGCAGGTGATGGCCACGGATCTGGACGCCTTTTCGCGCTGGAGCATGGAGACGCTGTTCAAGCTGCCCAACGTGAAGGACCTGCACACCAGCTTCTCGCTGGGCGAGGTCAAGGCCGGTTCGGCGCTGCCCCTGGGCCACCTGACCACGGGGAGGTAGGCCGGCGCCTGCGGTGCTACGCTTGACCACTCTGAAGTGCGACTGCGGGAGCCGATGCGCCGATTCACCGATGCACTGCTGACCACAGACCCCAAGCAGCGCCCGCGCCTGGCGCAGGCCGTGCTGGCGATGGGCCTGATGGCGGCTGGCCTGGTGGCCATGAACTACTTTGCCTGGGCTGGCGTCGCGCCGGCGCGTCCGGTGCGCTGGTGGACCGCGTTTGCCCTGGCCGGCATGGTGGTGTTCTTCGCGCTCATTCGCACCCGCTGGAGCCAGCGCCTGCGCGACCCCTCCATGACGGTGCCACAGATGGCCTTCGCCATTGCCTGTAGTGCCGCAGCCTATGCCCTGTTGGGCGCGGGGCGTGGCGGTGTCTTCCCGATCGTCATGGTGATTCTGATGTTCGGCATGTTCGTGGTCTCGCCACCGCAGATGCGTGCTGTCAGCGTGTATGCCGTGGTGGTGTTCGGCCTGACCATGGCGGTGATGGCCTGGTGGCGGCCGGGCAGCTATCCGGCTGCCGTCGAGATCGGGCACTTTCTGATGGTCGCCACCATGATGCCGGCCATGTCCATCCTGGCCGGTCGGCTCAGCACCCTGCGCCACCGGGCGCGGCTGCAGCGCGCCGAACTCACCCAGGCCCTGGTGCGCATCCGCGAGCTGGCCACGCGGGACGAGTTGACCGGGCTGATCAACCAGCGCCACATGCTGGAACTGATGGAGCAGGAGCACCAGCGCTGCATACGTTCAGGCCAGACCTTCTGCATTGGTGTGCTCGACATTGACCACCTGGCTGGTGTCAACGACCGCCTGGGCCGCGACGCCGGTGACGCCCTGCTGGGGGCGCTGGCACTGGAATCGGCGCGCCATGTGCGCGTGTCGGACGTGCTGTCGCGCTGGGACGGCGGGCGTTTCGTGCTGCTGCTGCCCGACACCCGCATCGCACTGGCGCGGGGCGGCTTCGAGCGGCTGCACCAATGCGCCAGCGAGGTTCGGCCCACGGGCATCGTCGGCGCGCAGGTCACCTTGTCGGGCGGGCTGGCCGAACACCATGCCGGCGAAACCGTGATGCAGACGCTGGAACGCGCCCGCACCGCCATGCACGAGGCCCGCGCCCAGGGGCGTGCGCGCGTCGTGCTGGCGTGATGGGTCGCGTCCCAAAGAGGCCCGGTTGACGACTGCAGCGGCAGGGTTGCCGCTTCGCCATGCCTTGCTTGCCCTGGCCGTGGTGGCGGTATGGGGCAGCAATTTCGTCGTCATGAAACTGGCGCTGGGCACCTTGCCGCCTTTGCTCTTCGGCGCGTTGCGATTCGCTTTTGCGCTGCTGCCGGCAGTGTTCTTCATCCGTCGCCCGGCCGTGGGCTGGCGCACGCTGGCGGCGTATGGGGCGCTGATCGGCGCGGGGCAGTTCGGGTTGTTGTACCTGGCCGTCGGCGGTCGCGGCTGGATCGCGCCCGGGCTGGCCTCGCTGGTCATCCAGATGCAGGTGTTCTTCACCGTCGGCCTGGCCATCGTGCTCGACGGCGAACGCGTGCGGCACTTCCAGTGGCTGGCGCTGTTGCTCGCCACGGCGGGCATCGGCGTCATCGCCGCACACACAGGCACAAGCGCCGACGCGCAAACCACCCCGCTCGGTCTGGCCCTGGTGCTCACGGCGGCGCTGTGCTGGGCCGGCGGCAACCAGGTGGCGCGTCGCGCGGGCAAGGTCGACATGCTGGGCGTTGTGGTGTGGTCCAGCGCCTTCGCGCTGCCGCCTCTGTTGCTGCTGTCGCTGGTGTTCGAGGGGCCGGCGCTGATGGCGCAGTCACTGGCCCGGGCCGATGCCACCGTGTGGGCCGCCGTGCTGTGGCAGTCGGTGGGCAACAGCCTGTTCGGCTATGCCGTGTGGGGCTGGTTGCTGGCGCGCCACCCGGCCGCGTTGGTGGTGCCCATGGCCCTGCTGGTGCCCGTCTTCGGCATGGCCAGTGCGGCGCTTTGGTTGGCCGAGCCGCTGCCCGCCTGGAAGCTGGGCGCGGCGGCCCTGGTGATGGGCGGCCTGTTGTTGAATCTGTGGTGGCCGCGCTGGCGCGACCGCCTGGCGCGCGCTGCGTGAAACGCTTGCGCCGCCCGCGTCGAATACTCAGGAGCCCCAAGGCATGTGGTTGTTGATTCTCGAGGCCCTGCTGGCGCTGGGCGTGCTGATCTTCGGGGTCTGGTGGACGATGTTCTCGGGCCGGCGGCGCGGCGAGCGCCCGCCTGACGACGAGCCGCCGCGCTGATCAGTGCAGCAGGCTGCCCGGAAACGCCAGCGAAAATTCAGACACCACGGCCTCGAACGGATGCGCTTCTTCGGTCATGCAGAAGAAGGTACCGCGCATCTGCCCCTGCGGCGTGGGGATGCGAACCCAGCTCGTGTA
>JANNWL010000364.1:0-1636 GCA_031414735.1 Burkholderiales bacterium | reverse complement strand
GGGCCGTCGTCGATGCGTGTCAGGCCCGTCGATTGCAGCGCCAGGAAGTCGACGCGCCAATCGGGCAGGGCCTGCCAGCCCAGGCGCAGGCTGCCGCTGCTCTGGCGAAAGCCATCGCGGTCGGCGTTGAAGTTGCCAAACGGCACGCCCGGATTGGTCGCCGAGAAACTCTTCGTGTCGGTGTGCTGCACCTGCACTGCGGCATCGACAGTGCCGTCGCCAAAGCCGAGTCCGCCAGCGATCTGGCCGTGGCTGTTGCTGCCGGCAGCGAGCTTGGCGTTCCCCGTCAAGCCCTTCGTGCCCTGGCGCGTGAAGACCTGGATCACGCCACCAAAGGCGCCGTTGCCGTACAGCGACGACATTGGCCCGCGCACAACTTCGATGCGGTCGATGGCCTCGAGCGGCAAGTTGTCCAGCGACGGTGTGCCGAGCGTGGCCGAGCCGACGCGCACGCCGTCCACCAGCAGCAGTGTGTGGCGCGCCTCGAGCCCGCGAATGAAGATCGACGAGGCCTTGCCCAGCCCGCCGTTGCTGGTGAACTGGAAGCCGGCCAGGCCCGCCAGCAGCTCTGGCAAGGTGCGGCCCTCGCTGCGCTCGATCTGGGCACGGTCGATGACGGTGGTTTCTGCCACCAGGTTGTTGACCCGGACTGGCGTGCGGGTGGCTGTGACAGAGACGCGCTCGGCGTTCTGGTCCTGCGCAAACGTGGGCGCCGCGCATGCGGCAGACAAAAACAGCAAAGCTGCCGGCTTTGCGGCACGGCTGAAAGGAAGGGATTTCATGAACAGGGACTCCAACCACACACCCCGTGTGGCACGGCGAAAGGGACGCCGGGGTCGTGGTGGAGATGCGCAGGTGACAAAGGCCCGCGCTGAAGGCGCTGCCTGGCCACCCGCACCGCCCTCCGCGATACCGGCACTCATCACACCAGGCCGGTATCCGGGCTCGCGAGTGCCGAAGATGCAGAGCATCCCCGGAGCCTTTCGCGCCTTCCCAGGTCTGTGGCAGACCCAGTGGCTTGTCGTGCGAAAGGTTCCTCGCTGACCGTTGCGGGGGCAGCGCCGGAATCGGACCACGCTCAACATTCAGCGCGTCCTCACCGGCTTCCCGTTTAACCTGCAGCCCTTGATCGGGACGACAGGCACCTGGTGCAAGCGGGGCGGATGTTACCGCGCCGTCCTCGGGTGCCGTCCTCGGGCATCGCGGTCGATACAATCTGCCTTTCTCACCACGGCTTGGCGCCCACGCGCGCCGGTCGCTCGATATGACCAAGTTTGTCTTCGTCACCGGCGGTGTGGTGTCCTCGTTGGGCAAGGGCATCGCTGCCGCTTCCCTGGCCGCGATTCTCGAATCGCGCGGCCTCAAGGTCACCCTCATCAAGCTGGACCCCTACCTCAACGTGGACCCGGGCACGATGAGCCCCTTCCAGCACGGCGAGGTCTTCGTCACCGACGACGGCGCCGAGACCGACCTCGACCTGGGCCACTACGAACGTTTCATCACGACGCGGATGAAGCGCAGCAACAACTTCACCGCCGGGCAAATCTACAAGAGCGTGCTCGAGAAGGAGCGCCGCGGCGACTACCTGGGCAAGACGGTGCAGGTGATCCCGCACGTCACCAACGAGATCCAGGAA
>JANNWL010000363.1:0-3948 GCA_031414735.1 Burkholderiales bacterium | reverse complement strand
CTACGAAGGCCTGAACACGCCCAGCGTGTGGCGCAGCGCGCGCAGTCAGGCCTCGGCCAAGGTTGAAGCGCTGGCCAGCAACGGCATGGACGAGATCGAGATCCCGGCGTTCTTGCGCAAGCAGGCGGATTGAAGATGCTGCGGCGCCACGCGGTGGCGCCGCAGCATCGGGCCTGCGCTCAGCAGGACGGCGTTGCCCACTTCTGGAACGAAGCTGGGCTGTTGGAAGATTGCCCATCCTCCAGCGCAGTTTGCGCAGGTCTGCAAATCAAAGGTGAAAGTCACCGATTGGGTCGGCGCAACGTTCATGGTGGTCCAGTGCAACGAACGTGCCGTCGCTGCGGGTGACAAAAATGCGCCGGCATGTGCCGATTCGTTGATGGCAATCGGCTTGGACAGATCGAAGAAGACGCCGGCATTCGGCAGACTGAATACGACCTGCCAGTAACCGCTGTTGTAGGTGTTGATGGTTTCATTCTGACCTGTGCAGGCTCTCGCGGCCGCTGCGCGAAAGCTTCGCCAGTCGTTTGAACCACCTGAAAGCCGCAGACCTGTCACGCTGCGCGGTCTTGGGAGCGGCGTGATATTTGCCCGACAGACAAGTGGCCGAGGTCGCGGTGTCAGGGGGGCGCCCATGAAAGACTCGAACCGGTTCGACGCGTGCGAGGTGGCCGACTGGTTCGGCGTTGACCGGCGCACCGTCGAGCGTTGGGTGCGTACTGCAAGCGTGACGGGCATCGAAGGCCTGGCCAGACATCGTCAATCGGGGCGGCCCGCCCGGCTCGAAGGCGACCAGGCACAAGTCATCCAGCAGGCCCTGCGTTCGGCGCCTGCTGCGCTGGGCTACCCAGACCGGCGCTGGACGGGCAAACGGGTCGCGTTGCTCCTGATCAAGCAATGCGGTCTGACCATGAGTATTCGCAGCTGCCAGCGCCCGATTCGGCGCGTCCGTTCAGCCTCGCCAAAAGCCCCTTGACCGTTCCCCCCGACGACGGGAGTTTCGGCGTTCCCAGCCGCGTAGGGTGGCGGCTCAACTGGCCTGGATTCGAGCGGCGAGGCCCCCCGCCAGTCAGCCTCTGCGTTGGTTGTTCCGCTCACAACTCAGTCGCGCTTTCTTGAGCAATCGGCTTGCCGTGAACGTTCTTGTCGGCCGGCGCACACTTGAACCCAACGACCTGCACGTTTTGGCGTTCCCGGACAGATTCTTCATTCTGTATCGACTGGCTTGTCCGTTTGCCGTCGTGTATCGCTGATTCCTGCGATTGACGCGCAGGCGTTCGGCAGATCCGCGCCAGGAGCGCAAGAGTTAGAGCCCGTGCCCGAATCGGCACCGGTACGTGCGGCCGCCTATTCGGTCAGGTCGATGTAGCCCGGCAGGGCGGACGCGGCCGTCGGCTGGGTCAGGAAGTGCGGCAACAGCAGTGTGTAGTGCAGCCGGTGACCGTGGTTGTTCGGGTGGTGCATGAAGTCGCCGGTGCGGACGGCGATCGCGTTACCGTCCGGCGCGCTGCGGTCCAGCAGGGTGCGCACGTCGAGGAAGACCACGCCGCGGGCCTGGGCCACACGGGCGATGGCCAGGTTGTAGGAAAGAGTGTGGGCTGGGTCTTCCAGCCTCCAGGCAGCGTTCTGCTGCATGAAGCCCATCAGGATGACGCGCGCGCCGGCGGTCTGGGCCTCGCCGACCACCGTGCCCAGGCTGGCCTCGAAGGCGGCCAGCGCGCCAGCGCCGGCGATGTGGTCGTTCATGCCGAAGGCCAGCACCACGGTCTGCGGCTGGCTGGCCAGCAGCGCCGGCCAGCTGGCCAGGGCTGCAGCCAGCGTGCCGCCAGGAACGGATGGGTTCTGCACATCGGCTCCGCTGCCCAGGTGGGTGCGCAACAGGCCGCAGTAGCTGTCGGCGTCGGTGCCGCGGAAGTGGTTGGCGATGGTGTGGGCGCCAGCGGCGATGCTGTCGCCCAGGCACAGCACCCGGGTATCCCGGCGCGCGCCTGCTGCGGGCTGCACGACGGCATCGGCCCGCCGCGTCCGGTAGTCCACGTAGACCTGGTAGGGAAGGGTCAGCGGCGGGTTGCGCGGCGACGCGGAGAAATCGAAGCGACCGTCGGCGCCCAGGGCCGGCCGGTGGCCGGCGAAGTCAGGGATGCGCGATCCGGCAGTGCGGGCGATCCCGGCCGCCGTGGGCTGCCAGTCGGTGCCGGCCTGGAAGTCGATGCGGGCGCCTGTGTCGCTGTAACCGTACACCGCCAGGATCTGCGTGGGCGGGCGGCGCAAGGTGGCAGCCTGCGCGCCGGTCAGCACCACGGCCTCGGCCGGCATATCGAGCAGCGGCACCGGGTCCGGTGCCGGCGCGCCGCCGCCGCCACAACCTGCCGCCACCGCCATCGCCACCGCCATCGCCAGTGGGAGTCCTGTCCGCTGCCAGCGGCGCAGGGTCGTGGTGATCGGGCGGTACGGGTGGCGCATGGTGGTGCTCCTCTCCCGGGTGAGTCAGCGTATGGCGCGTGCACGCGCCAGCATGTCGTCCACGACGAGGCGGGCACCCCGCATCGAGAGGTGGTCGTCGTCGGCGTAATACAGGAGCGCCCCGTCTTGCACGAGGCAGCGGCCGGGAATCTGCCGGTTGCACAACAGCGCCTGTGGCTGGCTGCGCTGCAGGCGCGGGGTGCTGGCATCGGCCAGCAAGTCCAGTGCCACAGCATTGCGGCTGGCGTAGCGATCGGCCGAGGTGCTGATCAACGCCGGGAAGCTTCCATCGCTGAGCCTGCCCAGCAGATTCAATCGCGCCGGCGTCCAACCTACTTCGGGCACCGGGTCCTGCACCACGGTGGGCTTCAGGGCGGAAAGGCGTTGCAGATAGCTCTTCAGGGCCTGCGCCTTCGGGCCGGCTGCGTCGCTCAACAGCCCTTGGGCGTCGACCGCGAGGTTGCGGCGGTCGGGGAGGTCGATCTCGACGCCACCCTCACCGTTGTTGAACGCGGCTGCGTCGATACGGCCGTCCATTGGGTAAAGCCGAGCTGTCCAGCGGATGGCCACCAGGCTGTGCCGAACCTGCGCTTGCGCCACGAAGTCCAGCAGTCGGCGATGGGCTTCGGCACAGTGGGCCCGTTTGGCCGGGGTGTTGGATTCGCGGCTGTCGAAGACCCCGTCGATCGGATGGCAGTCGGTGTGCACCAGGGCGCCACCCAGGCCGTCGCGGGTCAGCCGTTCATGCAGGGCTGTTCCCAGCGCGTAGGCATGCGAATCGCCCAGCAGCACCACTTCGGTGGGTGCGCCGTCCAGGCCCAGACGGCACACACGCAGCCAGGCGTCAACGGCAGGACATCCTTCGATCTGTGTCTTGGCAGGTTCGATCAGCGTCAGCTCCTGCGGCGACCAGCGCTGAGGCAGGCCCTTCGTAGCTGCCCATGCCAAACCGGCCGCAATGAAGGCGGTGGTGCCGACGGCTGACAACTGGAAGATCACCCGCCGCGACCAACGCCTGCGGTCCCGGAACGGCGCCTCGACAAAGCGCCATGACAAGTGACCGAGCACGAGTGCCAGCGTCGCCATCGTGCCCAGCAACCAGGCGGGCGGTACGCCCGGCTGTGACAGACGGGCGAATGCCAGCAAGGGTTGGTGCCAAAGGTAGGCACTGTAGGAGATCAAGCCCAACCACAGCACGGGTTTGAGGGTGAGCGCCCTGCAGGCCCAGGTGCCGGGTTGCGCGAAGACCAGCACCAACACCGTGCCCGACACGGGCGCCAGCGCGGCCAGGCCCGGGAAGGGGGTGGTCGCGTCGTAGACAAAGACGGGCGCGAGCACCAGCACCAGCCCCGCCAGGGCGAGCAGGTCTTGCAGCCAGGCGGGCCAGCCCGCCACGGGACGGAAGCGAAGCGCCTGGTCGCAACCCAGGGCCACCAATGCGCCAGCCAGCAGTTCCCAGGCGCGGGTGGGTGCCAGAAAGAAGCT
>JANNWL010000362.1:0-1584 GCA_031414735.1 Burkholderiales bacterium | reverse complement strand
GTCGGCCGGTGGCGCTGTTTCCAGGTCTTGTCCAGCCAGCCGGGCACGACGCGGCCCTGGAAGTGCGGGTAAAGCACCAGCCCCGGGGCCAGGGGGCGGTAGTCCAGGTGCAGGTGGTAGTCGGTGATGCCGCCGTCCCAGTAGGTGCCGGGCGGCGCGCCGGGCACGTCCTGCACCGGCTGCATCATGAAGGGGATGGTGCAGCTGGCCAACACGGCGGGGGCCAGGTTGGTGGGGGTCATGTCGACACGGTGCGTCGCGAAGTCGTCCAGGGGCAGCGACAGGGTGTCGCGCGGGTCGCTGAACACCACGCGCTCCATCCAACCGCTCAGGTGGCGGCGGCCGAGCGCGTTGGCGGTGAACGCACCCAGCCAGCCCAGCGGCAGGCCGAAGCGGCCCGGCCGGTGCAGCAGGCGCCGGCCCCGCCCGGCGATCACGTGCAGCCTGAAGTGCGGGTGGCCCAGCACCTCGGCCGCGCGGTCGCCCAGGCGCTGCTGCAGATGGCGGCTGAAGTGCTCGGTGACGGTGCGTGCCGTGGGCATGCGCCCGGGCTCGTGAGGGTAGGTCTGGGTGATGTAGTCCTCGGCCAGCTGCGCCAGCGCCGACTGGGCGTCAGGCAGGCAGGCCGCTGCCATGCGCCAGGCGCCGATCGACGCGCCGATCAGGTGCACCGTGTGCTGCACCTGGGACAGCCAGTCGCCGAAGAGATACCCGTCCAGCGGCAGCAGCGCCAGACCCTTGGGTCCGCCGGCGGCTGCCGGGATGGCGCGAACGTCGCCCGGCGCCAGGCCGTGTTCGCGCAGGTGGCGCAGTGCCACCGGGCCGGCATGAACCTGCAACGCCCGCATCAGAACCGCAGCAGCAGGTTGGCGTTGAACAGCGTCGTCGTCTGGCGCCGCGACAGGCTGCTGGCGCCGAAGCCGTCCAGGTCTTCGACGCGGCTGGTGGACAGGCTGTCCTCGGGCACGAGGTTGTTGGCCGACAGGCGCAACTGCACTTCCTTGCTGAAGCGCCACAGCGCGTAGGCGTCCAGCCGCCGGGCGTGGCTGCGCCAGACGCGCTGGCGGTCGGTCTGCTGGGTAGAGAAGGCCGGCGTCATGGAGAAGTTGGCGCCGTAGCTGAAGATGCTGCCGCGAATGGCGTGGTCGAAGCCCGTGGTGGCGCTCCACGGGGCCTGGCCTTCGAGGCGTGCGTTGGGGTCGTCGATCTGTTCGACGGCAGATCGATAAATCGACAGCGCCGCGCGCAATTGCAAGCCTGGTCCGCGCCCTTTGGCCGGACCCGGGTCGAGTTCGGCAATAGAGGCCATCCACGCCGGTAGCAACTCATCGGCGCGGCCCTTGACCTCCAGTTCCAGCCCCGTGCTCTTGGCGCGGCCGATGTTGGCCGGCCGGCTCACCCAGCGCGGAACGGGCGCTTCGGCCACCGTTTCCAGCGTGATGCGGCGACGGATGAGGTCATCGATCTGGCGATGGAAGACGCCGACGCTGAGCACCCCGCCGCCCAGCACCTGCCGCTCCAGCGCCAGTTCCAGGCCGGTGGCGTGCTCCGGCTGCAGGCCGGGGTTGCCGGCGCTGTCGGCGG
>JANNWL010000361.1:0-9567 GCA_031414735.1 Burkholderiales bacterium | reverse complement strand
GCGCTGGTCGAGCTGCGCCTGGGCCGGCGCCTGCCCATGTTGGATCACGGCGCGCCGCCGGTGGCGGACCTCAAGTCCTGCTACGTCAGCGTCGCGCTGTGGGAACTGGGCCGCGCGGCCGGTGCCTTCCGGCTGCACCAGGCACCGGCCGAGTGGCTGAATTCGAGCCTGGTGCCGGTGCACCTGGAACGCGTCCAGCAATGCAGCGCCAACCCGCTGTACCTGGAGATGGCGCGCGTCGTCAGGCGCCGGGCGGCTGTCACGCCGGCGCTGCTGCGCCGCGAGTGCCGCTGCAGCCTGCGCGAGCTGCGCAGCTTCCTGCAAGCCTGCCTGTTCCTGAACCTGATCGGCTTCCACACCGACGCTGCATCGGGCCGCGAAGCCCGCGCTGACGGCGCGGCGAGTGCTTGAGGCCGTCCGGCCCTTCGGCTGACGCGCTACTGTGCTGGCGGCAGCGGCTCGATCAGCGCCGCCCCCTCGGCCGTGCCGCGGCTGACGGCGCGTGACACCGGCCAGGCGCGCAGCCAATCCGCCGGGCAAGGCCGCAGCAGCGGCGCCAGGGCCGTGGTGTCTTGCCCGCCGCGGTCCAGCCAGGCGGCCCAGTCGGCTTGCGCCAGCAGCACCGGCATGCGGTCGTGGATGGGCGCCATCAGCGCATTCGGCTCCGTGGTGATCACACAGCAGGTGAGCAACCACTCCGCTGAATCGTCAGGCCGCCAAGCTTCGAACAAGCCGGCCATGGCCAGCGGTTCGCCGGTGTGGCTGGTGATGTACCAAGGCTGCTTGCCGTCTGCCGTGGCCTGCCATTCGTAAAAGCCACTGGCCGGCAGGATGCAGCGCCTGCGCCGCAGCGCCTGGCGGAACGACGGTTTCTCGGCCACGCCCTCGGCGCGCGCGTTGTTCAGCTTGTGGCCGATCGCCGCCTCCTTGGCCCAGTGCGGCACCAGGCCCCAGCGCATCAGTTCGGCGATGCGTTCGCCTTCCTTGGTCTCGTGCACCACGGGCACGGCCGACTGCGGGGTGACGTTCCAGCGCCGCGGAAACGGCACCACCCGCGTCAGGCTGAAGCCTGCGACCAGGGTCTGCGCGTCGTAGGCAACCACATAGCGTCCACACATGCCGTGGATGGTGACACGGCCGCCCCCCGGCGGGGTGTGGCGCCGGGGTCCCCCGGAGGGGGCCCCCTGCAGCGACGCCATCCGGGTGATGGCGGACGACGCCCGGCCTGCGGACCATGGCGTCATGCCGCCCAGCCCGGGTGGCACAGCCCGGAGATCCCGCCATGAACCTCCTGCACCGACTCTGGTCCCGCCTCGGCCCGACCGCCGTTCCCGCTGCGCGGCGCCCCGCCTTGAACGACGCCGCCGGCGACGACGACGATCCGCCCTGCCGGGGCTGCGGCTGGTTCGATTCAAGCCATGAGTTGCAGACGGGCCTGCAGGTCAGCGAACACGACGACGATGAGGTGGTCGCGGCCGCCCTGCCGCTGGCGACCTGGCTGGAAGTGCAGCTGGCAGACTGGCAGCCCGACCTTTGCGCCGAGGCGCACTGAGCGCCGAAGGGCCTACCTGGGCGTGCCCTGCGCTCTTGGGCCCGGCAAGAGGCCACCGGATCGCTGTACAGACAGCAGCCGGGCGCTGGCAAGGCCGGCAATCGGGTGGCTGCGGTCGCTCAGGCTGCTGGCAATCTGGTCGATCACGGCCTTCACCAGCAGACCGATGAGCCCGCCCTGGTTGGCCCCGCTTTGCTCGGCGCTGGACGCGCTGGCCAGGCCGTCCCACAACACCGCGCCGCTGCGCAGATCCACCAGTCTGGCCTCCAGCGTCACCACCGTGTCGCTGCTGACCACCCGGTACACCGAGCCGTAACTCTTCACGGCCACGTACATCACCGCGTCGGCACCAAAAATCTCGCGCAGCTTGGCCGGCTCGATCTGGTGGCTGTCGGCAGCGGTCTGCACGCCGTTGACCTTGAGTGTCTCGTCCACCAACGACACCGGCAGCACGTAGTAGCCGGCCTCGGCCAGCGGCAAAACCAGTTGGGCCAGCACGCTGGGTGTGGCCAGCACGTCCGGCGTGCCGTTGACAGGCGGGAGCACCAGGACGGACGCCGGCTTGGCCCGGATGAAGGCGCTGTAGTCGCGCGGCGGCGGTGGCGACGCGCAGCCGCTCAATGTCACCAGTGCCACCCCTGCCGCCAATGCGGCGACGCCAGGCCACCGGGCTCGTCTCGTCCCGTGGGCGCCGCAAGCTGCGGGATCAGTCATGCAGGACTCGATTCAAGGTGTGGCGGCAGGGCGGGCCGCGTTTTTCAGGAGGAGGTCGATGTAGACGGCCGACTCCGGAAACAGCCGTCTCTCGATTTGCAGGTGGCGCAAGGCATTGCTGTCGTCACCCGACTTCGAATACAGCAGGGCCAGGTGGCCGTGCAGACCGGGCGGCGGCGTGGCCCCCTCGGCCGCAGTGCGCTGGGTTTGCGCTTCGAGTTGGGCGATCTGCGCACCCAGGTCGGTCACGCTGCCCCGCAGGTAGGCGTAAAGCGCGGGCTGGTACCCGCCCCACTGGTACAGGGTCTTGGGCGGCGCAACGCAGGCGGTCAGCAGCAGTGCAACGGCCAGCGCACTGCTCCGGCCCAGCCACCGCACAGGGGTCAGCCCGTGCATCAGCGCACAGGCTTCCAGGCGCCGCTGTCCACACCAGCGACCAGGTTGTTCACGGCCTCGCGGATGGCCAGGTCGAGCACCTTGCCGTTCAGGGTGGCGTCATAGCTGGCCGTGCTGCCAAAGCCGAGCACCTCGCGTTCAGACAGGCTGTACTCGCCCGCGCCCTGAACCGAAAACACGACTTCCGAGGTCGCTGGGTTGACGATGTTGAGCGTGACCTTGGCATATGCCACTTGCGTCTTGCCGCGTCCCAGCAGGCCGAACAAGGCTTTGTCGCCGACTTCCTTGCGGCCGAATTCGCTCACGGCGCCGGTCACCAGGAAGTCAGCACCCTTGATGGCCTGGCTGCTGCCCTTGAACTGCGACTCCTGCTTGCTTTCTTCCATGTTGTCGCGGTCCAGCACGCCAAAGCGGTTGCTTTGCTGCAGGTGCGACACCAGGATGGTCTTGGACTGTGAACCCAGGCGGTCCACGCCGTCAGAGAAGATGCCGCGCATGAAGGTCGACCGGTTGTCGAACTTGCCCACGGCGATGGGCGCCTTGACGCCCTGGTAGGCCGGCCCCGAGGCGGCAGCCACCTTGGGCACTTCGAGGGTGCGTGATGCCTCGGTGGCGGCGCACCCGGCGATCACCAGAGCGGCGCCTAGCAAGGTTGCGGTTTGAAGCCGGTTTGACAGGGTACTCATGGGGCGCTTTGCCTTTCTCGACACAAATGCAGGATCAGATCGACCTGGCGGGGCGGAAGTCTAGCGCCTGGTGTGGGTCTGCCCGCCCATCACAACCAGCCGCAGCGCGGGGCGTCGTCAAAGCCCCGCCGCCAGCCGCGTGCCCTGGTCGATGGCGCGCTTGGCGTCCAGTTCACCGGCTTCGTGCGCGCCGCCGATCAGGTGGACCTTCACGCCCGCCGCGCGCAGTGGCGCCTGCAGTTCGCGCAGCGGCTCCTGTCCGGCGCACAGCACCAGGGTGTCGAATTCCAGCACCGTGCCGTCCTGGCGCTTGGGGCCGAAGGTGACGAACAGGCCGATGCAGTTGCCGTTGGGTGTTGAGACGGGCGCAATGCGCTCGTAGTTGACGCCGGACAGCATCTGCACCTGCTTCATCTTCAGCGCCGCGCGGTGGATCCAGCCGGTGGTCTTGCCCAAGCCGGCGCCGTGCTTGCCGGGCTTGCGCTGCAGCAGCGTCACCTCGCGTGCCGCGGGCTCCGGCCGCGCCGGCACCACGCCGCCGCGGTGGGCTTCCGGGTCGGCCACGCCCCACTCGCGCAACCAGGCGATGAGGTCGGTGCTGGTGGAGGCATGGCCGAGGTCGGCGCCGTGCGCCAGGTACTCGGCCACGTCGAAGCCGATGCCGCCCGCGCCGACGATGCCCACGCGGTGGCCCACCGGTTTCTTGTGCAGGAGCACGTCGATGTAGCTCAGCACGGCAGGGTGGTCCTGCCCGGGGATGCGCGGGTCGCGCGGCGTCACGCCCGTGGCCAGCAGCACGTGGGCGTAGCCGGCTGCGGCCAGCTTGGGCGCAGTTGCGCGCTGGCCCAGGTGCTGCACCACGCCCGTCGTGACCAGGCGGCTGGCGAAGTAGCGCAACGTCTCCTCGAACTCTTCCTTGCCCGGGATGGTCTTGGCCAGGTTGAACTGGCCGCCGATGCGCTGCGCGCTGTCGTACAGATGCACCTCGAAACCACGCTCGGCCAAGGTGCAGGCCGCTGCCAGCCCCGCCGGGCCGGCGCCGACCACCGCCACCTTCTGCCGCGCCTTGGTGAGGGTGATCACCAGCTCGGTTTCATGGCAGGCGCGCGGGTTCACCAGGCAGCTGGCGATGCGGTTCTTGAAAGCGTGGTCCAGGCAGGCCTGGTTGCAGGCGATGCAGGTGTTGATCTCGTCGCGCCGCCCAGCGGCGGCCTTGGCGACGAATTCGGCATCGGCCAGGAAGGGGCGCGCCAGGCTGACCATGTCGGCGTTGCCGTCGGCCAGCACGGCCTCGGCGACCTCGGGCATGTTCAGCCGGTTGCTGGTGACGACCGGGATGAAATTGCCCTCGGCACGCAGCGCCGTGCGCAGCTTCTTCGTCACCCAGGCAAACGCCGCGCGCGGCACGCTGGTGGCAATCGTCGGCACACGCGCCTCGTGCCAGCCGATGCCGGTGTTGAGGATGCTGGCGCCGGCGGCGGTGACGGCGCGGGCGAGCGCCAGCACCTCGGGCCAGGAACTGCCGTCCGGAATCAGGTCGATGAGGCTGATGCGGTAGATGAGGATGAAGTCCGGCCCCACGGCTTCGCGCACGCGGCGCACCACCTCGACCGCCAGGCGCATGCGATTCGCGTAGTCGCCGCCCCAGCGGTCCGTGCGGTGGTTGGTGTGGGTGACGAGGAACTGGTTTAGAAAATAGCCCTCGCTGCCCATCACCTCCACGCCGTCATAGCCGGCCTCGCGCGCCAGCCGGGCGCAGCGCACGAAGGCGAGGATCTGGCGCTCGATGCCGCGCTCGGACAGTTCGCGCGGCGTGAAGGGCGAGATGGGGCTCTGCAGGCGCGACGGCGCCACGCACAGCGGGTGGTAGCCATAGCGGCCGGTGTGCAGGATCTGCAGCGCGATCTGGCCGCCCTCGGCGTGTACGGCGTCGGTCACCACGCGGTGGCGGCGCGCCGCGGCGCTGGTCGACAGCGTGCCGGCGAAGGGCTTCGCCCAGCCCTCGATGTTGGGCGCGAAGCCGCCGGTGACGATCAGCCCCACGCCGCCGCGCGCGCGCTCGGCATAGAACGCCGCCATGCGCGGGAAGTGCCGACGGCCGTCTTCCAGCCCGGTGTGCATGCTGCCCATCAGCACCCGGTTCTTCAGCGTCGTGTGGCCCAGGTCCAGCGGGCTGAGCAGGTGCGGATAGAGGGGGTGGGGCGTCATGCGGCGATGTTAGGGGGTGGGCGCCACGCCGCTGTCTTGTGCCACGGAGCGGTGCAAAGTCGACGCAACCCTGGAGCCCCGCCGATGAGCGAAGAACAACATGCTTTCATCAGCCACGCGCATGCCGACAACCTGGCCACCGAGATCGCCATCGAAGCCAAGCTCTGGCGTGGCTTCAACGCGGCGGCGGGGCCCCGGTCGCTGGCGGCTGGGGCACGTCGCTGGCGTGGATCTGCAGGGCTTCCAGGAAGCGCGACACCATGTTGTAGGCCGCGATGGTGGCCACCAGTTCCACGGTTTGCCGCTCGCCGAGATGGGCCCGCGCGGCCTGCAGCGTGGCAGCGTCGACCTGAATCTGCCTCGTCATGGTGTCGCACAGCGCCAGCGCCGCGCGCTCCAGTGGGCTGAAGGCGCTTGAATCTTGCCAGCCGTCCAGCGCGTCGAGCTTCGCCTGGGTGATGCCTTCCTTCAGCGCAATCGGCGCGTGCTGCTGGGCTTCATAGGGCGCGCCATTGAGCAGGGCCACGCGCATGATGACCAGCTCGCGCAAGTCACCCGGCAGGTCCAGCTGTTGCCGCACGGCCGTGAGGTAGCCCAGCCAGCCTTCGGCCAGCGGCGGGCTGTGCAGCAGCATCTGGTAGATGTGCAGCAGGCTGCCACGCTCTGCCGTGATGCGGTCGACCAGCGGGCGCACAGCGTCGGCATCGAGGTCGGCGTAAGGGATGTGGGCCATGGGGGGACTCCTCGTTGCGGCGCATTGTCGGCCGCGGAAAACCGGTGGGTAGTCGGCCGGATTGTGGTGATCGTCGGGCTTTCCCGGGGGCGCCGGGCAGCCTGGTGCGGCAACACTGGGCCATGCACATCACCGCCAAGCTCTTCATTGCCGCCGCCACCTTGGCGATGTCCACCATCGCGGCTGCCCAGGCCTGGCCCGGCAAGGCGCCGATCAAGCTGGTGGCGGTGTTTCCACCCGGGGGCTCGGTGGACCAGGTGGCCCGCATCCTCGCGCAGCCCTTGCAGCAGCAGCTGGGGCAGACGGTGATCGTCGAGAACAAGGGCGGCGCCTCGGGCTCCATCGGCACGGCCGCGGTGGCGGCTGCAGCGGCTGACGGCTACACCTTTGCGGTGGTCTTCGACACCCACGCCGTGAACCCCAGCCTGCAGCCCAACCTGCCGTTCGACACGCGTCGCGATCTGGCCGCCGTCACGCTGGTCGGCACAGGCGCCATGGTGCTGGCGACCTTCGCAGACTCACCCTACAAGACCTTTGGCGACGTGATTGCCGCGGCCCGGGCCAAGAACGGCGTGGCCTACGGCAGCATCGGCGCGGGCAGCCTGGGGCACCTGGCGATGGCGCTGCTGGGCAAGCGCGACAACCTCGAGCTCGTGCATGTGCCCTACCGGGGCGGCGGGCCGTTGATGAACGATGCCCTCGGCGGCAACGTGCCCTTGTCGATCGGCTCGGTGTTTCTGACCAAGCCGCACATCGACAGCAAACGCTTGCGAGCCCTGGCCGTGACCACCAGCAAGCGCAGCGCCAACCTGCCCGACGTGCCGACCATCGCCGAGAGCGGCTACACGGGCTTCGACGCCCCGGCCTGGTGGGCGGTGCTGGCGCCAGCGAAGACGCCGCCGGAGATCGTCAGGCGCATGAACGAAGAGATCGCAAAAGTCCTGCGGCTCCCGGAGGTGCGCGAGAAGCTGTCCGCCCAGGGCATCGACATCGTCGGCGGCAGCCCCGAGGCATCGCGCGCTTTCATCGAGGCGCAGATCGACATCTGGGCCAAGGTCGTGAAGGACAACGGCATCAAGGCCGAGTAAGCCCGCCCGCCAACCCGGCTGCGGCGCAGCCTTCGCACCTACCCGCCTGGCGGGGCGGGCGCGGCGCCTTCGGGTTGCTGGCTGCGCAGCGCGACCAGCGCGTTGGTCATGCTCTGTGCCCAGCCGTCCTGTTCGGTGGCCAGCACCGTTTCGGTGGTCGTCACCAGCTTGTCGACGTTTTCCGGCAGCGCCTGCTCGTCGGGCAGCAGCGCCGTCCACCAGGCCTGCAGGTTCTGCAGGTCGGTGGCGGTCTGGTTGTAGCCGGTCAGTGTGGTGTCGAACTGCTTGTAGCCGACGTAGGCCAGCGCGGCGCTGGCCACGGCACTGGTCAACGCCACCCAGGCCACCCACTCGCCACCCAGGGCTGCCAGCAGCGTGCCCAGCGCGCCGACCACGATGGCCACCAGCTGCCAGCGGCTGGACTGGCCGGCGAGCCCGGCGCTGCGGCGGCTGTAGAAGTCGAGCTGGTCGGCCAGGCGCAGGCGCACGTAGCGGTCAGCGCCGAGCAGGCTCATGCCGTCGTCGCCACGCGCCAATGAACTGGGCGGCGGCAGGGGCCCGGTGTAGGGCGGCAGCCCCATCGAGTTGACTTCCGTGCGCGCGAGCCGGCGCGTGATGTCCTCCATGGCCTGTTGCAGGGCCTTCTCGCGAACGCCGTCCACCGCGGCATGGCGCGGCCGCACGCGGTAGCGGTAGATCTCGCGCTTGAGCGATTCGGCCGCGGCGCGCAACAGCACCCAGCGCTTGCCCGGCGAGTAGCGGTTGGCCACGACGATGAGCGTGGACACCAGGATCGGCACCGCGATGAGCACATAGCGCAGGCCCGCCACCGCGTCGTCCCAGTTGTGGGCGCCGGCCACCGAGTGCAGCACGGACAGGAACACCACCGCCACGCCCAGCACCGTGATCCAACCCTGCACGGTGGTGAAGTCCTTTTGCTGCTGCCGCGCCGCCTGTCCCAACGCAGCGCAGCGCTGCCAGGCCAGCCGCAGCAGACTTTCGCAGGCGCACTCGCGCTGCAGGGCACGCGCCAGGGATTCCACGGCGCCGGCGGCGCGGTCGCCCAGCGTGATGCAGGTGAAGCGGCCATCGGCCAGGATCTCGGCCACGACCGGGTCGTCGCCGTCGGCCTGGCCTTGTGCGAGCTGATGCGCCAGCGCGTCTGCGGCGCCGCCGCTGCCGTCGACCAGCAGCACCGGCCAGCCGCGACGCACCGCCAGCAGCACTACAGCCCCGGCGCCGGCGCCGCCGCCGATGACCAGCAACAGCGGCTGCGGGGCGGCCTGTGGGGCCTGTGACGCTTGTGTCGAATTCCGTGGGCCCGGCGTGGCCAGCGCCTGCGCCAGGTTGAACTTGGCGGCCAGCTCATCGCCCCAGGCGGCGCCCGACGTGGCGAGCAGGTGGCTCAACCCGGCCACGGCGGGTGCGGCCCCGCTGCCCGCGCCAGCAACGACGCCCGGCAGTGCCAGCACGCCAGCCGGCGCCACGCCCAGCACGGTGACGGCGCCGCCGCTGTCGGCAGCGGCCTGGCCCAGCAGGGCGGGCAGGCCTGGGCCACAGGCCCGCACCACGCAGCAGGCGCCGGCGGTGCCCGCCAAGGGGTCGGCCAGGTCGTTCAGCGTGCGCAGCAGGCCACGCGCCACGAGCTGCGTGATGCGGGGCTGCAGGGCATCGGGGATGTCATCGTCGCCTCCTGCCAGCAGCACCACCGCCACGGGCGAGCCCAGGCCCAGCGCGCTCGCCCAGTCGGCGGGCACGTCGCCCGGGCTGGCTTGCAGCAGTTTCAGTGTGCGGCCATCGGGCAGCGCGTGGGTCTGGGCTTGGGTCATGGTGGCAGCGTCGACGGGTTGGGCAGCGCGGCAGCGCACGCCAGAGCGCGCATGTTGCTCGATAGAGCGCAGTTTGGCGAGACCAAGACCGTGGGGACATGGGCTGCGATGGCGCGTGCGGCCACGGCCGGGACGCGCACGGTACGGGGGCTAACGCCCGAGTTGCCGGAGACATCCTGCGCGGGGTGGTCGCGGCGCTGGACCTCAGCGACCGCACTGCTGCGCTGGTCACCGTCCGCTCGCCATGGCCGCCCGGCCCTGCCCAGGACTAGACTTTGCGGCTGCACGAGGAGGGGCACCGCCATGTCATACGACTCCAGAGACCGTTTCCGCATCTTCATCAGCCACAAGCACGACGACC
>JANNWL010000360.1:0-10400 GCA_031414735.1 Burkholderiales bacterium | reverse complement strand
TGCTCACCCTGCGCTCGCAGCCCGACAGCCAGTTGCGCCCCTGGGGCCTGCTGCGCAGCCTGCTGGCCCTGCAATGCGGCGTGGCCGACACCGACAGCGCTGACGTGGCCCAGCGCAAGGTCGTCGACGGCCTCAGCCCGTGGTTCGCTGAGCACGGTGGGCGCGGCGAACGCCAGGCCCAGCTCATCGGCCAACTCTCGGGCCTGGACTTCGCCGACAACCCCACCGTCAAGGGCCTGGACCCGCGCAGCCTGCGCGACCAGGCGCTGATGGCCTTGCGCGCCTACCTGCAAGCCCTGGCGGCGCAGGGCAGCAACCTGCCGGTGCTGATCGTCGAAGACCTGCACTGGGCCGACGACAACTCGCTGGACTTGCTTCAAGACCTGCTGGCGCACGCGGCCGAGTTGCCGCTGGCGCTGGTGATGACAGCCCGCCCGACACTCCTGGCGCGCCGACCCGACTGGGGCAAGCCTGACGCCGCAGACACCGCCGATGGCCCGGCCGCGCTCATGGCGCTGAACTCGCTGCCCGCAGACCAAAGCAACGAACTGCTGCAGGCCCTGCTGCAACGCCTGGGCAACGTGCCGCCGCGCTTGAGCGAACTCATCGTCGGCCGCGCCGAAGGCAACCCGTACTACATGGAAGAGCTGGTGCGCCGGCTCATCGACGACGGCGTCATCGACGCCACCGCGCCCCAATGGACGGTGCAAGGGGACCGCCTGGACACCCTGCGCCTGCCCACCACGCTGGTCGGGCTGCTGCAGGCGCGGCTGGACGCGCTGCCGGCCGGCGAGCGCCAAGCCGCGCGACAGGCCAGCGTCATTGGCCACGTCTTCTGGGATGACGCGCTGCAGGCCCAGGACGAGCAAGCGCCGCGAGCCCTGCCGGCACTGCAGCGCGCCGCTTTCGTGAAGGCCCGCGACAGCAGCGACTTCGCAGGCACGACCGAGCGCCAGTTCGACCACCACCTGCTGCACCAGGTGACCTACGACACGCTGCTGAAGGCTGAACGCAAGCTCGGCCACGGCGCGGCGGCGCGCTGGTTGCAGGCGCGCACCCAGGGCCGCGGTGCGGAGTTCCTGGCCATGACCGGTGAACATGCCGAGCGCGCGGGCGAGACGGCGCTGGCCATCGACTGCTTCCAGCAGGCGGGCAAAGAGGCCAGCAAGCGTTTTGCAAATGCCGCGGCTGTCACCTGGCTGCGCCGGGCCCTGGCCCTGACGGCGGACTCGCAGCCCATGCGCCGCTTCGATTTGCTGCATCAACTGGAAGACGTTGCCGATGTCGTGGGCGATCGATCGCAGCAGGCAACGCTGTACCTGGAGATGGCGGCCCTGCTCGAGCGCCACCCTGACGACGAACGCCGGGCAGAGCTCCTGTTCGGCATGGCGCTGCTGGCCGACCGCCTCGGCGACACCTCGGCATCGGAGCCCTTGGCCCGGCAGAGCTTCGAGCTGGCGGAGCGCTGCGGTGCTGCGCAATGGGCGGCCATGGCGCAGGCGCAGTTGGCGTGGTTGCGCATCCCGCTGCGCGACTTTCCGGGCGCAATCAGGCACATCGAGCACGGCCTGTCGTGGGCAGGCAAGATCGATGCGGTCGATACCCGTGCCGAGACCGAGGCCAAGCTGCTGACCTTGTCGGGGATCGTGTCGCTGGATGTCGGGCGACTTGGCGAGGCACACGCAACGCTTCAAGCCGTGTTGGTGCGCGGCGAGGCATTTGGAAGTCCGCGCTTGCAGCTCGGGGCACTGCACAACCTAGCGATGGTTTCCAGCAGCTTGGGACAGTGGGCCGACGCGGCCGCCTGGGGCGAACGGATGCTCGCGCTGGCTGACTCCATTGGCTCCGCGGGAGACGTCACCAGGGCACATTTGCGCCTGGCTGAAGCCGCCGAGGCGCGGGGTGAGACGGCGGCGGCGCTGCGCTGGCACGAGCAGGATCTGGTCATCCACCGCGCCCTGGCCAACCGGCGCATGGAGGCGATCACTCTGCGGTTTCTGGCCGGCTTGAATCTTGCGCAGGGCGACGCGAGGACTGCCCTGCAATGCGGGGTTGGCTCGCTGGCGCTTCATCTGGACTTGAACGAACCACTTGAAGCCTGCTTGGCGGCAACCATTGCAGCGCAGTGCCAGTTTCACCTGGGCCAGCCCGCGGCAGCGCTGGTAGGGCTTGACGCCGTGCTGGTCCGCCTGCACAGCGAATTGGCCGACTACCCCCCCAACGAGACCATCGCGCTGCGCTGGCGCTGCCAACAGGTGCTGCAAGCCCTGGGCGACGAACGCGCCATGCCCATGCTGAAGCAACTGCACGCCGACGTGCAGGCGACTGCTGCTCAAAGAACCGACGCCGACGACCGCGATCGCCTGATCCAGGCTATCCCGGACTTCCGCGACATCGTGGCGGCGTATGCAGCGCGCGACGGACAGGACAGCGCCCCCTGAATCGGTGCAGCGCGGCGCCGTGAGTCCGCCAGCTCAAACTCGCAGCCCGCCGGACGCCGTTCACTATTGAACCGGCCTGCGCCAAGCGTGCCTTGCGCCGCGAACATGCGTCCACCGCTGCAGACGGCCCGCCCGGCCGCAGCGGAAACACCGTGTTCAACGTGTCACCCCAGGAGGCTTCGCCATGTCCAAAACCGCGCTCAAACTCATTCCCGTCGCTTTGCTGGTGCTGGGTTTCCACGCACCGGGCGCCTTTGCACAGCAGGGGCAGTCGGCGCGATCGGCGCCCAGCGTGGCCGAGCGGCTGCACGCCAACGCCCTGGCATCCTTCCGCCAGGCGCGATTCCCCGAGGCCTATGGCCGGTTCATCGCGTTGGCCGACGCCGGGCACGCGCCTTCGGCGGAGGTGGCGCTGTGGATGTATCAGCACGGCCCGTCGGTGTTCGGCAAGGAGTGGGACAGCTCGCAGGAGCAGTTGACGGCCTGGGCCGCGCTGGCGGGTCAACCGGTGCACACCATGGTGGCGCGCAGCTACCCAAAGACCGTGTCGCCCGTGGCGAGCTTGACCCGCTGAAAGCGGCGGGGGGCGGCTGTGTCAAGCCGTGATTGCGCGGGGCGGTTGGCTGGGTGGGAGCCCCTACGATCACGGGCTGCCGGCGATTCGTCGCCGGCCCCGTCTCGATGGCCACCATACCCGCCCACACAGCGCTGCTGCGTTCGACCCGCCTGTGGCTCGAGCTGTGGGCCGGCATGGCCGGCACACTCATCAGCCTGGCCCCCGTGCTGACCCTGGGCCTGCTGGCATTCGCCGCGCTGGGTCCGCAGGCGGCAGGTTTCGGCATACCGGCGTCGTTGGTGTCCGCCGTGGTGGGGGGCGCCGTGTTCGCCGGGCTGTCGCGCGCGCCCATGCCGGCGGGCGGGCCTTCGGCGGCGCCGGTGCTGGTGCTGGGCACCGTGGTGGCGCGTGTCTCGACCGACCCGGCGTTCGCGGTCGGCGACCCCGCAGCGGTTGCCGTGTTGCTGGCCTTGGTGGCGGTTGCGGTCATCGGCATGGGCGCGTGCCAGATTGCGCTCGGGCTGTCCGGGCTGGTGCGCTTCGCCAAGTTCGTGCCCCAGCCGGTGCTGGCCGGCTTCATGAACGGCGTGGCGCTGCTGGCCCTGCTGGCCGTGCTGCCCTTGATGCTCGGCTGGCCGGTGGGCGCCTTGCAGCACCTGGGCTGGGCGGCCATGCCGGCGGTGCAGCCCGCGACCACCGTGGTGGGCTTGTTCACGGTCGCACTCATCCTGGGCCTGCCGCGCTTGAACCGCCGGCTGCCCGCCACCTTGATCGGCCTGCTGGCAGGCAGCGCCGCCTATGCGCTGCTGCACACGCTGGCGCCGCAATGGGCGCTGGGGCCGCTGACCGGCGCGTTGCCCATGGCCTGGCCACACGTCGACACGCTGTTGCCGTTCTTCAACGGGGTTGACGACGCGCTGTTGCAGCGGCATCTGGCCGCCGCGCTGGTTGCCGGTCTGGTGATGGCGCTGATTGGCACGCTGGAGCTGGTGCTCAACAGCCTGGCCATGGACCAGGCCTGCCACACGCGTACCGATCCGCGGCGCGAGGTGCTGGCGCTGGGCGTGGCGAATGTGGCGTCCGGGGTGGTGGGCGGCCTGCCGCTGCTGCTGCTGCGCCCGCGCGCGTTGCACATGCTGGACGTGGGCGGACGAACGCGCGCCTCGCTGTTCATCTGCTGCGGCCTGTTTGCCCTGCTGGGCCTGGTGGCCGTGAAGCTGCTGGCGTTGCTGCCCCAGGTGGTGCTGGGCGGGGCGATAGTCATCGTCTACCTGATCTCCATCGACCGCTGGTCGCTGGGCCTGGCGGCGCAGTGGTGGCGCGGGAAGCGCGAGGCCGATGTGCAGCTGGCGCTGCTCGTGGTGTTGCTGGTCTGTGGCGTCACGCTGGTGCTGGGCTTTCCGGCCGCCGTGGCCGCCGGCGCGTTGTTGTCGATGATGCTGTTCATCCGCAGCATGAACCGTTCGCTGGTACGCAGTCGCTACACGGGCAACGCGCTGCCTTCGCGCCGCATCTACGCCGCGGCCGACGAGGCGCGGCTGGGCACGTTGCGCGCGCGCGCCACCGTGCTTGAGCTGGAAGGCGCGCTGTTCTTCGGCAGCGCCGACCGCATCGCCGAGTTGTCGGACGAACTGGACGCCAGCTGCCACACCCTGGTGCTCGACTTTCGCCGCGTCAGCCTGATCGATGCTTCGGGCGCGGTCGTCCTGCAGCAGCTGAGCCGGCGCCTGGACGAACGCGGGATGGCGCTGCTCATGGCCGGTGTCAGTGCAGACAACCGACACGGCCGCGTGCTGGCGCAGTTTGTCGGCCGGCGTTTTGCTGCGGACCATGGCGTGCCCGACACCGACCAGGCCATGGAGCGGGCCGAGCTGGCCTTGCTGGCGCAGGACGGGCATCAGCCGCTTCGCGAGACGGTGCCCATCGAGCAGGCCAGCCTGATGGACGGGCTGGACGCCGCCCAGCGGGCGCGCCTGGCGGCGTGCATGCAAACCCGGCGGCTGGCTGCGGGGGAATGTCTGTTCCACCAGGGTGACCCGGGCGATCGGCTGTACGTCATCACCTCGGGTTCCATCGACGTGCTGAGTGCCCCGGTACCCGGCAGCACGGCGCTGCGGCAGCGTTACGTGAGCCTGTCGCCCGGGATGATGCTGGGCGAAACCGCCATGCTCGACGGCGGCGGCCGCAGCGGCGAGGCCGTGGCCGTGGGCGACACCGAAGTTCACGCGCTCGACGCCGCGACGTTGCTGCGATTGCGTGAGCAGGACCCGCTGCTGTACGCGCAGGTCTACCGCAACGTGGCGCTGCACCTGTCGCAACGGCTGCGCGCTGCGGCCTGGGCCTGGCGGGCCAGCACCAGTTGAAGCCGGCAACGGCGAGTTGCGTTGTGCTGCAATCGCCGCGCAATTCCCATCCCACCATGCACCTGCCCCGCCGTTTCGACGATGCCCTGATGAGCCCACCCGACGGCCGCGATGCCGTTGACGCAGCGCTGACCGCCGCACTGCGGGCCTGGTGCGAGGGCGGTGCCTTCCCGACGCTGGCAGAGCCGCTGCGGGCGGCCAGCATCGCACCGCGCCCCGCGCTGGACGCCGCAGCCTGCGCGCTGGACGGCAGCCACGAACTGGCGCGCTTGGGGCGGTGGCGCGGCCTGTGGTGGCGCTTGCAGATCCTGAGGCGTGAGCAGCTGGCGCGGCAGGGCACCCAGCCCGGCGACCCGTGGGATTGCGGGTGGTGGCAAGCCGGACCCTTGGGCCCGGTCGGGCTTTTCCGGCCGCGTCGGCCCACGCTGCTGATGCTGCGCGACCCGGCCCCTGCCGTCGCTGCAGAGCTCCTGGCCACGCTGCGCGAACGCAGCCCGGCCTATGCCAGACCGCTGCGCGTGCTGGTGGTGTCTGCGCTGCCCATGGCGGACATGCCGCGGTTTTAGCTGCGGACCAGCTCGATCAGCCGGTCGAACACCTTGCCTGCGTTCAGGCCGTCATGCTCGAACTCGTTCGTGATCCACGGGTGCAGGCCGCGGATCTGGCGCGCCGTCTGCTCGGAAAAAGTCCGTGGCACATACATGTCGCCCACGTAGATGGCCGCGGCGCAGGGCACCTCGTTGACGGCCAGCACGCCGGGGTCGTAGAGCGCGCCCCAGGGCCGCTCGGCCAGCAGCCGGGCGGACTCTCGAAACGGTGCCAGGCCGGCGAACTCGTCGAACATCCACGGGAAGACATGCTCGCCGCTGAACAGCGTCAGGTCGTCGGCGTACTCGGCCGGCAACATGCGCTGCGCCGACCAGGCGCTGGCCTGGCTGTGGGCGTAGCAGGACTCGTGGACCACCGCATACAACGGGTTGCGTGCGAAGGGCGACGCACGTTCCACGTCGTGCAGGAAGGCCGGGCTGCGAGGCGAAAGCTCCAGCAGGTGGTGCAGCTTCTCCGAGCCCGTGGCCGTGCCCAGCATCAGCCCGAGTTGTCGCAGGCGCTGCGGCGTGAGTCGGTCACCGCCTGGCAGGCGCACGTCGTCGCCCGCCAGGCGGGCCATCAGGCTGCGCATGCGGTCGCGGTCCTGCGGGTAGCGTTCGTAGTGCCGGGCGGTCTTCTCGATGGTGCTGCGGTAGGTCTCGGCGTAGACCTCGTCGATGCTGCGGTTCAGCGGTGGCAGCCCGCCGGTGATGAAGGCTTCGCGCAGCGAGCCAGGGAAGGTCGACAGGTAGGTCACCACGCAGAAGCCGCCAAAGCTTTGGCCCAGCACCGACCAGCGGTCGACGCCCAGCGCCTCGCGGAAGCACTCTGCGTCGCGCACGATGGCGTCGGCGCGGTGCAGCGCCAAGCGGTCGGCCAGCGCCTGCGGCGGCATCGCGCGGGCGTCGGCCGGGCCCACGGGTGTGGAGCGCCCCATGCCGCGCTGGTCGAGCAGCAGCACGCGGTAGTCGGCCAGCGCGCGGCTCAGCCAGGAAGGCGACGCGGCCGACACCGGCCGCGGGCCTTCGAAGCCCGGCCCGCCCTGAAGAAAGACCAGCCAAGGCTGCGCGGCGTTCGCCTTTTCTGCCAGGACGACGGCACGCGCAAAGACCTCGATGCGCTCGCCATCAGGCTGTGCGTGGTCCAGCGGCAGCATCAACGTGTGTTCAGTGACCCGCAGGCCAGGTGGGCGGTAGGTGACGGACTGCATGTGGGCTCCCGGGTCGTTGGCAAAGCCGATGCTATCGGCCTCGAGGATCGAAGCGAGGGAAGCGGCGGGGCACGCTGGGCACTTTGGCAGTGCGGCATTGCGCACGCGCATGGCCAAGCGTATAAGCCTCCGCTCTGGCGGGTGGGAAACTGCCCGCGCGGCCTGAAGAGGAGCCTGTATGCACAACCTGGTCTGGACCTGCGGTTTGCTCGGCGCCGTCGCCGCGATCGGCACCACTGGGGCGTTCGTCATCGGAGTCGCCGATTCGCCACCTGCGGCCTTCGATCCGCTGCTGTCGGACAACCCCGGCGGCGCCTGCGGGCCGCTGGTCGGCGGTCAGCCCCTTCTGCTCAAGCAAATGGTTCTGGCACAGGTGCAGGCGTCGTCCGCAGCGCCCAAGGGCGAGACCGCGCCTTTCAGTGCCGCCACGGCCAAGGCGTCGGGCGACCTGCCCGCCGCCGCCGAGGTGCCGTTGTACAAAGACCTCGGGGAGCTGAGCTTCCAGGTGGGCACCCGCAACGCCCGGGCCCAGGCCTACTTCGATCAGGGCCTGCGCATGACGGCCAATTTCAACCACGCGGAGGCGATACGCGCCTTCCAGGCGGCGCAGAAGCTCGATCCTGATTGCGCGCTCTGTTTTGGTGCCGAAGCCTGGGCGCTGGGGCCCAACATCAATGTACCGATGGCGCCCGAAGCCAACGCGCCCGCGCTGGCCGCATTGCAACAGGCCCTGGCGCTTGCCGCCAATGCGCCGGCGCGCGATCGCGACCTGATCGACGCCCTGGTCCACCGCTATTCCGCCGACCCGAATGCCGAGCGCGCCCTGCTCGACGGCGCATTTGCCGATGCGATGAAGGCGCTGGCCGCCAAGTACCCACGATCCGACCAGATCCTGGCGATGTACGCCGAGTCGGCGATGGACACCCAGCCCTGGGATTACTGGGAAGCCGCCGGTGCCCGGCCCAAGGGTCGGGCGCAGGAGATCCTGTCGTCGCTGGAGACGGTGCTGGCGCGCAACCCGCGACACGCGCATGCAATCCACCTCTACATCCACGCGGTCGAGGCCTCGACCCGGCCCGAACGCGCGCTGTCGCATGCCCGCCGTCTGGCGGCGCTGATGCCAGGCGCGGGCCACATCGTGCACATGCCGGCGCACATCTACTACCGCGTCGGGCTGTACAAGGACTCGCTGGAAGCCAATCGGCGCGCGCTGCGTGTCGATGACCGCTACTTCGACAGCTCGCCGTCAGATCCGATCTACCGCTACGCCTACTACCCGCACAACATCCACTTCATCCTGGTCTCGGCGCAGATGGGCGGTGACGCGAAGACGACGCTGGAGGCGGCCGCAAGGCTCGACGCCGCACTGCCGTTGGAGGTGGTTAAAACCTTCGCGATCCTCGAGCCGGTCAAGGGCTCACCATACTTTGCGCACGCACAGTTCAGCGATCCCGACACGATCCTGAAGCTCGCCGCACCGCCGAAGGAGCTGGCGCTGGTGACCGTGATGTACCACTACGCTCGGGCGGGTGCCTTTGCGGCCCGGCGCGACTTGCCGGCTGCGCGCAATGAGGTGGCGGCGATCGAGAAGCTGGCGCAGAGCACCGACTTCAAACCGTACGCGGATTGGGGCATCCCGGCCAGGGAAGTGATGCAGACCGCCCGCTGGGTGGCGTTGGGGCGCATCGCCGATGGCGCAGGCGATCTCGACGCGGCGGCCAAGGCCTATGAGGAAGCAATCTTCATCGAAGACGCGCTGGCCTACACCGAGCCGCCGTACTGGTACTACCCCATCCGGCAATCGCTGGCCGCCGTGCGCTTGCGTCAAGGCCGGTTAGGCGACGCCGAGCAGGCGTTTCGCGACTCGCTGGCCCGCGTGCGCAACAACGGCTGGGCGTTGGCAGGCCTGGCCGAGACCTACCGCAAGGCAGGAAAGTTGAGCGACGAGAAGGCCACGCGCGCCGCGCTCGCACGCACCTGGTTTGGCGGGCCGTCGCCCGACTTGGCCCGGCTGTAAGTCGGACCTGAACATCACCCCATGGCGTCGTTCACGCGCTCATGGAATTCCGCCAGATCGACGGCGGTGTTCACCTCGCGCGGCAAGGCATCACGCGCCGAGAACACGCCCAGGATCTTGCCGCCTTCGGTCACCACGGGGAGGTGCCTGAAGCCGCGCTCGATCATGATGAGCACGGCGTCTGACACGCGCATTTCTGGCGCTACGCAACGCGGGTGCGGCGTCATTACCTTGATGATGGCAGTGCGTGCCGGGTCCAGCGCCTTGGCCACGACGCGTGTCATCAGGTCACGCTCGGTCAGGATACCCAGCAGTTGGTTGCTGCTGTCGATGACCAGCACGCTGCCGCAGTTGGCGCGGGTCATTACACAGGCCGCTTCGAACACGCTGGCATCGGGCCCCAGGCTGACGAGGTGGCGCTGCGGCATCGCTTGCGAGAGGGTGCGTTCTGGCATGGGACGCTCCTGGGCCGGGGGTGGATGAAACGGGTGGGCAGGATTCAGCGCATCGATGCGTTGATCTTTGCCAGCGTGGCGGCCCCGGGGCACAGCTTGCGGTGGTCCAGGCTGTTCAGCGGCTCGGCGCAGGTGTTCAGCGCGGTGTGCAGGTCGGTGGCCAAGGTGTCGATGTAGAGCAGGCCCGTCACCACCTCGCCGCGCGCGGCGTGCTGCTGCATGTACCCCATGGCGGCCCAGCGGTCGGTGGGGTCGTAGTCGCTGTGCAGCTTGCGCAGGTTCATCATGCCGCCGTCGTGCTGCGGCACCTGCAGGGTTTCGCCAGGGCCGTAGCGGCCGGTGATCTCCTGCCCCGGGGTCATGAAGTCGATGCGGTTGACGGCTTCGTTGTGCTGGCGCACGTAGTCAAAGCTCTTGGTGCTGCCGCTGTGGTTGTTGAAGGTGACGCAGGGGCTGATGACGTCGATGAAAGCCGCGCCGCCGTGGGCCATGGCGCCCTTGATCAAGGGCACCAGCTGTTCCTTGTCGCCCGAGAAACTGCGGGCCACGTAGGTGGCGCCCAACTGCAGGGCGATACCGACCAGGTCGATGGGGCTGTCGCTGTTGATGACGCCCTTCTTGCTCTTGCTGCCGCGGTCGGCGGTGGCCGAGAACTGGCCCTTGGTGAGGCCATAGACGCCGTTGTTTTCGACGATGTAGGCCATGCGCAGGCCGCGCCGCATGGCGTTGGCGAACTGGCCCAGGCCGATGCTGGCCGAGTCGCCGTCGCC
>JANNWL010000359.1:0-1833 GCA_031414735.1 Burkholderiales bacterium | reverse complement strand
CTGCCAAGCAGCCCCACCCGGTTTTGCAGACCGGACGCCCCACCGGGGGACGATCCTCCTCCAGGGTCGGGCTGCGAATCAGCCGTCGAAAACCTTGCGCGGGTCGCGGCGGAAGTGGCGTCCTACCTCGTCGCGCTTGGTCAATCCAATCTGGTCAAAGTACTCTACCAGCGGCACCGAAAGGTGTCGGCTGATGCCCGTGCGCTCGCGCATCTCCTTCAGGTTCAGGCGCTGGTTGGGGTCGGCCAGCGCCAGCTCGTAGGCGCGCACCGCGAGTTCCAGCAGGTGTCCGGTCTGGATGAAGTACTCGGCGCCCACCGGGTGCACCTTGCCCATGCGTTGCAGGCGCTGCATCACGCGCAGCACTTGGTCCTTGCGAAGGTTGCGGTCGCGCAGCAGCAGGTCGCTGAGCATGGGCGGGTGGATGCCGCCTTCGTCCAGCCAGGGTTTCATGCGCTCCCAGATCTGCTTCTCGGCGCCTTGCAGCGACGCGTCGTGGCTGGCCAGTGCCAGGTGCCGGCCGTCGCGCTTGAGCAGGCCTTGCTTGATCAGCGACAGCAGCAGCAGGCTGAAGACGGCGCCGGCCGGCTTGTCGCGAATCGCGCGTTGCAGCGTTTCCTGAACCAGGCCCGGGCTGTCGGGCGACTTGCGGTGGTGGGCGGCCAGGTGCTGCGTCACCGCGTCGGCGCAGCGTTCGAGCTGGCCAGGCGCGAACAGCAGCTCCTGCCCGGCTTCGCTGATGGCGCGGTGCGGCACGGCCGCCAGCAGGGCCAACCTGTCAGCGTCGGTCAGGTTCCATTGCACGGCGAACTGCCGCGCGTCCACGCCCTGCGGTGTTTCCAGGCGCAGCAGGGCGGCCAGGGCCTGGTCGGGCGTGGGCAGCTCCAGCGCCGCCAGCGCGGCCAGCCGTTGCGCACGGTGCCGCCGCGTGGCCGGCGGGAAGGCATCCACCACCGTGCCGCCCGCCACGGTGCGCAGCGCCGACTGGTCGCGCAGGATGAAGCGGTCGCCGTGCAGCGCGCCGATCGGCCGGTCCAGGCTGAGCTGGACGAGCGCACTGGCGCCGGGCGCGATGGCCTGGCCTTCGAGCAGCATCACGCGTGCGCCTATGTCCTCGGCGCCCAGGTGCAGGTGCACCGGCGTCCAGTGCGTCAGGCCGTGGGCTTCGCCGGGCAACAGGTGCAGGCGGGCATCGAAGCGCTGGGTGGGCGCATGCAGCGGCGTGGCGACGACCCAGTCGCCGCGCCTGATGTCGGCTTTCTCCACGCCGGCCAGGTTCAGCGCCAGCCGCTGCCCGGCGCGGCCGTCGCCGGCCGGCAGGTTCTGCGCGTGCAGGCCGCGCACGCGCACCTCGCGGCCGCCGGGGGTGAGCGTCAACTTGTCGCCCACGGCCACCCGGCCCGCGAAGGCCGTGCCGGTGACCACGGTGCCGATGCCGGCCAGCGTGAAACTGCGGTCCACCGCCAGCCTGAAATTGCCCTGCTGCGCTGCGGGCGGGCGCGACAGCCGGGCGGCTTCGAGATGCGCGCGCAGGGCATCCAGGCCCTCGCCGGTGACAGACGACAGCGGCAGGATGGGGGCGTCGGCAAGCAGGCTCTTGGCCAGCAGGGCGCGCACCTCGACCGTGGCCTCGGCCAGCCGTTCTGGCGGCACCAGGTCGCACTTGGTCAGCGCCACCACGCCTTGCGACAGGCCCAGCAGGCCCAGGATGGCGAGGTGCTCGCGCGTCTGCGGCATGGGGCCGTCGTCAGCGGCGATGACCAGCATCACGTGGTCGATGCCGGTGGCGCCGGCCAGCATGTTGCGCACCAGCTTCTCGTGGCCCGGCACGTC
>JANNWL010000358.1:0-5232 GCA_031414735.1 Burkholderiales bacterium | reverse complement strand
GGGTCGACGGCATCATCGTGTTGACCGGCCGGCTGCCCGACCAGGCCCTCAAGGCGTGCGCCAGGACGGTCCCGGTGGTGGTGACGGGCCGCACGCTGAAGGCGCCGGGCCTGTTCTCGCTGAATTTCGACAACTTCGAAGGCGGACGCCTCGCCACCCAGCATCTGATTTCGCTCGGGCACCGTGACATCGCTTTCATCACCGGCGACCCGGACCACGCGGATGCGATCGAACGCCAGCGCGGATACCGCGCCGCGCTCGAGGCGGCCGGCATCCCCTACGATCTCGCCCTGGTGGTACCGGGCGCCTACCACGAGGTCAGCGGACTGCTGGCGGTGTCGCGCCTGCTCGACAGTCAGCGCAAATTCACTGCCATATTCGCGGCCAACGACCAGATGGCGTGTGGCGTCACCCTCGGGCTGCAGCGGCGCGGCCTGCGTGTTCCGGAAGACGTGTCGCTGGTGGGTTTCGACGACCTGCCGACCTCGGTCTATGCCATTCCTCCCTTGACCACGGTGCACCAGCCGGCCTACGAACTCGGCCAGTTGGCGGCGTCGGCCATGCTGCAGCTTTTGGCCGGCACCAAACCAACGGCGCAGATTCCACCGCCGCGCGTCATCGCGCGCGAGTCCGGCCGGAGACTGGTCACCTGAGTCTCCGGCACGTACGAAGCTATAAACCGTTCGCCCTGAGCTTGTCGAAGGGCCGAGTGGCTTCGACAGGCTTGATCGGAAATTGTCCAGTCACCGCATCGGCAATGAGTGGCCGCTCCGCGTGCGGGATTACCCTAGTCCAGCGCTCCACAACCGGCCCCTATAATCATTTTCTGAAAGCGCTTTCATCACGGTCCGTTCTGGCCGTATGCTGCGCAGGTGGTAGCCAGATCGACACGTGGGGGCTCGGATGGGAATGACGACTCAGTGGTTCAGACCTGGCCGGTCTTGGGTCGGCATCGGCCTGTTCGCGCTGCTGCTGTGCGGCGCGCAGGCGCAGCAAACCCTCACCGTGGCCGCGTTCCCGGCCGTCGACGAGATCGTGCGCTCCGCCATTCCGCAATGGAAACGCCTGCATCCCACGGTCGACGTCAAGGTGGTGAGCCGGCAGTTCAGCGACCACCACACGGCCATGACGACGGCGCTGTCGACCTCGTTCTACCTGCCCGACGTGATGGCGCTGGAGGTCGGCTATGTCGGCCGCTTTGCCCAGGGTGGCGGACTGGAGGATCTGTCCAAGCCGGCCTACGACATCCAGCGCTTCCGCGCCCGCTGGGTGCCTTACGTCTTCGCCCAGGCCACCAACCGCAACGGTGCCGTGGTGGCCGCGCCCACCGACATCGGCCCGGGCACGCTGCTGTACCGCGCCGACATCCTGACCAAGGCCGGCGTGAGCGAGGCCGAGCTGACGAAGTCCTGGGACAGCTACGTGGCCACTGGCGCGCGCATCAAGGCGAGCACGGGTTCGTACCTGATGGCGCATGCCCGCGACATGAAGGACATCGTCATCCGCACCGGCATCCAGCCGGGCGAGGGGCTGTACTTCGACGCGCAGTCCAACGTGCTCGTCACCTCACCGCGTTTCGTGCGTGCCTTCGAGCTCGCCCGCCAGGTGCGCCAGCAGAAGCTGGACGCCCGCGTCAGCGCCTGGTCCAACGAATGGAGCGAGGGCTTCAAGCGCGGCACCATTTCAACCCAGATGACCGGCGCCTGGCTGGCCGGGCACCTGAACAACTGGTTGGCCCCGCAGAGCAAGGGCCTGTGGCGTGCCGCGCCGCTGCCCGAGGGCGCGATGGCCGCTTACGGCGGCACCTTCTTCGCCATTCCCCGCGGCGCACCGGTGGCCAACAAAGCCTTGGCCTGGGAGTTCATCCAGTTCATGACGCTCACGCGCGACGTGCAGCTGGCGGCCTTCAAGTCGCAGGACGCGTTTCCGGCGCTGATCGAGACCTTCGACGACCCCTTCTTCGAGCAGCCCATTGCCTTCCTGGGCGGCCAGGCCGCGCGCATTGGCTGGCGTGCCGATGCGCGGCGCATCACCGCCGTGGGCGTGCACAAGCAGGACGCCTTTGCCGGCGAGGTCATCGACACCGAACTCGACAAGGTGCTGGACCGCGGCAAGGACATCCCCACCGCATTGGCCGACGCCGCGCGGCTGCTGCAACGGCGCGCCCTGCGCTGACCGCGCGTGATACCCCACCGGCCCCTTTTCCCCTAGATCCATGAAGCTGCCCGCTGCCTTGCGCCTGTCGCCCACCTGGGCGCCCTATGTCTTCATCAGCCCCTTCGTCGTGCTGTTCGCCGTGTTCGGCGTGTTCCCTCTGTTCTTCTCGCTGTACCTGGCGTTCCAGACCTGGGAGCCCACCAGCGGCCTGGGCGCGATGCAGTTCGTCGGCCTGGACAACTTCGTGTTCGCCTTGCAGGACGAATGGTTCTGGAAGTCGCTGAAGAACACCGCCTGGCTGGCCGTGGCCTCGGGCGTGCCGCAGCACCTGGTGGCCATTCCGCTGGCCTACTTCATCCACTCGTCGTTCAAGCGCCTGCGCAATGGCGTGGTCGGGGCCTACTTCATGCCCTACATCACGTCCACGGTGGCCATCGCCATCCTGTTCAGTTCGCTGTTCTCCACCGACTACGGGCTGATCAACGTCTTCATCCAGGCCATGAACGCCGTGCCCGGCTTAGGCTGGTTGTTTCCGGACAACCCGGTGGACTGGCTGAACGACCCCGACCACATCAAGCCGGCCATCACGATGATCGTGTTCTGGCGCTATGTCGGCTTCAACGTCGTGCTCTACCTGGCGGCATTGCAGACCATCCCCGACGACATCTACGAAGCCGCCACCATGGACGGCGCAGGCCGGCTGCAGAAGTTCTGGTACATCACCCTGCCCAGCCTGAAGCCGATGATCTTCTTCGGCGTCACGCTGTCCATCATCGGCGGCCTGCAACTGTTCGAGGAGCCCTTCATCCTGACCGGCGGACGCGGCGGCTCGGACCAGTCGGGCATGACGACGGCCATCTACCTGTACCGCATGGCTTTCGACTTCAACGACTTCGGCGCCGCCAGTGCCATGTCGTGGCTGCTCTTCATTCTGGTGGCGGTGATGACCTGGGTCACCCACCGGGTCTTCAAGCCCAAGGGCGCGGGAGGCTGACATGAGACCCCCAAGCTCACTTCGTTCGCTACCCCCCGAGGGGGCGCTCAGTACCTTCGGAACGGCCGGGCGGTACTGAGATGCAGATGAAAACCGAACACCTCGCCCCCTGGGCGGCCTACCTCGTCGTAGGCGTCGGCGCGCTGATCATGCTCGCGCCGTTCTACTTCATGTTCGTGTTTGCCACGCATTCGCGCACCGAGATCTTCAGCCTGCCGCCGCCGATGTTCTTTGGCGACGACTTCCTGGGCAACCTGAAGATCCTCACCGAGCGCATGCCCTTCTGGCGCAACCTGGGCTGGAGCGTGTACGTGGCCCTGATGTCCACCGCGCTGACGCTGCTGTTCTGTTCGATGGGCGGCTATGCCTTCGCGATGTTCGAGTTCCGCTACAAGAACGCGCTCTTCGGCCTGGTGCTGGGCACCATGCTGCTGCCGTCCTTCATGAACATGATTCCCAGCTTCATGATCATGGACGCGATCGGCTGGATCGACCAGCCCAAGGCGCTGTACATCCCGGGCGCGGCCAGCGCCTTCGGCATCTTCCTGATGCGCCAGTTCGTGACCTCGTCGATCCCCAAGGACCTGATCGAGGCGGCGCGCATGGACGGCTGCGGCGAAATCGGCATCTACGCCCGCATCGTGCTGCCGCTGCTCAAACCCGCGCTGGGCACGCTGGGCCTCATCACCTTCATTGCCAGCTGGAACAACTTCATGGGGCCGCTGATCGTCATGCGCAGCCCCGACATGTACACCTTGCCGCTGGCGCTGCGCAGCCTGCAGAGCCCCGTCAACACCGAATGGGGTGCGCTGATGACGGGCTCGGCCATCGCCACGTTGCCGCTGGTGGTGCTGTTCGTGCTGTCGTCGCGCCAGCTCATCTCGGGTCTGACCACCGGCGCGGTGAAGTAGCTCGCTGACTTTCCTGTGCCGTTGACCCCATGACTTTCGCTGCCGACAACCTGGTGTTTCCGAAGAACTTCGTCTGGGGCGTGGCGACCAGCGCGTTCCAGATCGAAGGCGCGGCACAGGCCGACGGCAAGGGCCCGTCCATCTGGGACGACTTCTGCCGCGTGCCTGGCGCGATCGCCGATGCCAGCAGCGGCGACGTGGCCTGTGATCACGTCTACCGCCTGGAAGCCGACCTCGACCTGATCGCCAGCCTGGGCGTGAACGCCTACCGCTTCTCGGTGTCCTGGCCGCGCGTGCAGCCGCTGGGCGCGGGTGCGTGGAATCCCGCCGGCCTGGCCTTCTACGAACGCCTGGTCGACGGCCTGCGGGAGCGTGGCATCAAGCCCTACCTCACGCTGAACCACTGGGACCTGCCCTCGGCGCTGCAGGCGCGAGGCGGCTGGGCGGCGCGCGACACGGTGCACCGCTTCGTCGACTACGCCTGCGGCATGGCAGCCCGCCTGGGCGACCGGGTCGGTGCCATCACCACGCACAACGAGCCCTGGGTCATCGCCACCATGGGCCACGAGTCCGGTGTGTTCGCGCCCGGCGTGAAGGACCGTGCGGTCGCCATGCAGGTCTCGCACCACCTGCTGCTGAGTCATGGCCTGGCTTTGCAGGCGCTGCGGGCCCAGGGCTGCAAGGCGCGGCTGGGCATCGTGTTGAACCTTGCGGCAATCCATGCTGCGGCCGACACCGAGGCCGACCATGCCAAGACGCGGCTGGAAGACGGCCGGGCATCGCGCTGGTACCTCGACCCGTTGTTCAAGGGCGCTTACCCGGCCGATGTGCTGGCGCACCTGGGCACCGACGCGCCCCAAGTGCAGGCCGGCGACCTGGCCGCCATCCGCACGCCGATGGACTTCCTGGGTGTCAACTACTACACCCGGGCGATGATCAGCGCCGGTGCGCCCTTCGACGTCCACACCGGCGGCCGCGAGGTCACCGAGATGGGCTGGGAGGTCTACCCCGAAGGCCTGACCGAGTTGTTGCTGCGCCTGCACCGCGACTACCCGGTGCCGCCGATGTACGTCAAGGAAAACGGCGCTGCCTTCAAGGACACCCTGGTGGCCGGCCGCGTGCACGACGTGCAGCGCACCGAGTACATCGCCCACCACATCGCCGCCGTGG
>JANNWL010000357.1:0-5464 GCA_031414735.1 Burkholderiales bacterium | reverse complement strand
TTCATGAACAGGTTGTTGAAGACCTCCAGCATCACCGGGTCGGCATCGGTGCCGATGGCGTGCTGGGTGCTGCGCGCCACCACGCGCTGCAACTCGATGGGGCCGGCGGCCGTCAGCGTGGCCTGCCAGCCAGGCTCGACGACGGTGGTGGCGTTCTTCTCGGCCACGATGGCCGGGCCGGTGATCGTGGCGCCTGCGCGCAGCGACTCGCGCACGAACAGACCCGCCTCAAACCAGGCGCCGCTGTGCATGCGCACGAGGGCATCGGGCTTCGGCGTATGGGCCGGCGGCTCGTCGCCGCTGGCTGCCACACCGAAGCGTTCACCGGCACCCACGGCCTCCACCGACACGGCTTCGATCACCAGCATGCGGCCCTGCATCAAGAAGGCGAATCGCTGGCGGTAACCGGCTTCGAAGTCGGCGCGAATCTGCGCCATGTCCAGGCAGGGCACGACGAGCGCCGTGTCCGTGCCCTGGTAGCGCACGTGCACGTGGCAGCGCAGCTCGATCGCCTCCATCGCCACGCCCTGGCTGGCCACCTCGCCGCGCGCAGCCTCTCCGAGCTGCTGCAAGCGGGCCTGCGCGGCGGCCAGGCCGGCCTCGTCCAGCGGCAGTTCGATGCTGGCCCCGCGCATGGCGATCTGGTCGGCCAGGCCCATGCCGTAAGCGCTGAGCACACCTGCCAGCGGGTGCACGAAGACCCGGCTCATGCCCAGCGCGTCGGCCACCAGACAGGCATGCTGCCCACCCGCGCCGCCAAAGCATTGCAAGGTGTACTGGGTGACGTCGTAGCCGCGCGCCACACTGATGCGTTTGATGGCGTTGGCCATGTTCTGCACGGCAATCTGCAGGAAGCCTTCTGCCAGCGACTCGGGCGTGGTGGCGCGGCCCGTGGCCTGCTGCACGCGCTGCGCCAAGGCACTGAACTGCGCGGCCACGCTGTCACGGTCCAACGGTTCGTTGGCGCCGGGGCCGAACACCCGCGGAAAATACGCCGGCTGGATCTTGCCCAGCAACACGTTGGCGTCCGTCGTCGCCAGCGGCCCGCCACGTCGGTAGCTGGCGGGGCCCGGGTTGGCGCCAGCGCTCTGCGGGCCCACGCGCAGCCGCGCGCCGTCGAAGCCCAGGAGGCTGCCGCCGCCAGCCGCGACGGTGTGGATGCTCATCATCGGCGCGCGCATGCGCACCCCCGCCACCTGGGTTTCAAACGCGCGTTCGAAGGCGCCGGCGTAGTGGCTCACGTCGGTGCTGGTGCCGCCCATGTCGAAGCCGATGACCCTGTGGTGGCCGGCGGCGACTGCCGTGCGCACCATGCCGACGATGCCGCCGGCCGGGCCGGACAGGATGGCGTCCTTGCCCTGGAAGCGGTGGGCCTCGGTAAGTCCGCCGCTGCTCTGCATGAAGAACAGGCGCACGCCGGGCATCTGCGCCCCCACCTGGTCGACATAACGTCGCAGAATTGGGGACAGATAGGCGTCAACCACGGTGGTGTCGCCGCGCGAGACCAGCTTCATCAGCGGGCTGACCTCGTGGCTGGCGCTGACCTGCGTGAAGCCGATTTCGCGCGCGAGTCTGGCGGCGGCTTGTTCATGCGCCGTGTAGCGGTAGCCGTGCATGAAGACGATGGCGCAGGCACGGATGCCGGCGTCGAAGGCAGCCTGCAAGTCGCTGCGCAGCGCCGCGCCATCCAGCGGCAAGAACACCTCGCCATGCGCGCCGACGCGCTCCTGCGCTTCGACAACCCGTTCGTACAACAACTCGGGCAGCACGATGTGGCGGTCGAACAGCCGCGGCCGCGCCTGGTAGGCGATGCGCAGCGCATCGCGAAAGCCTGCTGTGGTGACCAGCAGCGTGCGGTCGCCCTTGCGTTCGAGCAGCGCGTTGGTGGCGACGGTGGTGCCCATCTTCACGCAGTCCACCTGCGCGGGCAGGATGGGCTGGCCGGGCGCCAGACCCAGCAGGCGGCGTATGCCTTCGACGGCGGCGTCGGCGTATTGCTCGGGGTTCTCGCTCAGCAGCTTCAGCGTGTGCAGCGCGCCGTGGCCGTCACGGCCCACCACGTCGGTGAAGGTGCCGCCGCGGTCTATCCAGAATTGCCAGCGTGGGTCCATGTTGTCTCCGTCAGTTCTCAAAGTGAGGTGGCCGCGCGTGCGGCCTGGTCGTACATGCCGCTCATCGTGCGCAACAGGCGCGCCAGCTCGCCGATGTCGGCATTCAGTTCGGTGTCCAGACTGCCCACCAGACAGTCCTCGCGCACATTGCGGTACTGCGCCACAAAGGCTTCACCGGCCTCGGTGGGGCTGTAGAAGACCTCCTTGCCGATCTTCTCGGTGCGCGCCAGGTCGGCTGCCACCAGCTTCTTCAGCGAGTAGGCCACCACATGCGTGTCTTCATAGTTCAGCACGAAGCAGATGTCGGCCAGCTTCTTGTTGCGTGCGCGGTGGCTGATGTGGTGCATCAAGAGCACGTCGGTGATGGTCAGGTCGGGGCAGCCGGCCGCGGCCATGCAGCGCACGGCCCAGCGCGAAAAAGCGTTCCACGCCACGATCAGCCCGAACTCGAATTCCGACAACTCGACGCTGCGCGGCGACACCAGGTGCGAAGACGACACGATGCCGCCGGCCCGGCGACTGGAAGGCGCAGGGGCCGCAGGGGCGACGGATCGGGCTTTGCGCGGCATGGGGGTTTTCACCAGATCGTTGAAGAAACGTTGACACTTTATCGACATTGTCTCTAGACTTCAATCCACCTGAGGCAAACCCCGAGGTCCCGCAACCCCGAGCGCCAGCCTCACCGGCCCCAACCCTGTTGATTGGAGAGACCATGAAACTGCTGCCGTCCCTGTTGTCCGCCGCCACGGCCCTGCTGCTGGCCACCGCCGCCCAGGCCCAGACCAAGTGGGACCTGCCTGCGGCCTACCCGGCCACCAACTTCCACAGCATCAACCTGGCCGAATTTGCCGCCGATGTCGACAAGGCCACGGCCGGCAAGCTGAAGATCACCGTGCACCCGGGCGCTTCGCTGTTCAAGGCGCCGGAGATCAAACGCGCCGTGCAGGGCGGGCAGGCGCAGATCGGCGAGGTGCTGATCAGCAACTTCGCCAACGAATGGCCGCTCTTCGGTGCCGACGCCTTGCCCTTCCTGGCTGACAGCTGGGATGAATCCGTCAAGCTGTGGAAAGCCCAGCGTCCCTTCTTCGACAAGAAACTGGCCGAGCAAGGCCTGATGGCGCTGTACGCCGTGCCCTGGCCGCCGCAAGGCATTTACAGCAAGAAGCCGCTGGCCAGCGCGGCCGACCTGAAGGGCATGAAGTGGCGTGCCTACAACCCGGCCACCAGCCGCATCGCCGAACTGGTCGGCGCGCAGCCCGTCACCGTGCAGGCCGCCGAAGTCAGCCAGGCGTTTGCCACGGGCGTGGCTGAAAGCATGATGTCCAGCGGCTCCACCGGCTGGGACGCCAAGCTGCACGAGCACGTGAAGTTCTGGTACGACACCCAGGCCTGGCTGCCAAAGAACGTGATCCTGGTGAACGTGGCCGCCTTCAAGGCGCTGGACAAGCCCACCCAGGACGCCTTGATGAAGGCCGGTGCCGATGCCGAGACCCGCGGCCTGGCCTCTGCCAAGAAGGCCAACACCGAGACGCTGGAAAAGCTCAAGGGCGCGGGCATGAACATCCTGCCGCCGAGCCCTCAGCTCAAGGCCGATTTCGCCAAGGTGGGCGACACGCTGCTGAAGGAATGGCTTGAGAAAGCCGGGCCGGAAGGCAAGGCGTTGATCGACGCCTACAGAAAATAAGCGCGAACGCGAAGCACCCACTGCCCACCCCATGCGCCGCTTTCTGAATGGCCTGTACAACGGCGCGGCCTGGCTGGCGGCGCTGATGATGGTGGGCCTGCTGGTGATGGTGCTGCTGTCCATCGTCAGCCGGCTGCTGCACTTTCATGTGCCGGGCACCGACGCCTATGCCGGCTACCTGATGGCCGGGGCCGGGTCGCTGGCGCTGGCGCACACGCTCAAGCGCGGCGAACACATCCGCGTGACGCTGTTGCTGAGCGTGTTGAAGGGTGGCGCGCGGCGGGCGCTTGAGATCTGGGCGCTGCTGGCGGCCAGTGCCTTGTCGCTGCTAACCGCCTGGTACAGCGCCCGGCTGGTGTGGCAGTCGCACCTGTTCAACGACATTTCCACCGGCAATGACGCCACGCCGCTGTGGCTGCCGCAGCTGGGCATGGCCATCGGCACGGCGATCCTGGCCGTGGCCTTCATCGACGAGCTGTTGCTTGAGATTCGCGGCCAGCGCCGCACCACCGACACGGCGGCCAGAAATGAGTGATCTCGCCATCACCGCGCTGCTCATCGGCATGCTTTTCCTCATCCTGGGCAGCGGCGTGTGGATCGGCCTCACGCTCACGGGTGTGGCTTGGATCGGCATGCAGCTGTTCAGCAGCCGGCCCGCAGGCGACGCCATGGCGGTCACCATCTGGGGCAGTTCGTCGAGCTGGACGTTGACGGCGCTGCCGCTGTTCGTGTGGATGGGCGAGATCCTGTTCCGCACCCGGCTCAGCCAGGACATGTTCCGCGGTCTCGCGCCGTGGATGCAGGGCCTGCCGGGCCGACTGCTGCATGTGAACGTGGTGGGCTGCGCCATCTTCGCGGCGGTGTCGGGCAGCAGTGCGGCCACCTGCGCCACCATTGGCAAGATGAGCCTGCCGGAGCTGAAGAAGCGCGGCTACCCGGACGGCATCAGCGTGGGCAGTCTGGCCGGCGCGGGCACGCTGGGGCTGCTGATCCCGCCGTCCATCATCATGATCGTCTACGGCGTCAGCGCCGACGTCTCCATCGCCCAGCTGTTCATCGCCGGGGTGCTGCCCGGCATCATGCTGGCGTTGTTGTTCTCGGGCTATCTCGTCTACTGGGCGCTGCGCAACCCCGGCCTGGTGCCGCCCGCCGATGCGCCGATGAGCTTCGGCGCCAAGCTGCGCGAATCGCGCTACCTGATCCCCGTCATCGTGCTCATCGTGGCGGTGCTGGGCAGCATCTACAGCGGCGTGGCCACGGCCACCGAGGCGGCGGCCGTGGGTGTGTTGGGCTCGCTGGTCATCAGTGCGGCGCAGGGTTCACTTACCTGGGACACCTTTCGCGACAGCTTGCTCGGCGGCACGCGCCTGTATTGCATGATTGCGCTCATCCTGGCCGGCGCCGCCTTCCTGACACTGAGCATGGGCTACATCGGTCTGCCGCGCCACTTGGCGGAATGGATCGCCACGCTGGGCCTGAGCCAGATCCAATTGCTGCTGGTGCTGATGCTGTTCTACATCCTGCTGGGTTGTTTCCTGGACGGCATCAGCATGGTGGTGCTGACCATGGGCGTCATCCTGCCCACCATCCAGAAGGCCGGCATCGACCCGCTGTGGTTCGGCATCTTCATCGTGCTGGTGGTCGAGATGGCGCAGATCACCCCGCCCGT
>JANNWL010000356.1:0-4394 GCA_031414735.1 Burkholderiales bacterium | reverse complement strand
GGACATAGATGCCAATGCGCAGTTCTTCGACAGCAATCGTGCTGGACATGGGAGTTGCCTCGGGCAGGGGACGGCGGTCTTGGCAAAACCGCGTGGCTTCCTGCTTATCGGCTGATCTGGGCTGCGGCTTGAGGGGCGGCGCTGCGGTCGGGGGATTCCACTCGCCTGGCCCTTGCATCGCCATCCGCCACGGCGAGAATCTCGGGCACCGCACCGCCCAACCCCACCCAAGGAGCCGCACCGTGATCCTAGAAATCGCCGACATCCGCATCCAGCCCGGCCAGCAGGCCGCGTTCGAAGAAGCCATCCAGCGCGGCATCGCCACGGTGGTGACGCGCGCCCAGGGCTTCATGGGCTTCAAGGTCAACCACAGCATCGAAAGCCCCGAGCGCTACGTGCTGATGATTTTCTGGGCCACGCTGGAAGACCACACTGTGGCGTTTCGCCAAGGACGGCTGTTCCCGGAATGGCGCGCCATCGTCGGGCCGTTCTTTGCTGCACCACCGGTGGTGGAACACTTCACGCTCCTGGCCAAGAGCGCCTGAATAGGCTCGCAGGGGGGCTCGCGCGACGCGGCACTGGCCGCAGCGTGCACCCCAACCCCCAGCTGTCGAACACCATGGCGTCTCTGAAGTGACATTGCTCCGCTTCGAGTCCTGCAAGCTGCACCTAAAAGCGCGGCAACTGGTCGTCGGTGATCGCTCCGTCGATCTGCAGCCGCTGGTTTTTGACCTCCTGGCCTACCTGGCGCAGAACCCCAGAAGGGTCATCCCGAAGGACGAACTTCTCGCGGCGGTGTGGAGGTCGCCCCAAGTTTCCGAGTCGGTGGTTGCGCGGGCCGTCATGAAGGGCCGCCGCGCCATCCAGGACTCTGCCGCCAGCCCGCGGTGGCTGCACACCTTGCATGGCCGCGGCTACCGGTTGGACGTGGACGTGTCCGTCGAAGAGGAACCGGCACCTTCGGCGCACTGGACGCCGGATCCTTCCTCCTTGCCCGGCGCACTGGGTGTGTTGCCCTGCCGAAACCGGACCGGCGACAGCAGTCTTGACTGGACCTGCCTGGGGCTGGCCGGCCTGATTCACCACCTGCTCGATGCCGCCAATGGCATGAAGCCGGCACCGATGGCCGCCACCACGGCGCTGTGCCGCACCCTGGATCAGGAGGGTGATGTCTTGCGTGCCACCTGCCAGGCGCTGGGTGTTCGTGAAGCCCTGGCCTGCGAGTTGACTCGCGATGAACAAAGCTGGAAGTTGACAAGCTGGCGGGGAAGCTCCATGCCCACTGCCACCAAGAGCAGCGTCTTCGCCACTGACATCGTGCAACTCGCCACCCGCCTGACCGAAGTCTTGAGAGGTCACCAATTGCCTCCCGATTCGTTGCCGCAGGACCCGTTCTGGCGCGAGCAATTGGCCCAATCCATCGGGCTGTACGAAGCCGGGAGCCCCCGCCAGGCGCTGGAGTTGCTTGGTACCTGCGAGCCCCATTTCCGGCCCAACGCCCGCATCACGCTGCTGAAGTGCAACATGCTGTACCGCATCGGGCAGGCCGAAGCGAGCGCGCGTGCCGCGCAGGAGGCGCTCGAGTTGGCCCGCGGTGAGGACTCGCTGGTGGCGGGTATTCGGGCCCACTATGCGTTGGCCTATGCGTTGCATGACCTGGGCCGCATGGATGAGGCTGTCGAGCACGCCGAAGCCGCACTGCAGATGACGGAACAGTCGCCGCAAGTCTTTGTCCTGCGCCCATGGGTGCTGTGTGGTCTGTCACGCACGAAGATGCAGCAGGGGCATCTGCAAGCGGCCCTGAAACTGGTGGAAGAGGCGGTTGCCTTGAGCAGTGCCCTGGGGCAATTCGACGACGAGGCGCAGGCGCTGGTCTGGGCCGCCTTCCTGCTCGAAAGAATGGGCCACGCCAGCAAGGCCACGGTCGCCATTGAGCGCGCAGCCCAGTTGGCGCAGCGTGGTGGCAACCCCGACAGGCAGGCCAACGTCGTGCGCACCCAGGCGATCATCCTGCAGTGGCAACAACGGCCCGCTGCGGCCCTGGACGCCTGCCGGCGCAGCATTGCGCTGTGGACCCGATCGGGCAACCAGGTTGGCCGCAATTGGGCGACGGTCCACGTCCTGGAACTGATGGCCGAGGCCGGCGAAGGCGACGCATTCGAGGCCGAGTACCTGCGATTCAAGGAGCAGCCCGGTCTGAGCCTGGCCATGCTCGATACCGCGCGCTGCGCCCATGCGGTCTGGCTGTGGAAGCAAGGGCAGCAGCACCCGGCCGTGGAGGCGCTGTCGGCACTGTCACGTGAGGTCGACCCCACGGCGCTGCTGTTGCGCGGCGCTGTCGGCGAGGAGCTCGTCTTCATGCTCGCCCAGCTGAGAGAGACCCAGAGGGCACAGGACGAGTTGGCACGGCTGCCCGAGGCCGACCGCCCCATCCGCAGAGCCCGCTGCCGGGCTGCGGTGGACCTGGCTGCCGGAGATGCAGCGTCCGCCACCCGACGACTGCGAGTGATCTGGGAAAGCACGGAGGGTTACGGGCTGGGTGCCGTCGAGTTGCTCACCGACTTGGCGTGGCTGCTGCTTGAACAGTGGTCGCCCGGCGACAGCATGGATGAGCTGGAGTCGCTGCATACCCTTGCGCTGGATCACCCGCATGACCACATGCCCAGCGCCCTGTTCCGTGCAGGCTGGCGGCTGCGCAGCGCGCCCGACGCCGAGCATGCGGCTGATTGGGAAGCCACCATGCAAAGGGCGGCGAGTCGGCTTCGGCACTGTGCCTGGATCACCCAGCCCAGCTACCGAGATCGGCTGGCCAACGGTCGGCCTCGCTGCCTTGACGTGCTGTTGACCAGAGCCTTCATCTGAAGCGACGCGCCGGCCTGTTGCCGCCGGTCAAGGATTGGTCATGAAAACCCGCCTGGCTGCGGGGGACTCCTTCCGGTGGTGATTCGACACACTCTTCCAAGTGATCACTTCAGTTATCAACTCCATGCTTTCAAAATCAAATGGCCAATCGCTGCGCCACCACATGCGCGCCTTTCTCAGCAGCAGCCTGCTCGCCGGTTGTCTCGCATTTGGAAGCTCAGCCCATGCAGGTCTGGTGTTCCAGTTCACCTACAGCAACGACATGGGCGCGCCGGTGACCACAGCGGCCCAACAACAAGCGATAGAAACTGCCGGCACCTTGTTCTCGACGATGTTCGCGACGCACTTCACCAACAGTGCGACGCTGCAGTTCAACGTCGTGAGCCAGACGTCTGGCGTAGCGGCGGCCTCCACGGATGCGACCCTGCTCACTTCATCGCGTTCGGTGGAGGTCGTGCAGACCAAGGTTCAGACTGGCTTCGACGCCAACGGTGCAACTGCTGACGGCAGCATCGAAATCAACTGGGCGAACAATTTCGTGTTGGACCCGAATGCTCCGGTCGACTTCGGCGCCGGCGAACTCGATCTGTTCTCGGTCATGGCCCACGAGCTCACGCATGCGCTTGGCTTTGCCAGCTTTGCGGGTCTGAGCGGCGGCACCTTCCGGAACAAGTTCGACGAGTTTTTGACGAACCTTGCAGGGCAGCGCCTCATCAACGAAATCACCGGGCTCATCAATTCCGGCGTTTTCGATGACGCGGCGCTCAACAACGGTTTGTTCATTGGCGCCAATGCACTCGCCGCCAATGGCGGCGTTGGAGCCTCCATCCAAGGTCAAGACGGGGATGCCGCCGCGTTCAGCGGCGCCCTCAGCCATCTCGGCTCGAATGCCTTTTCGGCGCCCATGGGCGGCTCTCCGCTCAACAATGCGCTGATGCTTTGCTGCGGGGGCAACTTCGTGACGGGCCAGGGACGCGTCTACAACGCTGCCGAAGTCGGCATCCTGGCTGACCTGGGCTACTCCCGCGTCGGATCGGTGCCAGAACCTGGCAGCATTGCCCTGGTGATGGTTGGCCTCGCAGGCTTGGCATTTCGCAAGCGCAAAGCGTAGTCGTCGAGCGCAACCGCGAGATGGCACAGCCCACATCAGTCGCTCAAATGGTTGTCGGCGCCGACGCGCCACCGCAATCACTTTGGCGCCTCACGCCGGCAGCCTGATCGTCACCGTCGTGCCCGCGCCCACGGCGCTGACCACGGCCACGCTGCCGTGGTGCAACTCGATGATGCGCTTGACGATGGCCAGCCCCAGCCCCTTGCCCTCGTCGCTGGTGGCCGGGGCCACGCTGTCACGACGCTGGTAGTGGCGGTCGAACAGGCGCGGGATGTCGTGTGCCGGGATGCCGGCGCCGCTGTCTGACAAGCTGACCTCCACTTGGCCGCCCGTTGCGGCCGCAGTGAGCACGATGCGGCCGCCGGCCGGGGTGAACTTCAGCGCGTTGTCCAGCAGGTTGGCCACGGCGCGCTCGAAGAGT
>JANNWL010000355.1:0-32342 GCA_031414735.1 Burkholderiales bacterium | reverse complement strand
GAGCTGGCCGCCGAAGACGCGGATGTCGTCGGCCGCCAGCAGGCCGTCCACCCGCAGATGGCCCGACGAGTGCCAGAAGTAGCTGCCCGGGCCGCCGGTGAGGGAGCCCGTGGCTTCGATGGTGGTGTTGCCGATGTTGTTGAAGCCGAAGCCGTAGGTGGTCGGTCCCGCCACGAGCAGGCTGCCCCGGTTGGTGCTGAGGCCGCCCAACTGCATCGAGCCGCGCTGCTCGAACACCGCGCCCTCGGCGTTCGTGAAGCCGTTGATGACCTGCACGCTGCCCTGGTTGATCAGTGTGCCGGCGTTGATCAATGTGGACACTTGAAGCGTGCCGCCGCTGCGGTTGTTCAGCTGGCCGGCGTTGTTCAGCGTGCTGGCGTAGAGCTCACCCCGGTTGACGAGGGTTGCGCCCAGTTCGTTGTTCAGCACACCGCCTACGTTGGCGCTGGCGCCGGCGCGGTTGTGGAAGAAGCCGGCGTTGTCCAGCCGGTCGAGCAAGGGGTAGTCGGCTGAGTTGCTGCTGAGCGCGTTGAAGTGCACGGCGCCCACAGGCACTGCGATGCTGCCGCGGGTCGCAATCTGCACCGCCAGGTCGTTGCTGAGCAAGAGCTGCCGGCCGTCGGTTGACAGTGCCGCGCTCCACTGCACGGGCAGCCCGCTGGTGCTGACGTTGACAGCGGCCAGGAAGTTGGTGCCGGTGGCGCTGAGCCATTGCACGCTGTCGCTGTCGGCGTCTTGCGGCATGTAGCCCGGGGCGAAGACGAAGTTGATGGACGAGCCATGGCTCACTCCAAAAGTGTCCAGGCCGACCAGCCGGTCATGCAAGGCGGGCGTAGCGACTTCGATTTCCAGGCTCCCGCGCAGCTCGGCATTGCCCAGCACCGTCATCGTTCCGGGGGAGTTGCCTGGCTTCCACTGCCCGGCCGAGCCGATGGTCACATCACCGGCGACCGTGCCGGTGCCCTTCAGCACGCCGCCGTCGATGGTGATACCGCCGCCGGCCTGCAGCCGGCCGTCGACGGTGGTGACGCCGGCCAGCTGCATGAAGCTGCCCGGGCCAGCGACTTCGGCGCCGACGTGGATGTTCAGCGCGCCGCCCTGAACGACGAGGCTGCCGCTGTTCTGCATGGCCGCCGTCTCGAACACCGTGGTCGTGCCGTCCACGGTCAGCGTGCCGGCATTGACGAGGCGCCCGCCGGCCGTGTGGAAGAAGTCGCCGTCGGCAACCCAGCTACCTTCGTTGGCGATGAGGCCGGTGTTCTGCAAGTCACGGCTTTGCACGCTGACTGCAGCGCCATCCACGCGCAGCGTACCGCTGTTGCGGCTGTTGCCGACGCCGCCGATGCGCGCATCGACACCCGGGAAGCCGCTGGCCGGCCCCAGCATCAGCGTGCCGCGGTTGTCCAGCGTGGTGGCCGAGAAGTTGCTGCTGCCGACGATGTTCACGGTGGACCGGTTGATGAGCGTGTCCACTTGCAAGCGCGCGTCGCTCACCGTCAACGGCTGTGGGTTGTCGAAGCTGCCGAACACGATCAAGTCCTTGCCCGGGTTCAGCGCAAAGCTGCCCTGCTGTACGAAGTCGCCCTGGATGAAGACGTGGCTGGACGGTGTGAAGCGGCCCAGGTTGGTCAGGCTGCCCGTGGTGGTGAGGGCATCCGCCACGCTCAACTGCGCACCGGCATGGATGCGCACCTGGGCCACGTCAAAGCGGTTGCCCGCCGCGTGCAGGTACGACGTGCCGTTGAGCAGCGTGAAGTCGCCGCCGACCACGTTCAAGCGGCCGCTGGTCGTCATCAGCCCGCCGAACGTCGTGCCGCCGGCCAGCTCGATGGCCGCACCCGCGCTGGCCGCAAAGGTGGCGTCGGTGTGCGTGCCGCCACCCGTCAGCGCCAGCGTGCCGCTGAGCGCGCGCACCGTGCCGCCGATGTTGTCAACGCTCATGGCCAGTTGGCTGCGGCCGGTGCCGCTGCGCTTGGTGATGGTGCCGGCATTGGTCAGCTTGCCGCCCACGCCACCAGCGCTGTTGAAGTCGCCCCAGATGTCGAACTGTTTGCCAGCCTGGTGCGTGAAGCGGCCGGTCCATTCACTGAAGTTGCCGCCCGTCCAGGACACGTTGCCGCTGTTGCTGACATTGGCGCGGTAAACCCGCGTGCCGGCCAGCAGTTGCCAGTCGCCAGCGACCGTCATGGGTTGTGTACTGATGAGGAAGCCGCTGGACCAGGCCACGCTGCTGGCAATGCTGACCGGCGCACGCGCATTGAAGCTGCCCAACACCAGCTGCAGGTTCTGCAGCTCCAGCGGCGCGCCGGTTTCGACATCCAGGCGCGTGAAGTTGCCGTTGACCGTGACCTGCTGGATCGCTGCGCCGGCGGCATTGCGAAAGGCCGCCGTGCAGCCGCCATCCAGCGAGAAGCTGCCGATGACGGGGCGAGGCCCGTCAAACACCAGCGCGCCGCCCGCGCCCGAATCCACGCGGGCGGCGCTGAAGTCGCCCTGCACGCGGTGGTTGCCAAAGCCGAAGTTCACCGTGCCCAGCGTGTTCACCCGGCTGCTGGCGGCGAAGCTGTGGCCGGCGCTGCCGATGCCGGCAAAGGTCAGGCTGCTGCCGACGCCGCCGATGAAGTCGCCGCTGTGTTCGCCCCAGCTGCCCAGCGTCATTTGCTGGCCGTTGCCGAGCTGCACCTGGCCCTGGTTCTCGAACTTCGCGCCGCCTACTGATCCGCTGCCCTGCAAGGTGCCGGTGTTGGTGACCGTGGGCAGCTGGGCGAAGTTGGCCGTGCCTTGCAGGCCGATCGAGCCGCCGCCCAGGTCCAGCGTGCCGCTGTTGATGAAGCGTGCGGTGGGCTCCAACAGAACCGCCACGCCGGCCGGCGCCAGGTTCAGCGCCGCAGCCGCCCCCGCGCGGGGCATCGGGCCCAAGGCCGTGGGCGCTGCCAGGTTGCTGCCGATGAATCTGAAGGTGTGGCCGTTGCCGACCAGCGGCTCGAACAAGCCGCGCGCGGGCGACGGCGTGAAGGCCTGCACGATGGTCGTCCCGCCCTGGCCTCGGAAGCGGCCTGCGCCCGAGGACAGCAGGCTGACGGTGGACAGTCCGGTGGTGATCAGCGTGCCCTGGTTGTCGCGGTCGTTCCAGAGGTCGGCAAAGGCGCCGCTGCCCACCGTCAAGGACCCGTACAGCTCGACCCGCCCGGTGCCGGTGACCGAGGCCGCGAAGGCCGAGCCGGAGATCAGGCCCAGGTAGGTGCTGTTGAAGAAGCCGACCCGAACGGTGTCGCCGGCGTTGACGCGCACGTCGCTGGCCCCGCCGGGCACCACGTTGTTGTTCCAGTTCCCGGCCACGTTCCAGTAGCGGTGGTTGGAGCAGATGGACCCGGGGTGCGCGTTGCACCAGCCCTGCCAGTCCAGCGCGAACTGGAATTGCTGCACTTCGGTGAAGACGCCGTTGAACCAGGCGCCCACGAACGCCGGCGCGTTGCCGGTGAAGATGTCCAGCGCGTGCGCGGCGGGCGTGGCCAGCAGAGCTGCGGCGGCCAGAGCGACGGCGTGGCGCCTTCGCGCTGTGCCCACCGCCTGGGGCCTGGTCGTGGAGGAATCCAGTTGCGGCGTGACGAACAGGAGGGTCTGGGTCATGGTGGTCTCCAGAGCCACATCAGATGGCCCTTGCTGCGCACTGTGCCCAGCCCGCCGTCACGCCGGCGTCACGCGGTGGGCTTTCGCATCACCTCGAACGTGGGGGGTGTCTGGACGTGCGGTCGGGCGTGCGGCCGGGCATGCGGCCGAATTCACGCAGCCGAAGCCAGCAGATCGCGGTTCACCGGGTTGCGGTGCAGGAAGGAGTCGATGAACGGCGCCGGCACCTGGGGCAGCGCCACGGCGCGCACCCAGTCCTGTCCTGCGGCCCGGGCCGCTTGGGCGGGCTGCAGGTGGCCGGCCGTTTGCAGGGCCTGGGTGGCTACCAGCCAGGCCTCGGGGGTGTAGACGAAGTCGGGCACAAAACCTTGCGCAAGCAGGCTGGTCAACTCAAACGCGGCCACGGCAGCGCGGTCGGGCTGCTTCAGCGCCAGGGCCGCACGCGCGGTGTGCATGTGAAGGGCAGCCAGGGCGCCAAACAGTTCCTTTCCGCGTGCGCTGGCGGCCAGGGTGTCGGCCTGGTCCAGCACGGCTTGCGCCGGTTGGAAACGCAGGCTGCGCACCGCATTGCCGGTGCGCCGGTGGGCGTCGCCGTCCAGCAGCGCCAGCGCCTGCTGCACGGGCTGGGTGGCCAGAGGCAGACCCAGCCACTGCTCGACCTCAAGCCGCATCCACAAGTGTCCCGCCTGCATCCAGGCCGGCACGCCCTCGGCGTCGACTTGCAGGGCTTGCAAGGCGCGCGCGTGCTGGCCCAGGTGCTGCCACAGCCGGGCCTGCGTGGCCCGCACGGCCTGCACCCAGAAAGGCGCCCCCATGGCCTCAAAGTGTGGCAACAAACGGTCGAGTTCAACTTGTGCCGGGCCCAGGTGGCCGACCTCGGCCTCGTTCCTGGCGTGCATCAAGCGGGCCAGGCGGTGCTCGGCGCTGTCGGTGTCGCCGGGCAGGATCGACAGGGCCGCTTTCGAGCCTTCCCAGGCGCGATGCAGGGCGCCCAGGGTGCGCAGTACCACGGACTGGTTGAGCAGGGCACTGCTCAGGTTGGGCAGCGCGCCGATGCGTCGGGCGCATTCGATCGACACGTCGTAGCTGGCCACGCCCTCGCGCAGCCGGCCCATGTGGCCCAGCACGGCGGCCCAGTAGCCGTACCAGATCTGGCGCAGCTCGTCGCCAGCTTCGCGGTCGACCCAGTCGCGCAGCGGCAGCATCAAGCTGTAAGCCTCCTCGGTGCGCCCGATCTTGATCTGGTTGCCGGCGGTGACGCAGATCAAGCGCACCAGCTCCTCCTGGGCGTCGATCTGGCGAGCCAGGGCAATGCCCGTCTGGCCGGTTTCGATGGCCGCCTCGAAGGGTCCGCGCTGCCCCAACAAGTCGGTCAACACGCGCAGCGCGCGCACACGCTGCAGGTCGTTGCTGGCTTGTTCAGGCAAGGCACGGGCTTCGGCCAGGGCGGCCTCGTCGGCCTGTGCGCCGATCAACGCCGACACGCGGTTGGCCAGGGCTTCGAAGCGCCCAGCGGGCGCGCCGGCTTGGGCGTGGGCCTGGGCGGCCAGGGCATAGAGCTCGGCTTCTTCCACCCGCCGCGCAGCCGCGCGGGCACGCTGGGCGGCTTGTTCAAAGGCCAGCGCCGCTGCTTCTTGCTGGCCGCCGGCCGCCCAGTGCCAGGCCACGCGCGCAGGTTCGCCACCGCGCTGCGCCAGCCAGGCGGCGCATTGCGCGTGCACACGCCGCGCCACCACGGGCGGCACGCCGCGCAGCGTGGCGTCGGCCACCAGGTCGTGGGCCAGGGCTTCGTCGCGCAGCACCTGGGCGTCTTGCAGTTCCTGCCAGGCGCTGGCCAACTGCACGGCGCTTTGGCCGATGGCCGATTCGGCCAGTTCGATACTGAAGTCCACCCCGGCAATGGCTGCCACGCGGGCCAGCGTCAGCGCCGGCTGCGACAGGCGCTGCAGGCGCTGTTCGATGAGCGCGCCCACGCTGGCCGGGCGGGCCAGGCTGCCGCGTGCCAGGCTGCCGTCCTGCAGGCCTTGCTTGAGCGTTTCCAGCATGAACAGCGGGTTGCCGCCGCCGTGCTGCACCAGCAGCGGTGCCAGCGCGCGCGCCTCAAGTCCGGGCAAGGCCAGTGCCTCTACCAACGCGGCCGTGGCGGGGCCGTCAAGCGGCGTCAACACCACCACCGCCAGGCGCTGCAGCTCAGTCAGTGCGTGGCGCAGGGCGGTCGCCGCGGCAGGGGTTTCGGCCGGGCGCTGCGCAAACAGCCAGCGGCACGGTGCGTCGGCAGCCACCAGGCCGCTCAGCAGTTCCAGTGTGGCGGCGTCGGCAAAGTGCAGATCGTCCAGCGACACGCTGCCCACCGCAGCGCGCTGCAGCAGTTCCAGGACCGCCCCGTGCAGCGCGCCCGCGGGCAAGGCGCTGGCGCCGGCGCTGTCCTCGGCCCCGGCAGGCACAGGTGCAGGTGGAGAGGCGCCGATGCACACCAGCGCCTGCCGCGCCGCCGGACTCAGCGCCGCTCTGCTGCCCAGCAGCGGTTGCAGCAGCCGCGCCAGGCTGCTGTAGGGCGCGCCGCTGTCGCCCGGGCGGCCGGCGGCTTGCAGCGTCAGGCCGGGTTGGTCGGCCAGGCATTCAAACAGCAGGCGGCTCTTGCCCATGCCGGCCTCGCCTTCCACCAGCACGGCCAGCCCGGCTTGCCATGCGTCGCGCACGGCGGCTTGTTCGGTTGCCCGGCCCACCATCACTGGCGGGCGTCTGAGCGTCACCGGCAGGGGTCCGCGCCGCGCCGCGGCCACCCCCGGCCAGGGCGTTTGCCCCAGCCGCCGCAGGGCGCTGGCCAGCGTTTGCGTGGGGGTCGATGGCTGGGTGCCGAAGCGGGCCGCCAGGCCCTGACCAAGCGCGTTGAAGACGGCCAGCCCGGCAGTTGCTTCGCCGCGCAGAAAGTGCACCTGCATCACGGCGGCGTGGTGCGATTCGTCCTGCGCATCCAACGCCAGCAGAGCCTGGGCGTGTTGCAGCGCGGTGTCCAGATCGCCGGCCTGTTCGGCCGCGGCCAGGCCCTGCAACAGTTGCCGCCGCCGCGCCTGGCCTTGGGCGCGCCGTTGCACGGCCAGCCACTGGCCGAAGTCGTCGCCCTGTTCCGGCTCGCCGGAAAGCAGCTCCGCGCCGGGTGCGGCTTCTTCCAGCACCACACCCGCAGCCAGGTGCAGCGTGTCGCCGCCGTCTACCAGCGGTTGACCCAGCTGCTGACGAAAGCGCAGCAACTGCTGGCGCAGGTTCTGGCGGGCATGGGCCGCCTCGGGCCACAACAGTGCCGCCGCGCGTTCGCGGCGCAGACCGGGCTCCAGCGCGGCCAGGGCCACCAGACCCGCGGCGCGACCGCGCAGCGGCAGGGGTGGCGCCGGCCCGCGCTGCACCTGGGCGCTGCCGTGCAAGCGCAGGCGCAAAGCCGGGTTTTCGGAGGGTGGGTTGTGATCGTTCACGGCTGCATCTTCCCGCATTGCCGCGGGAGCGCAAGACTAGGCAGTGGGGCGTCACGCGGGCGTCACGCCGCCAAGGCGAGGCTGTCGCCATGGTCGTTGACCCGTTCCTACAATCGACCAAAACCTGCTGCAAAGGAGCCCCGATGAAGTCGATGTTGACGCTTGGCCTGCTGTGTCTGGCTGCCCTGGCCGCCGCGCCGCCGGCCGTGGCGCAAGAGAAATTCAGCTTCACCACCAACTGGTTCGCCCAGTCAGAGCACGGCGGCTTCTACCAGGCCTTGGCCACCGGGCTGTACAAGAAGAAGGGGCTGGACGTACGCATCCGCATGGGCGGGCCGCAGGTCAACGTCATGCAGCTCATGGCCGCGGGGCAGACGGATTGCGTGATGGCCGATGTGGCGCAGACCATCAAGGGCTGGGAGCAGGGCGTCACGGCAGTCACCGTGGCCGCGGCCTTCCAGAAGGACCCGCAGGTGCTGATCGGCCACCCGGGTGTGCTGAACCGTCTTGAAGACCTCAAGGGCAAGACGATCCTTATCTCGCCGGCCGGGCAACAGACCTACTGGCCCTGGCTGCGCAACAAGCTGGGCCTGAAGGACTCGCAGGTGCGGCCCTACACCTTCAACATCCAGCCCTTCATTGCCGACAAGAACGTGGTGCAGCAGGGCTACCTGTCCAGCGAACCCTGGGAGATCGAGACCCAGGCCAAGTTCAAGCCGGCGGTGTTCCTGCTGGCCGACCACGGCTGGCCGCCGTACTCCACCACCATCGTGTGCATGGAGAAGACGGTGCGGGAGCGGCCCAAGGCCGTGGCCGCGTTCGTGGGTGCCAGCATGCAGGGCTGGCGCGATTACCTCTTGGGCGACCCCCGGGCCGCCAACGCGCTGATCCTGAAGGACAACCCGGCCATGACGGCCGAGCGCCTGGCCGTGGGCGTGCGCCTGATGAACGCGTCCGGCATGGTGACGGGCGGCGACGCTGCGCGCCTGGGCGTGGGCAGCATGACCGACGAGCGCATGAAGGCCATCCGCGACCTGATGGTGGAGCTGAAACAACTCGACCCCAAGATCGATGTGAAGCGCACCTACACGCTGCAGTTCGTCAAGGATCTGCGGGTGATGCCCTGACGACGACGGCGCCCACCGTGGACGCGGCCGTGCTGGCGGTCGAGGTCCAGGCGGCGCAGAAGACCTACCCCGGCGGCACGCAGGCGCTGTTGCCGCTGGACCTGGCGGTGCGCGAGGGCGAGTTCGTCACCTTGCTGGGCCCCTCGGGCTGCGGCAAGAGCACCTTGTTGAAGATGGTAGCGGGCCTGCTGCAACCCAGCGCAGGAAGCGTGCTGCTGTGGGGGCAGCCACAGTCGGCGGCGTCGCTGGCGCAACGCCGTTTGGGCTTCGTATTCCAGGACGCCACGCTCATGCCCTGGGCCACCGTGTTGACCAACGTGCGGCTGCCGTTGGACCTGGCCGGCGTGCAGCGCAGCGAGGCCGATGCCCGCGTGCGCAAGGCGTTGTCGGGTGTGGGGCTGGCGCGTTTCGAGGCCGCCCTGCCGCGCGAGCTGTCGGGCGGCATGCAGATGCGGGTGTCCATCGCGCGCGGCCTGGTCACCGAGCCGACGCTGTTGCTGATGGACGAGCCCTTCGGCGCGCTCGACGAGATCACCCGCAACCGGCTCGATGCCGATCTGCTGGCGCTGTGGCAGGCTCGCGGCCTGACGGTGCTGTTCGTCACGCACTCCATCCACGAGGCGGTGTTCCTGTCCACCCGGGTGCTGGTGATGGCGGCGCGGCCCGGTCGCATCGTCGAAGACGTGGCCATCACCGAGCCCTTCCCGCGCGGGCCGGACTTTCGCGTCAGCACGGCCTTCAGCCAGCACGCGCGGCGCCTGCAGGACACCCTGCTGCAGGCCAGCGGCGACATCGACGGCGACGCCTCATCATGAGCCCGCGTGCACAGCAGATCGTCTGGCCGTCGCTGCTGGCCTGCGTGCTGCTGGGCCTGTGGCAGGGCCTGGTGGTCGCGTTCGACGTGCCGGCCTACCTGGTCCCTAGCCCCGTGCGTGTCGCCCAGGCCATGGTCGCCGACGCAGCCATGCTGTTTGGCGCCTTGGCCGTCACGCTGAAGATCACGTTGCTGGCTTTCGCCTGCGCCGTGGTGCTGGGTGTGGCCGTGGCGTTCGCCTTCGTGCAGAGCCGGGTGCTCGAGGCGGCGCTGTTTCCCTACGCGGTGCTGTTGCAGGTGACGCCCATCGTGGCCATCGCGCCGCTCATCATCATCTGGGTGAAGGACCCCACGGTGTCGCTGGTCATCTGCGCCACGCTGGTGGCGTTGTTCCCCATCGTCGCCAACACCACGCTGGGCCTGCGCAGCGTCAACGTCGGGCTGCTCAGCTACTTCCAGCTGCAGCGCGCCACGCGTTGGCAGACGCTGCTGCGGCTGCGCATTCCGTCAGCGCTGCCGTACTTCTTCGGCGGCCTGCGCATCAGCAGCGGCCTGGCGCTGATAGGTGCCGTGGTGGCCGAGTTCGTGGCCGGCACCGGCGGCACCGGCAGCGGGCTGGCGTACCAGATCCTGCAGGCCGGCTACCAGCTCAACATCCCGCGCATGTTCGCTGCGCTGGTGCTGATCGCGCTGACCGGTGTGCTGTTGTTTGCGCTGATGGCCTTGCTATCGCGCTGGGCACTGGGTTCGTGGCACGAAAGTGAAGTGCGGGTCGAGTAAATAACCTTGAAATTCCCGCTTTGTATGCGGGAATTTCAAGGTAAAGTTCGGCCATGCTGGACCGCCGAGCCCTGCTCAATGAGCTGCTGGATGCCCTGACTCGCTGTCCCGCCGCGGTACTGGTGGGGCCGCGCCAGGTGGGCAAGACCACCCTCGCACGCACGCTGGTGTCGCCCTTCTCCAGCAACTACCTGGACCTGGAAGACCCCACCGTCGAGCAGCAACTGGGTCAGCCCATGACGCTGTTAGCGGACCTGCGAGGCCTGGTTGTCATCGACGAAGTGCAGCGGGCCCCGGGGTTGTTCAAGACCCTGCGCGTGCTGATCGACCGGCCCCCGCAGCCTGATGGCCAGCCGCTGGCCAGGTTTCTGCTCCTGGGCAGCGCCAGCGAAGCCCTGTTGCGGCAGAGCAGCGAAACACTCGCCGGCCGGCTGGCCCTGGTGGAGGCAGGCGGCTTCACCATCGACGAGACCGGACCCGATCTGCAGGCAAGGCTGTGGTTGCGCGGTGGCTATCCACGCTCTTACACCGCCACCAGCGATGCCGCCAGCCGGCAGTGGCGGCGCGACTTCATGCGCGCGGTGGTCGAGCGCGACATGCCAGCTCTGGGTATCAACGTCGCTGTGCCGGCCATGCAGCGCTTCTGGGCCATGCTGGCGCACTTCCATGGCCAGATATGGAACGCGGCCGACCCGGCGCGGGCACTCGGCGTCAATGAAAGTACGGTGCGGCGCTACCTCGACTGGCTGGAGCAGCTGTTCATGGTGCGGACGCTGCAGCCCTGGTTCGAGAACCTGGGCAAGCGCCAGGTGAAGTCGCCCAAGCTGTACTTCCGTGACACGGGCCTGCTTCACGAGCAACTGGGCATTGCCGACGCCAATGCGCTGCTGCTTCACCCGCGGTCCGGCGCCTCCTGGGAGGGCTTCGTGGTTGAACAGGTGCTGCGCATCGCGCGGCCCGACGCGGCCTACTTCTGGGCCACCCATGGCGGGGCGGAACTCGACCTGCTGCTGTTCAAGGACGGCCGCCGAATTGGTGTCGAAGTCAAGCGCCAAGACGCGCCGCGCATGACGCCGTCGATGGCCAATGCGCTGCACGACCTGCGTCTGGACGCGTTGTACGTGGTCTACCCGGGCCAACGCCGATACACGGTGGCCGACCGTGTCGAGGCAGTTCCCCTCTCGGCGTTGTTGCCGCCGCAGTATGTCGGGGGCTGACACACCGCTTGCCTCTCGAAAGCAGGTGCACGAACGGCCTGAATCCGCCGCACGTTCGTACCGTCCCGCAGGTGTCCGTTCCAACAGCACGGTGCGGACAACTGAAACCCGGAGCACATGTCCTTGACCCAGCCAGAGTCCGCCGATCAATCTGCCGCCGCCGGGGCCTGGACTGTGCTGGCTTGCGCGGGTGCAGCCACGCTGGTCTCGCTGTTCATCGACGGCTTCGAGTTCGGCGTTCACAACAACGTCTACCACGTGCCCTACGTGCTGGGCTGGGACCGCCTGCCGGCCTTTGCCGACGATGCGTTCGTGCAGTCGCTGCGCTACTTCACGTCGGCCGTCTGGCTGTTGCTGCGGGCGCTGTGCACTGAAGACAACGTCCAGGCTGTGTTCCTGGCCGCGCACGTGGCCACCCGGCTGGCCACCTTTGCCGCGCTGGCCGCGCTGGTGCGCCAGGCTGGCATCACCGACCGCGCCGGTCTGGCGCTGGTGCTGGGCACGCTGGCCGTCACACCGTGGATGCACGGGGCGTCGATCGTCGCCGGGCACGGCATGCTCATCAACTACTTCACGCATAGCGAGGTCGCGGGGCCCTTCCTGCTGTTCGGGCTGCACTGTGCGCTGCAAGCGCGGTGGCGGCTGTGTGCCGTGTTTGCCGCGCTGGCCTTCCTGGCGAATGCCTTCGTCGGCCTCTGGCTGCTGGCGATGCTGGCGGCCTGGGTGGCGTGGCAGCGCCGTTCAGTGCGCCTGTCCCAGTTCGTGGTGCCCGCGCTGCTGTTCGGGTTGATCGCCGCGCCGCTGCTGGTCTGGGTGTCGCTGGCCATGGGCAGCCGCGATGCGGCGGTGGACTTCAGCTTTGCCGAGTACCTGCGCCTGTACTACCCGCGCCACTTCTTCCTGGACAGTTCCAGCGCCGGGCGCCTCGGGCTGCTGGTCGCCTGCTTGCTGGCCGGCTGGTCCAGCAGCCACCTGGTGCCGAATGGCCGCTTCTGGCGCACGGTTCTGGGCGCGTCCATGCTGCTGTTTGCGGTCGGGGCGGTGACGCCTTACTTCATCGACGCCCGGCTGCTCTTCAACCTGCACCTGATGCGCGTGGATGGCGTGGTGCAGGCGGTGTCGCTCTTGCTGGTGGCCTGCGCGGCGGCGCGCATCCTGGCCGACCCGGCCAGCCTGGCGTGGCAGCGCGGTGCGCTGCTGTTGGCGGTGCTGATGCTGTTCATCCCCTGGCGCTTCGGCATGCCGGCCATCGCCGTCCTGTGCCTGGCCGTGGCCTGGGGCCGGGGGGTGGGCGCACGCGCGCAGCTCAGGCCCTGGCTGTGGCTGCTGCCGTTGACGACCGCCATGCTGGCCCTGAACTGGGCCATGCGCCCCACCCCGGCCAGCAGCCTGGCCGTGCTGGTTGTTGCGGCGGGCCTGGCTGCCCTGTGGCTGGCGCGCCGGCCGCTGCAGTCGGTGCCCAGGCTGCACCTGGCGGCGGTGCTGGGCGTCACGGCGGCATCGCTGGCCGGGTCGCAGTTCGAGCAGCGCCACGCGACGGTGCTGCACGCCATGCAGGAACAGGAGGACCCGAAGGACGAGGCCGATTGGACGGCGCTGGCGGCCTGGTTGCGCGGCCACCCCATCGCGGGTGAGGTGCTGGTCCCCATCGAAGCCCCTGACCGGCCGCGCGACGTGTACCTGATCAGCCACAACTTCCAGCTCCATGCACGCACGCCGGTGTGGGTGGACTGGAAGCAGGGCGCAGCGGTGATGTGGTCGCCGCAGTTCTTCCACCGCTGGGCGCCCCGCTACCGGGCTGCGCGTGAGCTGCGCACGCCGCCGCAGTTTCTGCAGTTCGCCCGCGAGCAGGGCATCCCGTATTTCGTGCCACCGCCGTATGACGGCCCGGCCTGCCCGGAAGGTGCCGCCACGCTGCATGCCAGCGGCCGGTTCAAGCTCTGCGCCACCCAGCCGGTGATGTCGCCAACCCGGCGGCCGTGACGGTGGCTGGTTTGGCGTGAGCTGACGTGAGCTGACGTGAGCTTGCGCCTGACAAGCAGCCCGGCCTGCTGCGCGCCCCCCGATCTGCGGGGTGCCCAGGGTCCCGCTCGTCGGTAACACTTTGTATTGATTCAGCCCACGCCCTGCGGCGTGCCCAACCCTCCAGGGCTCTTGATGACCTTTCCCCGCCTACCCGCGCTGGCCGCCTTCGCCGTCGGCGTGCTTTCGCTCCTTCTTTCCGGTTGCGGCGGCGGCAGTGGCGTGGACAAGAGCGAAGCCGCAGCCGACAGCAGCGGCAACCGTGCGTTCCGCCTGGAAGCACTGCCGGCGGGCACGCCGATCCCGGCCGATGCGCCCACCCGCGGCATGTTCGGCCCGCTGAAGCCCTGGCCACTCATCCCCTTGCATGCAGTGCTCACTTCCGACGGCCGGCTGCTCACCTACGGCAGCAATGCCGACGGCACGCAGACCGGCAGCTTCATCTATGACGTCTGGGATGCCGACACCGGCAGCCACCTGACCCTGCCCAACGGCACCGGCACCGACCTGTTTTGCAGCTCGCAGATCATGCTGCCCGGCGGCAACGCCGTGCTGCTGGCCGGCGGCGACACCTGGAACGGCAGCGGCACCACCAACACCGGCAACAACAACACCAACCTCTTCAGCCTGGCCGACAACTCGCTGACGCGTTCGTCGAACATGAACCGCGCGCGCTGGTACGCCAGCCAGACCACGCTGCTCAACGGCGAGATCTACATCCAGGGCGGTGCCGGCGGGCAGGACCTGCCCGAGGTGCGCTCTGGCGCCGGCAGTTTCCGGCTCATGAGCGGCGTCAACACGTCCAGCCTGGGCTGGTACTACCCGCGCAACTTCGTGGCCCCCGACGGCCGCCTGTTCGGCTTCGACGGCCCCGGCCGCCTGTACTGGGTCGACACCGCCGGCAACGGCAGCATCAGCTTTGCCGGCCAACTGGCTGCAGCCACGGTCGGTGACGACAGCACGGCGGCGATGTTCGCGCCCGGGCGCATCCTGCAGTTCGGCGGCAATTCCCGCAACGCCGTGGTCATCGACATCAACGGCGCCACCCCGGTGGTAACCAGCACCGCCGCGCTGGCCTTCCAGCGCCGCCTGGGCACCGCCACCCTGATGCCTGACGGCCGCGTGCTGGCCAGCGGCGGCAGCAGCGTCTACAACGACCTGTCGTCCATCGTCGCGCGCCAGGTCGAGATCTGGAACCCGCAGACCGGAACCTGGGCGCCGGGCGCCACCGGCGTGCGGTCGCGGCTGTACCACAACATCGGCATCCTGTTGCCCGACGCCACCGTGCTGGTGGCCGGCGGCGGGGCTTCGGGCATCAACGAAAAAGGCCCGGAGATCAACAACAACGGCGAGATCTACTACCCGCCGTACCTGTTCACCGCCGCTGCGACCTTCGCGCCGCGGCCACTGATCGACAGCGCGCCCACGGTGGTCGACCCCGGCCGCACGGTGCAGGTCGCGACAACCAGCGCGCGACCGGTCAGCCGCGTCACCTTCGTCAAGACCGGCTCGGTGACGCACGGTTGGAACATGGAGCAGCGCTTCGTCGATCTGCCCTTTGCCACACAGGCGACGCAGGCCGGGCGCCTGTCGGTACAGATCCCGGCCCGCACCTCCGACGTGCCGCCGGGCACCTGGATGCTCTTCGTCATCGACGACGCCGGCGTGCCCTCGGTGGCAAAGATGGTGCGCGTGAACGTGGCCGCCGCATTGAACACTGGCGTGCAGCCGGTGCTGAGCTCACCCGGCAACCAGACCAGCATCGCCAGCGCGACGATCAGCTTGCAGCTGGCCGCCACCGACCCCAACGGCGACGCGCTCACCTACACCGCCAGCGGTCTGCCGCCCGGGCTGGTGCTGGACGCCGTCACCGGGCGCATCAGCGGCGTGCCCACCGCGGTGGGCACCTACAGCGTGCAGCTCGCCGCCAGCGACGGCATCAACAGCGCCAGCACGGGCATCACCTGGACCATCAACCCGTCCGCTGGCGGCCTGGTGCTGAGCCCGCCACCTGCGCCGACACCCACCGTGGTGGGCAGCACCACGCAGTTGACGGCCGCGGCCAGCGGCAGCAACGTCACCTACAGCTGGGACTTCGGCGACGGCAGCGCAGCCACCGCGCCGTCGGCGTCGGGCGACGCCAGCCACGTCTACACCACGCCGGGTGTGTTCTTCGCCACCGTCACGGCGCGTGGCGACGGCGGCGCCGTGCAGACGCAGACGGTGATGGTGCAAAGCCACCTCGCGGCCACAGCCCAGACGCCACGCGTGTCGTCGGCCATGGCCTTCGAGACGCGCACTGCGGGCAGCGCCCGGCTGTGGGTCGTCAACCCGGACAACAACACCGTTGCGGTGTTCGACACCGTGACCCGCGTCCGCGCGGCCGAGATCATCGTCGGCGCCGACCCACGCGCCGTGGCCGTGGTGCCCGGGGGCAACCTCTGGGTCACGAACAAGGGTGCCTCGACGATTTCCGTCATCAGCCCGACCACCCTGGCCGTGACGGCCACCATCGCGCTGCCGCGCGCCGCGCAACCGCACGGCCTGGCCGTGGCCAGCGTGGGCAGCAGCGCGCTCGTCGTGCTGGAAGCCACGGGGCAGCTGCTGAAGCTGAATACCGGCACCAACACCATCGTGGGCACGCTGGCCGTGGGCGCCAACCCACGCCATGTCGCCGTGGCGGCCGATGGCAGCACGGCCTACGTGTCGCGCTTCATCACGCCGCCCATGCCTGGCGAAAGCACCGCCACACCCACCACGGCCGGTGCCGGTGGCGAGGTGCTGGTCATCAACAGCGGCACGATGACGCTGCTGCGCACCCTGCAACTGGCCCACAGCGACCAGCCCGATGCAGAAAACCAGGGTCGCGGCATTCCCAACTACCTGGGTGCGCCTGCCCTCTCGCCCGACGGCACGCAGGCTTGGGTGCCGAGCAAGCAGGACAACATCCTGCGCGGCAGCACACGCGACGGCCTGGCGCTGAACTTCCAGAGCACCGTGCGCGCCGTCAGTTCGCGGCTGGACCTCGTCAACCAGCGCGAGGACCTCAGCGCCCGCATCGACCACGACAACGCCAGCCTGGCCAGCGCCGCGGCCTTTGACCCGCTCGGCCTGTACCTCTTCGTGGCACTTGAAACCAGCCGCGAAGTGGCGGTGCTGGACGCCCACCGCCGCGTGCCCATCCTGCGCATCGACGTCGGTCGCGCGCCGCAGGCCGTGCTGGTGTCGCCCGACCGGCGCACGCTGTACGTGCAGAACTTCATGGACCGCAGCGTTGGCGTGTTCGACCTCAGCCCGCTGACGCAACAGGCGCGTGCCGCCGTCACGCCATTGGCCACACTGTCCAGCATCGGCGCAGAGGCCCTGGCCCCCAACGTGCTGCTGGGCAAGCAGCTCTTCTATGACGCCCGCGACACGCGGCTGGCCCGCGACCGCTACATGAGCTGCGCCAGCTGCCACAACGACGGCCAGGCCGACGGCCGCGTGTGGGACCTGCGCTCGCTGGGCGAAGGCCTGCGCAACACGCCCTCACTGCGCGGGCGCGCTGGCACCGCCGGCAGCCAGGGCCGCCTGCACTGGAGCGCCAATTTCGACGAGGTGCAGGACTTCGAAGGCCAGATCCGTTCGCTGGCCGGCGGCACCGGGCTGATGAGCGACGCCCAGTTCAACACCGGCACGCGCAGCCAGCCGCTGGGCGACCCCAAGGCCGGTGTGTCGGCCGAGCTCGACGCGATGGCCGCCTATGTCAATTCGCTGTCGGTGTTCGATCCGAGCCCGAACCGCCCCACGGCCGCCGCCTTGAGCGCTGCCGCCAGCGCCGGGCGCACCGTTTTCACGGCGCTGTCCTGCGCCAGCTGCCACGGCGGCGCGGCGTTCACGAGTTCGGCCACGGCGGCATTGCAGGACATCGGCACGCTCAAGCCCAGCAGCGGCATGCGCCTGTTCGGCACGCTCACCGGCATCGACCCACCGACACTGCGCGATGTGTGGCGCAGTGGGCCTTATCTGCACGACGGCTCGGCGCCGACGCTGGAAGCGGCCATCCTGGCCCACCGCGGCACCACCGTGTCCGACGCCGACCTGGCCAACCTGGCGCAGTACCTGCGCGAGATCGGCGCCGACGAACCCGCCGCGCCCTCGCAGGCCGCGCTGACGGCCACCGTCAGCAGCGCCACCACCGCGCTCGACCTCAATGCCCTGGGCGGCGCCGACTGGTCGCACTGGGGCAACGGCGGCGCGCCGGGTTTGGTGCGCAGGGCCGGCGTCACAGCCCAGGTGGGTGGCGTGGTGTTCGTGGGCGGGGCGGCCATCGCCTACAACAACGACCTGCGGTCTGTCAGCTGGACCGGCGGCACGCCGACTGCCACCAGCACCGGCAACCGCAACGGCCTGTACCTGGCCGGCATCGGCAACGGCTTCTCGGTCGTGGTGCCCGCCGCCAACACCCGGCGCACGGTGACGGTGGCGGTGGGCGGCTGGAATTCCAGCGGCACCTTCAGGGCCCGCCTGTCTGACGGCTCGGCGGCCGATTTCGTCGACACCACAGCGGTGGCCACGGGCCAGTACGTTCGCACCTACACGGTCAGCTACGGCGCGTTGAGCACGGCGGCCACGCTGACCTTGAGCTGGACCCAGGCTGCCGGCACCGGCAATGTGGCCTTCAACGCCGTGGCGCTGGGCGCCGTCGCCGCCGCCAACGTGGCGCCGGTGATCGCGGCACCTGCCGCGCAGACAACAGTGCAAGGCCGCGCGGCCAGCTTGACAGTGGCCGCCAGCGACGCCAATGGCGACACGCTGTCCTTCACCGCCAGCGGCCTGCCGCCGGGGCTGGCCATCAACGCCAGCAGCGGCGTCATCTCCGGCACGCCCACGACGGCTGGCAACAGCAACGTGACGTTGACGGTCAGCGACGGCCGTGGCGGCAGTGCCAGCGCCAGCTTCGCCTGGACCGTGCAGGCCAACCGGCCACCGAGCATCACGACACCGCCCGCACAGACCAGCACGCAGGGCAGCGCCGTCTCGCTGGCCGTGCAAGCCAGCGACCCCGATGGCGACGCACTCACCTTCACCGCCACCGGCCTGCCGGCGGGGCTGGTCATCAACGCCAACAGCGGCGCCATCTCCGGCAGCCCCAGCGCTGCGGGCATCGGCAACGTTGTCGTGACGGCACGCGACGCGAGCGGCGCCGCCACCAGCGCGGCCTTCAACTGGACCGTCATCGCGCCGCCCGTGCCCGGTCTGCTCACGGCGTCGGTCAGCACGTCGACCTCAAGCGTCAAGCTCACCACCGTGGGCGCCATCGACTGGGCCCACTGGGGCGACGGCGTGCCTGGCCTGAACCGCGACCTCACGGGTGGCAGCCAAGTCAGCAACTACACCTTGGTCGGCGGCGGCACGGTACAGACCTTTGGCAACGATGCGCGCGACTTCGAGTGGTCCGACGGCAGCCCGACGCTGAGTTCGCGCCGCAACAACAACGCCGTGCTCGTCAGTGGCGTGGGCCGCGGCTTCTCGGTCACCGTGCCGGCATCGACGACGGGCCGCAGCGTCACCATCTACGTCGGCGGCAGCGCTTCCAGCGGCCGGCTGGTCGCCAGCCTGTCCGACGGCTCGGTGGCCGACTATGTCAACACCACGGCGGCCGTCTCTGGCGCTTACGTGCGCGCCTACACCTTCACCTACCGCGCGGCCTCAGCTGGCCAGCGTCTGACGCTGAGCTGGACCCAGGCAGCGGGCACGGGCAACGTCACGCTCAAGGCAGTGGCGTTGCGCTGAAATGCTGGGCTCGCCAAGGGGGCCTGGCGGTCGTGCAAAGGTCGTGCAACGGTCGTGCACGGATCCGCTCAGGCTGACAAGGACTTGGCGCTGACGGCGTCGCGTTGCGCAGCCTCCGAGAGGCGGTATCCGAACATCAACTCGCCGTCTTGGCCGCCTGTGCAGCGCGCAGGCCCAGCTGCCCGACGCAGTCTTCGAGTTGGTCATCGACGACATCCGTGTAGCGCCCAGCGGACACATCCGTCCAGCCTTGGCGGGCTGCTTGTTTCAAAGCCTTCAGCTTGGCACCCTCGTGGCGCTCCCGCTCCTCGACGAGACGCAACCCATCTCGCAGCACCTCGCTTGCGTTCTGGTAGCGACCGGACAGCACGAGAGCCTCCACCAGCCTGTCGCCGGCAGCAGGCTTGCGTCTGAGCGCCTGACGTGCCCTGCGCGAGTCCGCCCGCTGGGCAGTGGAGCGCGACTTGCGCTCAGCGGGCCCAGCTGGGCAAACCCACGCCGCTCATGGCCAGCACCATCACGACCAGGCAGGCCAGCAGCACGACCAGGCTCTGCACGTCGCGCACGGCAAAGACCACCGGGTCGTCGTGCATCAGGCCGCGGTGGCTCTTCATCCAGACCCGGCTCACCCAGTACAGGTTCAAGGGCACCAGCAGCCACAGCCACACCGGCTGCGCATACATGCGGATCACGTCGGGGCTGTTGACGTACAGCGCCAGCACCATCAGCGCCGCCATGGCCGATGACAGGCCCAGGCTCATCAGCAGGGGCAGGTCGTCGACCACGTAGCCGCGGCCGGCCGCGCCGGTCTTGTCCTGCTTCAGCGCGGCGAACAGCTCGGCGTAGCGCTTGACCAGGGCCAGGCTGAAGAACAGGAACATCGAGAACGCCAGCAGCCAGAACGACGGCACGATCTGCGTGGCCGCAGCACCCGCCACCACCCGCGTGGTGTACAGGCCGGCGAGCAGGATCACGTCGATCACGACATGGTTCTTCAGCCGCACCGAGTACGCCACCGTGGCCAGCAGGTAGGCCAGCAGCACGAGCTTGAAGGTCGGGTGCAGCGTCCAGGCGGCGGCCAGCGACGCGGCCAGCAGCAACGGGATCATCACCGCGCCGGTCGCCACCGGCAGCCGGCCCGAGGCAAAGGGCCGGTGGCGCTTGCGTGGGTGCGCGCGGTCCGAAGGCAGGTCGAGCAGGTCATTCAGCACATAGACGCTGGATGCACACAAGCCAAAGGACAGCATCGCCAGCAGCGCCGTGCCCAGCGTGGCCGGGTCGCCGATGCGGTGCGCCGCCAGCGCCGGCAGCAGCACGAGCAGGTTCTTCAGCCACTGGTGCAGGCGCAGGGCACCCACGTAGTCGCGCAGCTGCGCCCGCGGGGTCTGGAACACCTGCAGCAGTTTGGCGACGCCGGCGGCGCGGTCCTTCATGCCATGCGAGCTGCCGGCGACCACGGCGCCGTGGGCCTGGCGCCAGACGGCCATGTCGGCCTCGCTGTTGCCCACGTAGTCGAACCCGCGCTCGCCGTAGCGGGCACTGAGTTGGCGCGCCTTTTCAGGCCCGGCCAGGTTGACGCCGCCCTCGCTGGCCATGACCTCGTCGAACACGCCCAGGTGGGCGGCCACGCACTTGGCCAGGCTGAGGTCTGATGCGGTGGCCAGCACGATGGTGCGCCCGCGCGCTTTCTCCTGGCGCAGCCAGGCGACGAGTGCCTCGTTGTAGGGCAGCGTCGCAGCGTCCACCTGCGCTTGTTCGGCCAGCTTGCGCTTGAGCGTGGCCTTGCCCTGAAAGAGCCAGAAGGGCAGCCACAGCAGCATGAACCAGCGCGCCTTCAACAGGGCGAAGACGTTCTCGTGCAGCAGGTCGGTGCGGATGAGCGAGCCGTCGCAATCGACGCACAGGGGCAGGCTGGCCGTGGTGTGCATCGATCAGCTCCGTGCGATCAGCACGACGCCGAGGGTCACCAAGACGGTGCCGGCCACGCGCGACGCATTCAGGTTGTCGCCCAGCACCAGCCAGCCAAGCAGCATGGTCAGGATGAAGCCCAGACCGACAAAGGGGTAGGCCACGCTCAGCGGCAGGCGCGCGAGCACCAGCAGCCAGACCGCCGCGCTGGCGAAGTACAGGCTCAAGCCCCCCAGCACCGGCAGGTCGCGGGCGATGGTCCAGGCCGCCTGCAGCGGCGGGCCGTCACGCAGGGCCTGCGTCACGGCGCTGCCCGACATGCCCAGCTTCAGCAGCAGCTGGGCCAGTGCCGACAGGCTGACGCTGAAGAGCACGAGTGCGAGCGTGTTCAGGCTCACCGCAGCACCCCGGCGTCTGCCACCCATCCCGGACGCTGTGCGACGACACCCATGCGCTTGCCGGTACCGGGAACGGCCGCCGCATAGGCTGCGGTCAATGCACGGTGAAACTGCGCCTCGTCGGAGCGGCTGCGGGCGTGCTCGCGGGCCGCCGCGCCGATCTGCGCACGCAGTGCGGGCGACTGCAGCAGCGCTGCGGTCCAGTGCAGCAAATCGTCAGGGTTCTGGCACAGGTAGCCGGTTTCGCCGTGGCGGATCAGCGCCCGGTGGCAAGGCACGTCCAGCGCCACGCAGGGCACGCCCAGCGCCATCGCCTGCGCCAGCAGCACCGGGAAGTGGCTGACCGGTGCCGGCGCCAGGTGGACCCATGCGCTGGCCAGCCGGGACAACCCGTCGTCGGTTTGCACGCCGTCCGCGGGCGCACCGGCGTCCGCGGCGGTTTGCATGGCAGGCTCGGCGACAGCGGGGTCGCCAAAGTTCGGAATGCGCACCGCGCGCAACAGGGCGCGGGCGGCGTCGTCGAGGGCGCCGGTCCACTCGAACTGCACGTCCAGCCCGTCGCCACCCAGCAGCACGGCCATCCGGGCGACGTCACGCGCGCCGTGAGCGGACTGCTCGAGCGCGCCGGCGACGACCCGCGCCCGGTCGCCCTCGACGCGGTCGGCGCGCAGTAGCGCGGGTGGCAGCGGGCACTCGGCCATGTGCACCGGCGTGCGGGTCTGTCCCGACAGCCGGTTCGATTCGAACGCGTGGTTCGTGATCGATGCAGCCGATGTGCGCCCCACGGCACGCAGCAGGGCACCGAAGGGCAAGGCGCTTTGCAAGGCACGCGAGCCGTGCGGCGTGTACACCGTCGGCGTGCGCCGGCGCGCCACCATCAATGCCACCGACCCCAGCAGCGCCGGCAGGTAGCCGTGCAGGTGCAGCACGGCCCGCCTGTCGCTGGCCAATGCCCGGTTCAGGGCCTGGGCCAGGCGGTGCCAGCGCAGCATGCGCCGGGGCTCGGGGGCCAGCACCTCGACCACGGCTTGCGTTGCCAGGCCCCATTGCGAGACGCGCCGCGCCCCGGCGTCAAGTTGCATCACGAGGATGTGCTGCCTGACCCCATCGCGCGCCAGCGCCAGCGTGGCCGGCGCCAGGAAACTCAGCACCTCGGGGGTGGCATGCCCCACCAGGTGCACCACGCGCCGCGGCCGGTAGACCGGTTGGTCCGACGGGTCTGCCGTCGTCCCTTGCGAACCTGGAGACTCGACATCGGGGCCGGGAACTGCGGTCATTTGGCGCCGTCACCTTGCAGCACGGCGGCCACGGTGCACCAGAGAATGCCGATGTCCAGCCACAGGTTGCGACGCTCGACGTAGTGGCGGTCCAGCGCCACGCGCTCTTCGTAGCTCAGTCGGTTGCGCCCGTTCACCTGCCACAGGCCGGTGATGCCGGGGCGCACGCTCAGGTAGTGCCAACGCGTGGCGCCATAGCGGGCCAGTTCTTCGGCCGTGATGGGGCGCGGCCCGACCAGCAACATGTCGCCGCGCAGCACGTTCAGCAGTTGTGGCAGCTCGTCCAGGCTGGTGCGGCGCAGCAGCCTGCCGATGGGCGTGATGCGGGGGTCGTTCTCAAGCTTGTGGTCGCGTGCCCATTCCGCGTGTGCCGTCGGGTCGCTGGCGAGCACACGCTGCAATGCCGCCTCGGCGTCCAGGCACATGGTGCGGAACTTGAGGCAGCGGAACATCCGCCCGTCCTGCCCGACGCGGAAGTGACCGTAGAACACCGGCCCGCCCTCGCTGAGCATGATCCACAAGGCAACGCCCAGCAGCAGCGGCGAAAGTGCCAGCAGAATCAGTGTTGCGACGGTCTGGTGAAGCCTGAGCTCTAGGCTGGTGCGCCACCGCGCCTGCGAAAGCGAAGCCGGCGTCGTGCCGGCCAGCCGCAGTCGATCGGCGAGGAAGGCTGAAATGGTCATTTGGGATGTCTTTCCGCGGGCGTGTTCGTGAGACTCCGCAACAGCTCCCGTTTGTATCGCAGTGATAGGCTCAGAGGGGCGTCCCCACCCCCCGCATTCAGGTGGTGCCGTGACTTGGTTCGTGAAGAAGATGCTGCTCACTTGGCGTTTCAAGGTACACCAGGAGAACCGTGTTGATGCGCGCAGGGTTTGCGCGGCACCTGCCGGGGCGCGAGCGCGACGCCGCTGGTTCGCGTGTGCCTTTTCACGGTCGGGCATCGCACTTGCATGCCGCCCCGGCGCCGTGTCATGCGGATGCTTCAGCATTGCGGTCGGTGCATGGGGGGGCTGCGGGCAGGCGCCGGTACGGCATGGGTTTGATCAACGCGCCGCGGCCGCAGCGCGGTCGGCCGGTTCTGCAACACCGCTTGAGGTTGCTGGGAGAAGATGACTTGTCACTGCCGCGCTTCCTGATCGTGCTGGCTGCGCGCTGGCGCCTGGGCCTGGCCGTTGCACTGAGCGTGCTCGCGGCGGCTGCGGCGGTGGTGTCCGTGCTGCCAGACAAATTCACTGCCAATGCTGCCGTCCTGCTGGAACTGCGTCCCAGTGACTCGATGTCGGGTGCGGCCCTGATGCCGCTCGGGCCGGGTTTCATCAGCACCCAGATCGATCTCGTCACCAGCGACCGCGTGCTGGGCCTGGCCTTGCGGCGGTTGCAGACGGCCGGGGTGGCGGTGCCCGACAGCCCCGAGCAGTGGCAGCTCAGCACCGGCGGCCAGGGTGACTACACGGCCTGGGCCGTGTCGCAGCTGCGCACGACGCTGGAGGTGGCGCCGTCGCGCGATTCCGGCCTGCTGTCGGTCTCGTTCACCGCGCTCGACCGCCAGCTCGCCGCCCAGGTCGCCAATGCCGTCATCCAGGCCTACATCCAGACTTCGCTGGAACTGCGCGTGGAGCCGGCACGCGCCGACAAGCGTTTCTTCGACGAACGTGCGGCGGCCCTGCGTGATGAACTCACCAATGCGCGCGCGCGCCTGTCGGACCTGCAGCGCGAGGGCGGCATCGTCGGCGGCACCGACCAGCGCATGGACGTGGAAACCGCCCGCCTGATGGAGTTGTCGTCGCAGGTGTCGGCGCTGCAGGCGGTGACTGCCGACTCCGGCAGCCGCGAGAGCGAAGCGCGCGGCCAGGGCGGCCGCCTCAGCGAGGTCGTCACCAACCCCATGCTGGTGGTGATGCAGGGCCAGCTCACACAACAGCTGGCACGCCTGGACGAGTTGCGGGCGCGTCTGGGCGACAGCCACCCGCAGGTGCGCGAGGCGCAGGCCGCCGCCGAGGCGCTGCGGCTGCAGCTCGAACAGGCCTCGGCGCGCGTGGCCTCCAGCGTGGGCCTGAACAACAGCGTCAACCGGTCGCGCCTGCAGCAAGCCCAGGCGGCGCTGGCCGGGCAGCGCGAGCGCGTGCTGCGCCTGAAGGGGCGCTCCGACGAGGTGGCCGTGCTCGAGCGCGAGGTGCAGAACGCCCAACGCAACTACGACGCGATGCTGGCCCAGGGCACGCGCAGCGCCATGGAGAGCGAACGCACCAAGGCCTCGGTGACCGTCATCAAGGACGCCACGCCGCCGGCGCGTCGGTCCTCGCCCAAGCTGGGCACCGCCCTGGGCCTGGCCGCCGTGGCCGGCGTTTTGCTGGCGCTCGGCTTGGTGCTGGTGCTTGAGAAGCTCGACATGCGGCTGCGCGGCGCCGAGGACGTGTCGCTCGCCCTGGGCCTGCCCCTTCTCGTGCGCCTGCCGCCGCGCCGCACCGGTCGCGGCGGTGGCCTCAACTCGCGCTTCGAGGACGGCCCGCCGCCGCCGGGCCGACGCCTGATCGGTGGTGGGCGGCCGGCCGCGCCTGCGCCTGCGGCCAGCGCGGGGGCAGGGCAATGACCGCGCGCCCCGATCTCGACATCGAGACGATTCCAGACTTCGACCTGGGCTCGTTGCGCGACCCGCCGCAAGCCCCACGCCCGCGGCTGGGCGAGCTGCTGCGTGCCGCGCAGCCCCTGGACGACGAGGAGATCACGCGCATCAAACTGCACCAAGTCCGCGAAGGCCTGCGCTTCGGCGAGGCCGCCGTGGCGCTGGGGCTGGCGCGGCCTGTCGATGTCGATTGGGCGCTGTCTCAGCAGTACCGGTACGCCTGGGCGCGCGGCGGGCGTGAGCTCGACCACCCGGCGTTGGTCATGGCCTGCGACCCCTTCAGCGCGCAGGCCGAGGCCTTCCGCGACCTGCGCGCGCAGCTGATGGCCGATGAAAGGCTGACCCGCCGACCGCTGGCCGTGGTGGGCGCCGGGGCGGGTGTCGGCCGCAGCCATTGCGCTGCCAACCTGGCGATTGCCTTCAGCCAGCTCGGCGCGCGCACGCTGCTCATCGACGCCGACCTGCGATCGCCGCAGCAGCACCGCCACTTCGGTGTGCAGCGCGCGCTGGGTCTGTCGGAACTGCTGGCCAACCGGGGCGCGACCAGCATGATCCAACGTGTCGCCGATCTGCCCGACCTGCACCTGCTGCTGGCCGGGTCGGTGCCGCCCAACCCGCTGGAGTTGCTGCAGGGCCAGAACTTCCGCCGCTTGCTGGCTTCCGTGGCTGGTTCTTTCGACCATGTGGTCATCGACACGCCGGCCGCCGAGCGCGGCGCCGACGCGCGCGTCATCGCCGCGGCCGCCGGCGCGGCCGTGCTGGTCGGACGCCGCCACCACAGCCCCTTGAAGGCGATGCAGAAGCTGGTAGAGGGCATGACGCGCGCTGGCGTCTTGGTGGCTGGCGTCGTGATGGCCGAGCACTGAGGCGCGATGCCCGCAGGCTCGCAGGTCCACGGCACCGACGCCGCACCAAGCACCAGCACCAGCACCACGGCGCCGCGCCAGGGGCTGCCGCCGCGTGCCTGGCAGGGCGCACCGGGGCTGGTGGCGGTGTGCAGTGCCGGCGCGGCGCTGTCGTGGCTGTGGACGGGCCACCTCCTGGGACAGGGCAACAACGTCTTCCACCTGCCGCTGCTGGCCGACCTGGCGGCGCAGCCCGGCATGGCGGGCGACGCTTTCGTGCAGTCGCTGTCGCGCTTTCAGTCCGGCCTGTGGGTGCTGCTGAGGGGCAGCGACGCCGTCGTTCCGGCCACGCTGCTGCTGCCCCTGTTGCTGTTCGCGACCAAGGCGCTGACCCTCTACGCGATGCTGTTGCTGGCTGGCGAACTGGGTCTGCGGGGCCGTTTGCAGCAGTTGGGCTTCGTGGCGGTCGTGGCCAGCACGCCGCTTCTTCGCGGCACGGCCTACGCCGGGCACGGCGGGCTGTTCATCGACTATTTCAGCCATTCCGAACTGGCCACGGCCCTCACCCTGCTGTTGTGGTGGGCCTGTTTGCGCGGCCGATTCGGGCTGGCGCTGGCGCTCAACGGCGCGGTGTTTTTCCTCAACGGTTTCATGGCGGTGTGGAACCTGGCGCCCTGGCTTTGGCTGGCGCTGCGCGCCTGGCGTGCTGAACCTTCGTGGCCGCGTCGGCAGCTGCCCGGCCTGCTGGCCGGCGGCGCGGTGGCGGCTGCACTGGCCGGGTCGGTGCTGTGGCGCGCCGCCGGTGCCGGGCAGCTGAGCGTCGCCACGGGCGGACCAGACCACCGCGATTTCCTGCGCGCGTACTACCCCTATCACTTCCTGGCGTCGGAGATGCCGCTGGTGCAGTGGCTGGGGCTGGGTGCCGTGCTGCTGGTGGCCGCGCTGGGCCTGCGTGCACTGCGCGATGGCGCCTCGGGGCCGGCGGCGCGCACGCTGGCGCAACTGGGGCTGGCCTATGGCGCGGTCTACGCGATCGGGTTGGTGCTGCCCTTGCTGACGGCGTCGCCGCTGTGGCTGAACCTGCACCTGCTGCGCGTGAGTGTCTTCTTCCACTTTCTGGCGGCGCTGGTGCTGGGCGTGTGGCTGCTGCGCGCCGCGCAGTCGCCTGAGGCCACCGACCGCCTGTGGCGCGCGCCCTGGCTGGCGGTGGCCCTGCTGACGGTGCGGCCGGCCCTGCTGGTACTGCCGCTGGCGCTGGCCGTGCAGCGCCTGTGGCCAGGGCTGCGCCGCATGCCGGCGGTGCGCTGGCGTGGCTTCGGGGTGGGGGTCGCGGCGCTGGCGGTGCTGGGCTGCGCTGGCGCCGCGGGTGTCGAGCGGCTGCGCCAGGCCCAGCTGCAGCAGTCGCTGGCCGACTGGGTGAAAGTGGCCCAGCAGGTGCGGCAGCAGACGCAAGCTGGCGACGTGGTGATGCTGCCGCTGGACACCGGGCTGTGGCAGCCCGCCGATGCCGGCAGCGGCGCCTTCCAGTACCACGCGCAGCGCCCGGTGTGGGTCGACCACAAACGCGGTGCGGCCGTGTTTTGGCAACCCGCCTACCTGCCAGAGTGGCAGGAACGCCGGGCCGCCCTGATGGGCCTGCACGACTGGCCGTCGCGCTTGCGCCATGCCCGCAGGAGCGGCGTGGCCGCGGTGGTGGACGACTGCGCCGGGCTGCCCAATGTGCCACCGGGCGCCTTGCTGGCCCGCGCGGGACGCCTGTGTGCAGTGGGCGCCCTGGCCAGCGTGCCCGTGGGCGGGCCGCCATGAGCAACGTGGCTGCGCCAGGCGTTCCGGTCGTGTCGGTCGCCGACACCGCCGCCGGTCCGGCCACGGTGCTGCGCCAGCGGCGGGTGCTGCTGCGTGCGCTCTGGCTGGTGCTGGGCTTGGCGGTCCTGCTCGGCAGCGCTGTGTATGCCACCAGCCTGCTGCGCGGCGAGACGGTGCTGCAAGCCCTGCGCTCGTCCAGCCTGCTGCAGATGCGGGCGCTGGTGCGGCCGGTGGCGATGGACTCCTGGTCGCCGATGTGGTCGGGCCGTTTCCGGATGCTCGAGTCCGGCGAGTCGCCGCACCTGCGCACGCTGCGCCTGGACCACTGCAAGTACCAGTACCCGCCTTCGTCGCTGCTGTTGCTCGAAGTGCTGCCAGCACCGCCGCGCTTGCCGCTGGACTGCTCGGGCGACCTCGCAGCACAGACCTTCGCGGCCTACGGACCCTGGCCGGCCAAGGCCTGGATCGACGTGCTTTCGGCGGCCGCCACGCTGGGGGTGATCGCCAGCGGACTGGTGCTGCTGCGGCGCAGCCTGGCCGGGTGGTCCACGCGCCAGGCGCTGCCTGTGCTGGTGCTGGCTGCGGCGCTTGGGTTGACGTTCTACCCGCTGCTGCAGGGCCACCGGCTGGGCCAGGTGCAGATCTTCCTGAACCTCGCGCTCGGGTTGGCCCTGCTCACGCTGTCACGCTGGCCGCTGACCTCGGGCGCGCTGGTGGGTCTGTGCTGCCTGCTCAAGCCGCATTACGCGCTGTTCGTGGCCTGGGGGGCCTTGCGCGGCCGCTGGCGTTGGTTGGCGGGCCTGTTGGCGGTCTTTGGTGCAGGCAGCTTGCTGGCCCTTGCCGTGTACGGTGTGGCGCCGCACAGGCACTACCTCGACTTCCTCTCGCAGATCGCCCAGGTCGGCGAGGTCTACTGGTCGAACCAGAGCCTGAACGGCCTGCTGAACCGTTGGTGGGACACCGGCGACCCCGCGCTGTGGGACCCCAGCGTGTTCCCCCGCTACCACCCCGTCGTGCATTGGGGCACGCAGGCGGGCAGTGCCCTGGTGCTGCTGCTGGTGCTGGCACGGCGCCGGCAGGTGCGTGACGGAGGGCTCGACTTCGGGGCCATGCTGGCGGCGCTGACGCTGGCCTCGCCCATCGCCTGGGAACACCACTACGGCGGCCTGCTGCCGGTGTTTGCGCTGCTGCTGGGCAGGCAGGCCAGCGGCGGCGCATCTCGCGGCGCCTGGGTGGCGCTCGGCTTGTCCTGGGCGTTGATGTCCAACGCCGTGGTGCGGCCCGACTGGCTGCTGGCGCTGCCTGCGGGTGAGTGGCTGATGAACCATCTCTGGCTGGGCGCGTTGTTGCTGTTCGGTTTGCTGCTGCGCCGGCGTGAGCAGGGGCCTGGCCACCACCGGGGCACGGCATGAAGTCGTCACTGCGCCCGCTGGCCGAGTTGACGCTCACGCACGCCGCCACCTTTGCCTTCCCGCTGGCCTTCGCCGTCATCTGTGGCCGCGCGCTCGGCCTCAGCGAGTACGGCGTGGTGGCCTTCTACACCGCGCTGGGCGGCTTCCTGGGCGTGCTGGTCGAGTGCGGCTCGGACTGGCTGGGCATCCGTGAGGTGGCGCAGTCCGGCAGCGACCCACGCCGCCGGCTGGACGTGCTGTTCAACGTCACCGCCCTGCGCGCGTTGCTGAGCGCGGGGGTGGGCGCGGCGATGAGCCTGGCGTTGTGGCTCTGGAAGGGCAGCGTCGACGCGCTGCTCATCGCCGGCACGTGGGCCTACCTGGTCGGTTTTGCCTTCGACGTGAGCTGGTACCTGCGCGCGGTCGACCACACGCGGCTGCTGCTGCTCATCACCTTGGCCATGCGCACGGCCGGCATCGTGGCGCTGGCGCTGCTGGTGACGACGGCGCAGGACGCGGCCTGGGCGCTGTGGGTCTACGCCTTCGTGTCGCTGGGCACCAGCGCGCTGTCGTGGGCCCTGCTGCGGCGTCGGCGCTTGATCGAAGGCCCGCTCAGGCTGGCGCGCAGCCGCATTGCGGCGCTGTTGCGTGACGGCTGGTCCATCCTGCTGAGCAACCTGGGCGGTGCGCTGCTGGGCAACGGCGGCGTGGCGCTGCTGGGTGTCGTCAGCGACCCGGCCACGGTGGGTGCGGCCAGCCTGGCGCTGCGCGTGAAGGCGGCCGGGCAGGCGGTGCTGATGCCGATCCAGCAACTCAGCTACGTGCGCGTGTCGCGCCACGCGCGCAGCGAGCCGGCGCGCGTGCGGCGCGAGGGCCGCCGCACCTTGGCGCTGCTGATGGCCGCCGGCAGCGTGCTGGCACTGGCAGGCGCCGCAGCCGCGTCGCACATCACGGAACTTGTGTTCCACCAGCCGGTGCCGCTGGCGGCGGCGCTGATCGCGCTGTTGTGCTTGAGCGTGCCAGTGCACGCTGCGGGCAACCTGTTCGGCATCCAGAGCCTGGTGGCGTTCGGGCGCGAACGGGTCTTTGCGGCCATCGTCGGCCTGGCCGCGCTGCTGTTCCTGGGTCTGCTGCTGTGGGTGCCCGGGCCGCTGGTCTTCGGCTGGGCGCTGCTGGCGGCCGAGTTGCTGATCCTGGTGCTGGGCGCACTGACCCTGCGCCGCGTGATGCGGCTGGCCCCGACCTGAACGATGGACCGCCTGCCACCGCCCTTGCCGCACCGCCTGCCGTGGTGGTGTTCGCCTGCCGGCCTGGCGCTGGGCTTCCAGATCCCGGTGATCCTGGTCGTGGCCTGGGCCGGCACGCAGGGCGACGCCGGCGGCGTGCTGACGATCCGCGCCGTCCGCTTCCTCGACGCCCGCAGCCTGGGCATCGCCGTCGGCATGCTGCTGGTGCTGGCCGCGGCCGCGGCCATCGGCAGCCAGCTCCGGCTGCGCGCCGCGCCAGCGCCGAATGCCGGTGCCGACGCGGGCGCGGGCTGGAACAGCGCTGCGGCCACGGTGGGGTTGATCGCGGTTTTCGCTTATGGCGTGTGGTTCCGCGACTACTTCTTCAACCCGGCGCTGATGTGGGGCATCCTGACCGGCGCCTACGAGCCCAGCCGGGAAGACATCGAGCTGACCCCGGGGCTGACCTCGCTGGCCAACTTCGCGCCGGTGTTCTTCTCGATCTACGCCTACAGGCTGCTGGCGGTGCAACGCGCGTTGCCGATCGCGCTGCACGCGCTGGCCGCCGTGCTGTTGCTGCTCACGCTGTTCCGCGTCTATGCCTGGTCGGAACGGCTGGCGCTGATCGAAAACACCATGCCGCTGGCGCTGGCGCTGGCGCTGGCGGCCATGCGCAGCCGCCAGCGCCTGGTGCGCGGGCTGGCGCTGGCGGGGCCCTATGCCGCGATCCCGGTGGTGCTGCTGCTGTTCGGTGTGGCCGAGTCGTCGCGCTCCTGGGCCTCGGACACCTACCACGGCAAGTACGGCTTCTGGAGCTTCATGGCCGGGCGGCTGGCTTCGTACTACTACACCTCGCTGAACAACGGCGCCGGGCTGCTGGCCACCACCGACTGGCCAACCTGGCGGCTGGAGCATGTCGGCGCCTGGCTGCACCACCTGCCCGGTCTGGGCCCGCGCTTCTCGGCCTTGATCGGCGTCGACGAGTACACGCTCACGGAGTTCTTCGTTCGCCATGCCGACCCTGAATTCAACAGCCCTTCTGGCGTGTTCGCCGTGCTGCTCGATCTGGGCTGGGTCGGCGGCGTGATCTACATGGCGACCTGGGGGCTGGTGGCCGGGCTCATGCACCGCGCCTACCGTGATGGCCATCTGGTCGGTGTGCTGGCCAACCCGCTGTTCTTCATCGCGGCCTTCGAGCTGTTCCGCTACCCGTATCTGGGCGAGTCGCGCGCCTTCACCTGGGTGATGGGCATGGCGCTGGCCGCGCTGGTGGCGCGAGAGGCCGGCCGGCCGCGCTGGCGCAGCAGGGTCACGACACGAGAGACAGCATGAGGGTCAGCATCGTCGTCAACAACCACAACTACGCCGCCTTTGTCGGTCGCGCCATCGATTCGGCCCTGGAGCAGACCCACGCCGACACCGAGGTGCTGGTCGTCGACGACGGCTCGACCGACGGTTCACGTGCCGTCATCGCCGGCTACGGCGTGCGTGTGCGCACGCTGTTCAAGCCCAATGGCGGCCAGGGCTCGGCCTACAACGCCGGCTTTGCCGCTGCCACGGGTGAGGTCGTGTTCTTTCTGGATGCCGACGACTGGTTGTACCCGCGGGCCGCAGAGCGCGCAGCCGCGGCGTTTGACGGCGCGGGCAGCGAGGTCAGCAAGGTGCAGTTTCAGCTCGACATCGTCGATGGCGAGGGCCGCCGCCAAGGCCGGCGCCTGCCGCGCGAAATGAACGACGACACCGCGTTGGCGCGGCTGGACCGCTTTGCCACGTACGGCACGCCGCCGGGCTCCGGCAACGCCTACAGCGCCGCCTTCCTGCGCCAGGTGCTGCCGATGGAGGAACCGCCCTGGCGCACCGCAGCCGATTCGGTGCCCATCCTGCTGGCGCCAGCCCACGGCCGCGTGGTCTCGCTGCGCGAGCCGCTGGGCGCTTACCGGGTGCACAAGAAGCCCAGCCCCGACGGCCTGCTCTTCAACAACGAACCCAAGGGCCTGTGGCCCGAGTACGACCGCATCCAGCGCTGCAAGGAC
>JANNWL010000354.1:0-2207 GCA_031414735.1 Burkholderiales bacterium | reverse complement strand
GGCATGCTGGCGCTGCTGCGCAAGACCGAGCTCAGCGCACGCCAGGCCGACTACGCCGTGAAGACCGAGGGCGCGGCACGGTCGTTGTTGGGTCTGCTCAACGACATCCTGGACTTCTCCAAAGTCGAGGCCGGCAAGATGACGCTGGACGCGCACCCCTTCCGCATCGACCAGCTTCTGCGCGACCTGTCGGTGATCGTCTCGGCCAACGTCGGCACCAAGCCGGTCGAGGTACTTTTCGATATCGATGCCCGCCTGCCGCGCCATCTGCTGGGCGACGCCATGCGCCTGCAACAGGTGCTGACCAACCTCACTGGCAACGCCATCAAGTTCACCGCCAGCGGCGAGGTCGTGCTGTCGATCCGCGTGCTGCAGTTGGGCGCCGCCAGCGTGACGCTGGAGATCGCAGTGCGCGACACCGGCATCGGCATCGCGCCCGAGAACCACGCCCGCATCTTCAGTGGTTTCACGCAGGCCGAGGCCTCGACGACGCGGCGCTTCGGCGGCACCGGCCTGGGTGTGGCCATCAGCCAGCGCATGGTGGCGTTGATGGGCGGTGAACTGAAGCTGGACAGCGCCCTCGGCCAGGGCAGCCGATTTCATTTCACCATCACGCTGCCGGTGCTTGGCGAGGCGGTGCTGGACAGCACTGGCGCTGTCGACGCTGTGGCGCCGAGGCCGGAACCGAAGGCGCCGCTGCGCGCCCTGGTGGTGGACGACAACCCGACCGCACGCGAGGTGCTGCAGCGCATGGGCGATTCGCTCGGTTGGCGCATCAGCCTGGCCGACAGCGGCGATGCCGCGCTGGCCCTGCTCCAGGCGCAGGCGGCGCTGGGCACCCTCTTCGACGCGGTCTTCGTGGACTGGCAGATGCCGGGGCTGGACGGCTGGGCCACCAGCCAGCGCATCCGCGCGCTGGGCTTGGGCGGCAAGACGCCGGTCATCGTCATGGTCACCGCCCACGGGCGCGAGATGCTGGCCCAGCGCAGCCTGGCCGACCAGGCGCTGCTGGACGGTTTCCTGGTCAAGCCGGTGACACCTTCGATGCTGTTTGACGCCATCGCCGACGCCGGGCTGGGCCAGGGCCCCGCCGGCCCCGCCCGGCGCGCCAGCCTGCCCAGCACCTTGCGCCTGGCCGGCCTGCGGCTGCTGGTGGCAGAAGACAACCTCAACAATCAGCAGGTGGCGCGAGAACTGCTGGAGGACGAAGGCGCCAGCGTGCAGATTGCCAACAATGGCAAGGAAGCGGTCGAAGCGGTAGCCGCCGCCGACCCGCCGTTCGACGTGGTGCTGATGGACCTGCAGATGCCGGTGATGGACGGCTTCACCGCCACGCGCATGATCCGCGAGGACCTGGCGCTGCCGGCCTTGCCGGTGGTGGCCATGACGGCCAACGCCATGGCCTCCGACCGCGAGGCCTGCCTGGCCGCCGGCATGAACGAGCATGTCGGCAAGCCGTTCGACCTGGACCATCTGGTGCAGGTGCTGCTGCGCCAATCCAGGCGCAGTGTTGCCACGGTGGCCGGCCCTGCCCCTGCCCGTGCCGCCCAGGCCTTGCCTGCGGCCGTGTGTGCTGCGGCCACCCTGGCGGGCGTGCAGATCGACGCGGCCATCGCGCGGCTGGGCGGCAAGGCCGAGGTGTACCGCCAGATGCTGCAGCGCTTTGTCGACGACCTGGCCCGAACGCCGGCCGAACTGCAAAGCCTGGCGCATGCGGCCGACAGCGCCGCGGCAGCACGCGCCCTGCACACCGTCAAGGGTGTCGCAGCCACGCTGGGCGCACAAGCGCTGGCAGCCAGCGCTGCGCGCGGTGAAAGCGCCCTGCTCGCCGATGGCGCGTCGGCCACTGCGCAGCAGGCCCTGGCAGCGGCCTGTGCCGCCATCGAGGCTGCGGCCCCGGGCCTGAAGAGCTTGCTCGCGGCACTGCGGCCGGCCGATCGGCCCCTGCCAGCCACGGCCCCCGCCGAGATCGACCGCCCGGCATTGCGCCAGGGCCTGCGGCACCTGGCCGGGTTGCTGCGCGACTCCGACATGGGTGCGATGGATGCCCACAGCGATCTGCAACGGCAGTTTGCCGGCGCCCTGGGCGAGCGGTTGCGCCCGCTCGACGCGGCCATGGCGGGGCTGGAGTTTGACCCTGCCTTGCGCTACTGTGCACAACTCCTGGAAGAGTTCGAACCATGACCGCGCCCCCCCTTGACTCCCCC
>JANNWL010000353.1:0-1977 GCA_031414735.1 Burkholderiales bacterium | reverse complement strand
CGGTCTGGACCTGCTGCCGCTGGACACCGACTTCGCCGCCACCAAGCGCCTGCGCTCGGCGACCGTGCAGTTCATGGCGCCGCAGGGCCCCTGGGCGGCGTTGGCCGGCGTGGCCGCCGCAGGCTATGAAATCCGCTGTGGTCAGACCCACACCATCCCAGGCGCCCACACCGGCAGCGCCGTGCTGCACGACGCCGACGGCGCCGCCATCGGCTGGCAGCAGGGCGCCGTGCTGGGCGTGTACGCGCACGGGCTGTTCGAATCGCCCGCCGTGCTGCAGGCCTTGTTTGGCGCCACCGTGCCGACGCTGGAAACCGCCTACGACACGCTGGCCGACATGGTTGAAGCACACTTCGACGCCGCGTTGCTGCAGCGCTGGTTGGGGCGCTGAACACCATGAACTTTCTGTCCACCGCAAAGCCCGTGTCCGTCGGCCCGCAGCGCATCGTCTGCCTCACCGAAGAAACCACGGAGTGGCTCTACCTGCTGGGCGAGCAGGACCGCATCGTCGGCATCAGCGGCTACACCGTGCGGCCGCGCCAGGCGCGCCAGGAAAAGCCGCGTGTCAGCGCGTTCCTGGACGGCAAGATCGACAAGATCGTGGCGCTGCAGCCCGACCTGGTGATCGGCTTTTCCGACATGCAGGCCGCACTCGCCGACAAGCTCATCCGCGCCGGTTTGAACGTGTTCATCACCAACCAGCGCAGCGTGGCGCAGATCTTCGACACGATGCGCTTGGTGGCCGGGTTGGTCGGCGCGCAAGAACGCGCCGAGGCGTGGATCAGCGCCTGCCTGGCGCGCCAGGCGCAGATCGCTGCCGTGGCTGCCACCTGGAAGCAAAGGCCGCGCGTGTACTTCGAGGAATGGGACGACCCCATGATCAGCGCCATCCAGTGGGTGAGTGAGTTGATGACGGTGGCCGGCGGCGATGACATTTTTCCCGAACGCGCCGTGATGAGCCTGGGCCGCGACCGCGTCATCACTGACCACCACGAGCCCGCACGCCGCGCGCCAGACGTGATCGTCGGGTCCTGGTGCGGCAAGAAGTTCAGGCCTGAGAAAGTCGCTGCGCGCGACGGCTGGGCCGAGGTGCCTGCCGTGCGCAACGGCCGCCTGCACGAGATCAAGTCCTGCGACATCCTTCAACCCGGCCCGGCGGCATTGACCGACGGGCTGGAACAACTGCACCGGCACTTTGCTGCCTGGACCCAACCCACATGACACTGCCTCTGGACGATCTGCAGCACCCGGCCTTGGCGGCCCGCCTGCAACACCGCATCGACCACCTGACCAAGCCGCTTGGCGCGTTGGGCCGGCTGGAGGCGCTGGCCTTGCAACTGGGACTCATCCAGGGCACGGACGCGCCGCAGCTGCATGCGCCGCAGCTGGTGGTGTTTGCCGCCGACCACGGCATTGCCGTGCAGGGCGTGTCGGCCTACCCGCAGGCCGTGACGGTGCAGATGGTGGCCAACATGCTGGCCGGGGGTGCTGCCGTGTCGGTGCTGGCGCGCCAGCATGGCCTGGCGCTGACGGTGGTGGATTGCGGCGTGGCTGCCACCCTGTCACCGCAGACCGGCCTGGTGATTGCCAAGGTGCGCGACGGCACGGCCGACAGCAGCCTGGCCCCGGCCATGACCGAGGACGAGTGCAGCGCCGCCATGGCGCATGGCGCGACCTTGCTGCGCACGCTGCCCGGCAACGTGCTGCTGCTGGGCGAGATGGGCATTGGCAACACGTCGGCCGCCGCCCTGTTGATGGCGCGGCTGACGGGTTTGCCCATCGAGCAATGCACCGGGCGCGGCACGGGGCTGGACGACGCCGGCCTGGCCCGCAAGTGCGCCGTGTTGCAACGCGTGCTGGCACGCCACGCCGCGGCCACCGCGCCGCTGGCGGCGCTGGCCGCCCTGGGCGGGCTGGAGATCGCCACCATGGCGGGCGCCGTGCTGGCCGCCGCGGAACAGCGGCGTGTCGTGGTGG
>JANNWL010000352.1:0-2862 GCA_031414735.1 Burkholderiales bacterium | reverse complement strand
GACGTGGGCGCTGGTCGCGGCATTGCGTCATTCGCGCTGGCCCGGGACGGGTGGCGGGTAACTGCGTTGGAGCCGGACCCCAGCAACGTCGTGGGTGCCGGTGCCATTCGCGGGCTGGCCCGCGACGCCGGGCTGTCCATCGAGGTCGCAGAGACATGGGGCGAGCAACTGCCTTTCGCGGCGGCCAGTTTTGCATTGGTTCATTGCCGCCAGGTGCTGCACCATGCCCGTGACCTGAGGCAGCTTTGCAGCGAACTCGCGCGGGTGCTGGCCCCCGGCGGCATATTCCTGGCGACGCGGGAACACGTCATCTCTAGGAAAGAGGATCTGCCCGCATTCCTGAATAGCCATCCGCTGCATGCCTTGTATGGCGGTGAGCACGCCTACCTGTTGCAGGAGTACTGTGACGCCATCACGAGTACCGGACTGCGGATGGAACGCGTGTTCAATCCGTACGAGTCGGACATCAACAGCTACCCCGAATCGTTGTCCGACATCAAGCGGCGCTGGGCCGGCCGACTGCACCTTCCAAGCCCAATCCTGATTCCGGACCTGGCCCTCTCGTGGGTTGGTGATCGCAAAAGCCAACCTGGCCGGCTGTACACGTTCCTGGCGAGAAAGCCCAGTTCATCGCCATGAAGGTGCTGGTCACAGGCGCGGCCGGCTTCATCGGTGGCAGCCTCGCGGAACACTTTCGGGCTCAGGGCGCGCGGGTGTTTGTTGACGTGGCGCGGGCCGATTCAGGCGCCACCCGGCGCTGGCCGCTGAGCGAGTCCGCACTCTTGCAGGCCATGGCGGGCGAGTCGCCTGACGTGATCTTGCATGCGGCGGGCAGTGGCACCGTCGCCAAGGTGGCTGCGCAGCCGTCGTTGGAGTTGCCCGCCAACCTGGGCGCCCTGCTGACAGTGTTGCAGTACGCGCAGCACCACGCGCCCGCTGCCCGGGTGGTGCTGTTTTCCAGCGCCGCGCTGTACGGCAATGCGCCAGCCACCCCGCAGCGCGAGGTCGACGCCAGGGCGCCCGTCTCGCTGTACGGCGTGGCCAAGGCCCAGGCCGAGCAGTTGGCCGCCTACTACGCGCAACAGCATGGGCTGCACACCACGGCGGTGCGCTTGTTCTCGGTGTACGGCCCAGGGCTGCGCAAGCAACTGTTGTGGGACGCGATGGTCAAGTTCAGCCAAGGCCGCCATGACTTCTTCGGCACCGGGCAGGAGCAGCGCGACTGGGTCCACATCGGCGACGTGTGCAGCTTCATGACGCGCCTGGTCAAAGCGCCATCGCAGCCTGGCTTCGACGTGTTCAATTGCGCCGGCAGCCCGGCCACCACGGCCCAGGTGCTGTCGGTGCTGGCGCAGGCTTCGAATGCACCGGCGCCTGCCTTCAGCGGGCAGGTGCGGGCGGGCGACCCGGTGTCTTTGGTGGCCGACTGCAGCAAGGCCAGCCACGAACTGGGCTGGCGCGCGGCCATCGGCTGGGCTGAAGGTGCGAACAGCTACGCGCGGTGGTTTCTAGGTTCGCAGCGCGAACGTGCCCAGGCGGGCGGGGCGCCATGACGGCCATTGCGCTCGTCGTGTACGGCCTGACGGAGAACTGGCTGGGCGGCGTCAACTACTACCGCAATCTCATGTCGGTGTTCGACGGCGCGGGCGAGACAGGGCTTCGGCTGCACGTCTTCACCAACGCCCCCGATTTCTTTGCCGACATGAAGCTGTCGCCACGCGTGGTGGTGCACCGCGTGCCGATGTTGCAGCACCGCACCCCCGAATGGTTTCTGCGCAAGATCGTCGCCGCTGCCACCGGGCGCGACCCGATGTTGGTGCGCCTGCTGCGGCGCACCGGCGTGCAGGCCATCGCCTTCTCGCACGTGCCGGGTGCCAGTGCCGCAGGCATCCCCTGCCTGCCCTGGATTCCGGACTTCCAGTCGCAGCGCCACCCTGAGTATTTTCCGCAGTGGGTGGTGGACGTGGAGAGGCGGCGCGCACAGGACTGGTTGAGAGGGGGCGGTGGCCTGATCGTCAGCAGCCTGGCTGCACGCGACGACGCTGTGGCGCTGTTCGGCGCCGACCCGGCGCAGTTGCGTGTGATGCGCTTTTCGCCTTGTCTGGACGGCGATGCGATCTCGTTGCCCGCGTTGCGCGACGAGGTGCTGGCGCGCCATGGCATCGCGCGGCCGTATTTCTTCTTGCCCAACCAGTATTGGCAGCACAAGAACCACGGTGTCGTGGTGGCGGCCCTGCAGCGGCTGCGTGACGACGGACATGAAGTGCCGCTCGTGATTTCCACCGGCAAGACCTTGGACCCGCGCAAGCCTGGCTACTTCAACGAATTCGAAGACAAGGTTCGCGCCGCGGGCTTGAACGACTGCTACCGAATCCTGGTGTGATCGACCGCCAGGACATGCTGGTACTGCTGGCCCATGCCGTGGCCGTGATCAACCCGTCGCGATTCGAGGGCTGGAGCAGCAGCGTGGAAGAGGCGAAGGCCCTCGGAAAACCCTTGATCGTCAGCGATATTCCTGTTCACAGGGAACAGGTCGCCGGCCGCACCACGGCTGACTTGTTCGGCGTTGATGATGCCGATGCGTTGGCCGGGCTGCTAAGCAAGTACGCGGCCCGTGCAGGCACGGTGAATGACCACGCGCCCAAGCCCGAGCCGGCCCTGTACCGGAGCTTTCAGGCGCAATTCATCGCTGTGCTCGATTCGCTGGCGCACCGGACAACTGCCGCTGCGTGAATATCGTGTTCACGCACCTACCGGCCTAGCTTAGGAACCACCCATGACAGAAGGCCTGATCGTCTTTGCAACCTTTATCGCTGGCCTGCTGCTGGCCGACCCGTTCTATGCGGGTGGCTTGACCAAGGC
>JANNWL010000351.1:0-13722 GCA_031414735.1 Burkholderiales bacterium | reverse complement strand
CGGCGCAGCGCGCCAAAGGCAAAGGGCCGACCGGGGCGCATCGCCACCTTCCAGAAGCCCACCTCGCCCATGTCGGCCAGCACCTGGCGCGTGTAATCGGCGTCGCCCATGCTCACGCCGCCGCTGGTCAGCACCACGTCGGCCTGGGCGACGGCCGACTCCAGCGTGGACTGCAGCGCGGCGCGGTCGTCGGGAACGAGGCCCAGGTCCACCACCTCCATGCCCAGGCGCTGCAGCGCGCCCAGCAGGCTGTAGCGGTTGCTGTCGTAGACGCAGCCGGCGTCCAGCGTCTGGCCGAGAGTGCGCAACTCGTCGCCGGTGGAGAACATTGCCACGCGCAGCGGCCGCAGCACGCTGACCCGCGCGATGCCCAGCGAAGCGATCAGCCCCAGGTCGGCCGGCCGCAGGCGGCGGCCGCGGCGCAGCGCCGGCAGGCCGGACTTCAGGTCCTCACCACGGCGGCGCCGGTTCTCACCGGCGCGCAACACGCCGGGCTCGATCAGCACCGCGACGCCCTCGCTGCGGCACAGTTCCAGCGGCACCACGGTGTCCAGCCCCGCGGGCATCACCGCGCCGGTCATGATGCGCAGGCACTCACCGCTGGCGACGACCCCTTGGTGCAGCGCCCCCGCCATCAGCGTGCCGACGACGCGCAGCCGCGTCACGACACCCGGCGCGAGCGCTTCGCCAGCAAAGGCGTAGCCGTCCATGGCCGAGTTGTCGTGGGCAGGCACGTCGATGGGCGAGACCACGTCGTCGGCCAGGACGCGGCCCAGCGCCTGCGCCAGCGCCACGTCCTGCGTCTCGGTGATGGGCCGCAGCGCCGCCGCGATCGCCGCGCGCGCCTGCGCCACGCTGAGCTGGCGCTCGCCTGCCGCGAGGGGGGACTCTCCAAGTTCTGACATGCGCTGTCCTGTCTGCCGGCATCACATCGACGCGGCCCGGTCGCATTCTGCATGCGGCGCATCGGCGCGGCCCTGGCGCGCGCCACAGGGTTCGCGGCGCCGCCTGCAAAATGCGGCTCCCCTGCCTGCTCCCGCACCTGTTCCCCGGCCGAGTGTCCGACCTGCCATGCCCCCGATCCGATGAACACCGTCGCTGACAGCCTGGGGCTTGCCGCCAGCCTGATCGTGGACGCCGACGCCGCGCTGTGGCCCATCGTGGGCCTGTCGCTGCGCGTCAGCGGCACGGCCTGCATGCTGGGCGCTTGCGCCGGCCTGCTGCTGGGCACCTGGCTGGCGGTGGCGCGCTTTCGCGGCCAGGGGGTGCTGGTGTGGGCGCTGAACACCTTGCTGGCGCTGCCCTCGGTGGTGGTCGGCCTGCTGGTCTACCTGCTGCTGTCGCGCGCCGGGCCGCTGGGGCCGCTGGGCATCTTGTTCACGCCGACGGCGATGGTCATCGCGCAGAGCATCCTCGTCGTGCCGCTGATCGCCGCGCTGTCGCGCCGGCTGGTGCTGGATGCCCTGCGTGACGGCGGTGACGAGTTGCGCTCGATGGGCGCCACGCCGCTGCAGGCCGGCGCTGTCCTGCTGCTGCACGAGCGCTTCGCGGTGCTGACCATCCTGCTCACCGCCTTCGGCCGTGCCATTGCCGAGGTCGGTGCGGTGATGATCGTCGGCGGCAACATCGACGGCGTGACGCGTGTCATGACCACCGCCATCGCGCTGGAAACCAGCAAGGGCGACCTGCCGCTGGCCCTGGCGCTGGGCACCGTGCTGCTGGGCGTGGTGGGCCTGGTCAACCTGGCCGTGGCAGCCGTGCAGGGGCGCAGCCCGCTCGTGCGCGAGGCCCCAGTGTGAGCGCACCGTTGCTTGTGCTGGCTGGCGCATCGGTGCGCTTCGGCGCGGTCGACGCGCTGCGCGATGTCAGCCTGCGCTTGCACCGCGGCGAGCGCCTGGCCCTGGTGGGCGCCAACGGCTCGGGCAAGACGACCTTGCTGCGCCTGCTGCACGGGCTGGTGCCGTGCAGCAGCGGCAGCCGCGTGCTGGCGGCCGACGCATCGCCGCCCGTGGCGGCGATGCTGTTTCAGCGCCCCTTCGTGCTGAGCCTGTCGGTGCGGCAGAACCTGGGCGTCGCGCTGTGGCTGCGCGGCGTGCCGCGGGCCGAGCGCGGCGCGCGGGCCGACGGGGCCCTGCGCAGGGTCGGCCTGGAAGGACTGGCCCGCCGGCCGGCGCGCGACCTGTCGGGCGGCCAGCAGCAGCGCCTGGCGCTGGCCCGCGCCTGGGCGCTGCGGCCCGACCTGCTGCTGCTGGACGAGCCCACGGCCAGCCTGGACCCCAGTGCCAAGCGCGAGGTCGAGTCGCTCATCGAAGCCATCGCCGACGACGGCGTGAGCCTGGTCATGAGCACCCACAACCTCGGGCAGGCCAAGCGCCTGGCGCAGCGAGTGGTCTATCTTGAAGCGGGCCGGGTCGTTGTCGATCTGCCGGTTAACGAGTTCTTCAACAGCAGGCTGCCGCCGGTGGCTGCGCAATTCCTCAAAGGTGAACTCCCGTGGACATGAAAACCTCACTTCGTCGCGCACTGATCGCCCTGCTCGCCGCAGCGGGCCTGGCCGCAGCCGGCGCTGCGGCCGCGCAGGAGCGCTTCATCGTGATGGCCTCGACGACGTCGACCGAGCAGTCGGGCCTGTTCGGCCACCTGCTGCCGCAATTCAAGCAGGCCAGCGGCATCGACGTGCGCGTGGTGGCCGTGGGTACCGGGCAGGCGCTGGACACCGGCCGGCGCGGCGACGCCGATGTCGTCTTCGTGCACGACACGGCGGCCGAGGAGAAGTTCGTCGCCGAGGGCTTTTCGCGCAAGCGACTGCCCGTCACGTACAACGATTTCGTGCTCATCGGCCCTTCGGCCGACCCGGCCAAGGCGCAGGGCCGGGACATCGCCGTGGGCTTGAGCAAGCTGGCGACGGCCGGCGCCGCCTTCATTTCGCGCGGCGACAAGAGCGGCACGCATGCTGCCGAGTTGCGGCTGTGGAAGCTGGCCGGCATCGACCCGGCCCTGGCGCGGCCGGCCGGCTACCGCGAATGCGGCTGCGGCATGGGCCCGGCGCTGAACATCGCCTCGTCCACCAACGCCTATGTGCTGGCCGACCGCGGCACCTGGCTGTCGTTCAAGAACCGCGGCGATCTCAGGGTGCTGGTCGAAGGCGACAAGACCTTGTTCAACCAGTACGGCGTGATGGTGGTGGATGCGGCGCGCCATCCGCACGTAAGACAGGCGATGGCGCAGGCTTTTGCCGACTGGGTGACCTCACCCGCCGGTCAGGCCGCCATCGCCGCCTACAAGATCGGCGGCGAGCAGCTCTTCTTCCCGAACGCAGCGCGCCACTGACGCGGCTCGCCGCGGTCGGCGTTCACCCCGCCCGGTCGTGCCGGGCCAAGTCCTGGATGGCCGACGGGTGGGTGCGCGAGACCATCAGCGCCGCGTTCAGGTACAGGCCGTTGAGCAGGCGCTGCGCGCGGTCGCGAGAAAAGCCAGGCCAGCGCTCGATGTCCGACAGTGCCGTGGTTTCGCGCCGCAGCCGCGCAAGGGCGGCCGCCAGCGTGGCCCCTTGCTCCCGCTGCTGCAGCCCGGCCAGGTCGCCAGCGGGCGATATGCGGTAGGCCACCGGGCCGGCGATCTCGGGCAGCAGGTCGCTGCGTGCGCCGTGCAGGGCCAGGTCCCACAGCAGCGGGCGCAGCGCAAAGTGGTGGGCCGCCTTGGCGTCGGGGGCGGGCGGTTCACGCCCCGCCGGTTCCACCCGGTCCACGCGCAGGCGGTTCAGTGGCAGGCGGGCTCGGCTGTCGGCCGACAACAGGCAGTGAAAGAGCTTCTGGTTCGGAAACAGGGTCCACACCAGTTCGCGGGACTCGTGTTGCATCACCACCCGCAGGCTCCTGCCATGGCGCAACGCGGCAGCCATGACCTCCAGCAGCTCCAGTCCCGGACCCGGGCCACCGACACGGTCGAAGCGCAGCAGATCCTGCATCAACGAGGTATCCAGGGACGACAACCGTGTGCCCGCCACACCGGCGCCGGCAGCCGCTGCCCAGGCCAGCGCCCGCTCTGGGCTCAGGCGTGCGCTGCGTGCGGGCGGGGGCGGTGCGGAAAGCGGCGTGTCGGCCATGAAGGCGGGTGTGTGCGAAGGCGGTGGTGGCTAACAGGCAAGCGGTGTGCATTTAAGCCCAGGTCTGCGCACAACGTCACCTTCTGGCTGTTTCAAATGTGTCGAGTTGTGTCTCTGCGCGCACGGCGCAACCGCCGCTGGCGGCGCGCAGGTGCGCGCGTCGAACCGCGTCATAGACTCCGCTCAGATGCCTTGGACTGAACTCACGGCCCTGCTGCTCTTCGCCACGGCCATGAGCTTCACCCCCGGCCCCAACACCACGCTGGCCGCCGCCTTGGCTGCCAACGGCGGCTTGCCGCGTGCCATGCCTTTCGTGCTGGGCGTGCCGGTGGGCTGGGGCCTGCTGTTGCTGGCCTGTGCCCTGGGCCTGGGCGGGGTGCTGCACGCGGCGCCCGTGCTGCGCGGGGCGATCAAGTGGCTGGGCCTGGCTTACATGTGCTGGCTGGCCTGGAAGCTGGCCCACGCCGACAGGCTGGCCGCGGCCGACCCGGCCCGCTTCGAGGTCGGCTTCGTCAAGGGCGTGATGCTGCAGTTCGTCAACATCAAGGCCTGGATGAATGCGCTGCTCATCAGCGCCGGTTGGGTCACCGTGGCCGACCCCATCGGCCCGCGCCTGGCCGTGGTGCTGCCGCTCATGATGGCCTACGGACTGGCCAGCAACTTCACCTACGCGTGGCTGGGTTCGGCCCTGCGCGGCTGGCTGCAGCAGGGTAGGCGGCTGCGCGTCTTCAACCGCGTGCTGGCTGGCGTGCTGGTGGCCACGGCCCTGTGGATGTCGCGGTTGTGAACGACACGCAGCGCGGCTTTCTTCTCGGTGCGCTGGGCGTGGTGATCTTCGCCATGACGCTGCCCATGACGCGACTGGCGGTGGGTGACGTGGCCGACCCGCAGCTGCCGCCGTCCTTCGTCACCGCCGGCCGCGCGGCGCTGGCGGGCGTGCTGAGCGCGCTGTACCTCCTGGCCGTGCGCGCGCCCACGCCGCCGCGCCGGCTGTGGCGCACCTTGGCCCTCAGCGCCCTGGGCACGGTGGTCGGCTTCCCGCTCTTCCTGGCGCTGGCGCTGCGCCAGGTCGACGCGATGCACGCCGCGGTGGTCACTGGCGTGTTGCCGCTGGGCACCGCGGTGGTGGCCGCGCTGGTGCTGCGACAGCGGCCGTCGCTGGGCTTCTGGCTGTGCGCCGTGCTGGGCTGTGGCCTGGTGCTGGGCTTTGCGGCCTGGCAGGGCGGCGGGCGGCTGAGCGCGGCCGACGGTCTGCTGCTGCTGGCGGTGCTGAGCACGGCCATCGCCTATGTCGCCGGCGCGCAGGCCGCCGTGGTGATGCCGGCGCAGCAGGTCATCTGCTGGGTGCTGGTGGGCTCGCTGCCCTTCACCGTGCCGGCGGCGCTGTGGCTGTGGCCGGTTGTGCCCGTGCGGGCATCGGCCTGGGGCGGTTTCGCGTACGTGTCGGTGTTTTCGATGTGGCTGGGCTTCTTTGCCTGGTACCGTGGCCTGGCCCTGGGCGGCGTGGTGCGCGTCAGCCAGGTGCAGTTGCTGCAACCTTTCCTGGCCCTGCTGTTTGCGGTGCCCGTGCTGGGCGAACAACTCGAACCGCTGACCGTGTTCTTTGCGCTGGCGGTGATCGCCGTCGTCTTCATCGGCAAGCGCATGCCCGTGGCCGCCTGAGCGGCCGTTTCACAGGAGACCCTTGATGAGCACAAGCCCACCGAGCTGGCAGCTGGCGCGCCGCGCCGACCGGCTCAACCCGTCCACCATCCGCGAGATCCTGAAGATCACCGAGCGCCCGGGCATCGTCTCGCTGGCAGGCGGCCTGCCGTCGGCCGACACCTTCCCCGTGGCCGCCATGCAGGAGGCCACGGCGCGCGTGCTGCGCGACCAGCCCCGCGAGGCCCTGCAGTACGCTGCCAGCGAAGGCCACGGCCCGCTGCGCGAGTGGGTGGCGGGCGAGCTTTCGGCGCAGGGCCTGGTGTGCGACGCGGCGCAGGTGCTCATCACCACCGGCTCGCAGCAGGGGCTGGACCTGGTCGGCAAGGTGCTCATCGACCCCGGCAGCAAGGTGGCTGTCGAGTCGCCCACCTACCTGGGCGCGCTGCAGGCCTATGCGCCCTACGAACCCGAGTTCGTCGCCATCGAAGGCGACGACGACGGCCCGCTGCCGCAGAGCCTGGTGGCTGTGTGTGCAGGCGGCGACAAGCCGCGCTTCGTCTACCTTCTGCCCAACTACCAGAACCCCACTGGCCGCTGCGTGACGGCCGATCGGCGTCTGGCCCTGGTCGACCGCGCCGCCGCCTTGGGCCTGCCCATCGTCGAAGACAACCCTTACGGCGACCTGTGGTTTGACCGCCCGCCGCCGCCGCCGTTGTCGGCGCGTGCGGGTGTCGGCGTGGGCGGCGGCGCGGTCTACCTGGGATCGTTCTCCAAGGTGCTGGCGCCCGGGCTGCGCCTGGGCTATGTGGTCGCACCCAAAGCCCTCTATCCCAAGCTGCTGCAGGCCAAGCAGGCGGCCGACCTGCACACGCCGGGCTTCAACCAGCGCGTGGTGTTCGAGGTCATCAAGGACGGCTTCCTGCGTGACCACGTGCCCACCATCCGTGCGCGCTACAAGCTGCAGCGCGACGCCATGAGCGCGGCGCTGGACAGCCACCTGCAGGGCTTGGTGAAAGACGGTTGCCGCTGGCAGGTGCCCGTGGGCGGCATGTTCTTCTGGATCGAACTGCCGACGCACATCGACGCCGCGGCGCTGCTGCCCAAGGCGGTGCAAGCTGGCATGGCCTTCGTGCCCGGCAGCACCTTCTTCCCCCACGGCGGCCACGCCAACACGCTGCGCCTGAGTTTCGTGACGGCGTCGCCCGCGCAGATCGACACGGCCGTGGCCGCGCTGGGGCGCGTCTTGGCCGAAGCTTGACCGGAACCCACAAGATGACGCGTCGCTTCCACCAGGTCGATGTCTTCACCGCCGTGCCGCTGCGCGGCAACCCGCTGGCCGTCGTGCATGCCGCGCAGGGGCTGGAAGACGCCACGATGGCCGCCTTCGCGCGCTGGACGAACCTGTCGGAAACCACCTTCCTGCTGCCGCCCACCGACGCGGCGGCGGACTACCGCGTGCGCATCTTCACCCCGGGCGGCGAACTGCCCTTTGCCGGCCACCCCACGCTGGGCAGTTGCTGGGCCTGGCTGGCCGCAGGCGGCGTGCCCAAGCGCGCCGGCACCGTGGTGCAGGAATGCGGCGTCGGCCTCGTGCGTGTGCGCCAGCGGGGGGGCCGTCTGTCGTTCGCTGCGCCGCCCCTGCGCCGCACCGGGCCACTGGACGCTGAACTGCTGCAACGCATCGTCAAAGCCATCGGCGTCGAGCCTGCCGACGTGCTGCACCACCAGTGGGTCGACAACGGCCCCGGCTGGTGCGCGCTGATGCTGCGCTCGGCCGCCGCCGTGCTGGCCGTGCGGGTGGACGGCGGCCTGCTGGGTGACGTCAAGCTGGGTCTGGTCGGCGCCCACCCCGTCGGCAGCGAGTGCGACTTCGAGTTGCGTGCGCTGTACCCGGTGCCGGCCGGCCTGATCGAAGACCCTGTCACCGGCAGCCTCAACGCCAGCGTGGCGCAGTGGTTGATCAGCGCGGGTCTGGCGCCTGCCCGCTACGTGGCCGCACAAGGCACGCTGCTGCAACGCGCCGGGCGCGTGCACATCGAACAAGACGGCGACACGGTGTGGGTGGGCGGCGACGTCGCGCCGCTCGTCGAGGGCGAGGTGGACCTGTGAACGCGGGCGGCGCCGCCACGGCGGTCGATCATCTCGTCGTCGCTGCGGCCACGCTGGCGCAAGGTGTGGCCTGGTGCGAAGCCACGCTGGGCATCACGCCCGGCCCCGGCGGCAAGCACGCGCTGATGGGCACGCACAACCGGCTCTTCAGCATCGCCACCGAGGCTTATCCCCTGGCCTATTTTGAAATCGTCGCCATCGACCCCGACGCGCCGCCACCCGGCCGGCCGCGCTGGTTTGGCCTGGACGACCCGGCCCTGCAAGCGCGCCTGACCGGGCAGCCGCAGCTCGTCCACATGGTGGCGCGCAGCAGCATGTTGGACATGCACCGTTGGGGCCTCATCACCGTGGGCCTGCAGCCCGGCGAGCCCGTGCACGCCGCGCGCGACACGCCGCAGGGCCGGCTGGAATGGCAGATCATGCTGCGCCCCGACGGCACGCTGCTGTGCGGCGGCGCGCTGCCCACGCTGATCCAGTGGCAGGGCACGCACCCGGCCGAGCGCCTGCCCGCCAGCGGCGTCACGCTGCGCGGGCTGTCGCTGCGCGGTGTGCCCGAACGCGCCCGCACCGTGCTGCGCCTGCGCGGTGTGCAGCACGACGAAGCACCCGGCCCGGCGCTGCGTGCCACGCTGACCACGCTGCGGGGCGACATCACCCTGGAGAGCGCATGAGCGTGCCGGGCCGCTCCCAAACGCTCATTCCGGAGCCCTTCAAGGGCGAAGGTTGCCCAGCGACCGAAGAGTTGTTCCGCGAAGACGCCGCCTTGCTGGAATGCACGGCCACCGTGCTGTCGGTGGACGAGGCCGGCGTGGTGCTGGACCGCACGGTTTTCTATCCCCTGGGCGGCGGCCAGGCCGGTGACGCCGGCACGCTGACCACCGCGGGCGGCGCGGTGCTGGCGATTGCCGACACGCGCAAGCACAAGGGGCTGCCGGGCGCCATCGCCCATGGGCCTGCGGCGGGCGCCGACCTGTCGGCCTTCCCGCCCGGCACCCGCGTCACCGCGCGCATCGATGCCGATCGCCGCCGCGCCCACATGCGCTTTCACACCACCACGCACCTGCTGTGCGCGCTGGTGCCGCACCCGGTGGATGGCTGCAGCATCACCGCCACCTACGCGCGGCTGGACTTCCACATGAACGAGCCACTGGACAAGGAAGCCCTCAGCGCCGGCATCGCGCGCCTGGTGGCCGGCGCGCATGCCGTGGGCCACCGCTGGATCAGCGAAGACGAACTCGACGCCAACCCCGGCCTGGTGCGCAGCATGAGCGTGCAGCCCCCGCGGGGACTGGGGCGCATCCGCGTGCTGGAGATCGAGGGCGTGGACCTGCAGCCCTGCGGCGGCACGCACGTGGCCAACACCGCAGACATCGGCGCGGTGGTGGTTACCAAGATCGAGAAGAAGTCGGCCATGACACGCCGGGTGGTGCTGGGCTTTGCCGAGCCCGCTGCGGGCTGATCGTTTGCCGCAGCGAGACAGCCCAGCCCGTGCGGGGGGTTGTGCCAGCCGCCCCGGCACAGGCGGGGCCGGTCTCGTACATTCGGGGCCCCATTCACCCGTTCCGAGCCCACGATGAAACTTGTTTTGACTGCTGCCCTGGCCCTGGTGTTGACGGCTTGCGCCAGTGTGGCGCCCACCGTCCCGGCCGTGTCCATCTTGGTCGACCTCGACCCCGCCAGCGTCGACCGCACGGTGATCGTCGAGAGCATCACCGCCAACCGCAACGGCGTGCTTTATGTGGCCGACCGGGTCACGGGCAACGTCCTGCGCGTCGACCCCAAGGCGCCGACCCCCGTGCTCGTGGCCCGCGCCGAAGCGCGTGACGTGCAGGGCCGGCGCGTGAATGCCGACCCGGGGGGCCTGGCCTTCGACGCAAAGGGCGACCTGTACATCGCCAGCGGCCCGTTTGCCGAGGTGCTGCGCGTGCGCGCCGCCGATCTGAACCCGGCCAAGCCGGGCCTGGCGACGACCTGGGCCACCGGCACGCCGGGCGCCAACGGCATCGCCTTCGACAAGCAGGGGAACCTGTTCGTTTCCGGCGGCGCCAGCGGCACCGTCTTCCGCGTCGGTGCGGGCGGCGGGGCGGCGCAGCCGGCCGCGCAGGTCGAGCGCTTCGTGCGCACGCTGCCCGACGGCAAGACCCTGCAATCCATCGTGGCCAACGGCCTGGCCTTTGACGCCCGAGGTGTGCTGCACATCGCCGACACCGCGCGAGGCGCGATCTGGAAGGTGACCATCGGCGCCGACGGCAAGGGCGCAGCGCCTGTGCTGCTGGCGCAGAACGCCGCACTCGAAGGGGCTGACGGCGTGGACTTCGACCGGGCGGGCCGGCTCTGGGTGGTGTCCAACGAGATCAATGCCGTGGTGGTGGTGACGCCTGCAGGCGCCGTGCAGCCGATGGCCCGCAACGGCAGCGCCGGGCCGCTCGAATTCCCGTCGGCCATCGTCTTCGTGGGTGAGCGCGCCTACGTCTCCAATTTCGACGTGCCACGGCGCGACAACCTCGACGCCAGCGGCACCACCGCACGCGACGGCATCGGGGCGTCGATCGCCGTGATCAAACCCTGACAGGACGCTGCGCCGGCGGCCGCAAGCCTCAGGGGTTGCGGAAGTCGTCGTGACAGGCTTTGCAGGCACCGGCAGCCGGGCCGAAGGCGGCCTTCAGGCCGGCCTCGGTCTTGGCTGCGGCAGCCAGCTTGACGACCTCGTCCTGCATCTTCTTGGCAGCACCATCGAACTTGGCGCGCTCGGTCCAGACGTTGGCCTTGGGCGCGCCCTTTTCGGTGCCCGAGGTGCCGTCGACAAAGCCGGCGTAGGGCAGCTTGGACAGGTCGACCACGGTATCGGCGTTGGCCGCAGCCGCCGCAGCGTCATAAGGCATGCGGCCATTCGCCATGGCGCCCAGCCGGCCGAAGTGCGTGGCCATGACGGTGAAGGCGGCCTTGCGGTACTTCACCGCGTCTTCGGGCTTCTGGAACTGGGCCGCTGCCGGCAAGGCGCTGGCGAGGCCGATGATCGCGGCGGCTGTGAGCAGGAGAAAACGTTGCATGGGCGGGAACTCCGGGCTGTGGGGTGACTGGGGTGGACTGCCAGCCCCGAGAGGCCAAGCAGACTGCCAGTGTACGAACTGCACCAGCCGCGCGCCGTGCGGCACCGCAGCATGCGTCGATGGCCCGAACTCGCGTTATGGTTGACGCCGACACGAACTGCCGCCACCACGCCACTGCCATGTCCGAAGCTGCACTTGCCCCGGTTCGCGTCTGGGACCTGCCCACCCGTCTGTTCCATTGGCTGCTGGCTGCAACCGTCATCGGCTCGGTGGTCAGCGCGAAGATCGGCGGCGCGGCCATGGTCTGGCACTTCCGCTTTGGGTACCTGGTGCTCACGCTGGTCTGTTTCCGGCTGCTGTGGGGCGTGCTGGGCGGGCGCTGGTCTCGCTTCGCGAGCTTCATCTATGCACCTGCCACGGTGCTGCGTTACGTGCGCGGTCGTGCGGCGCCGGGCGAGCATCTGGACGTCGGCCACAGCCCCACGGGTGCAGCGTCGGTGTTTGCGCTGCTGGGCATCCTGGCCGTGCAAGTGGGCACCGGCCTGGTCGCCGACGACGAGATCGCCAACCAGGGCCCGTTGAACAAGTTCGTCAGCCTGGATGCGGGCTTGTCGGCCACGTCATGGCACAAGACCTGGGGCCAGTGGCTGCTGCTGGGGCTGGTGGCGCTGCACATCGCGGCCATCCTGTTCTATCTGTTGAAGAAGCACACCAACCTGGTCACGCCGATGCTGCGCGGCGACAAGTGGCTGCCAACCGGCACCCCGGCCAGTGCCGACGGCGCGGCGCAGCGGGCCTGGGCACTGGTGCTGGTGGCCTTGTGCGCCGGCCTGGCGGTCTGGGTGTCGCGGCAGGCTGGCTGACCATGTCGCCCGCATTGAGCATCGAACTGGTGACGTTCGCATCACCCGGGCACATTGCTGCGGCACGCGAGCTGATCCGCGAGTACGCCGACTCGCTGGGTGTGGACCTGTGTTTCCAGAATCTCGAACCGGAACTCGCGGCCTTGCCGGGCGAATACGTCGCGCCGGCGGGCGCCTTGCTGGTGGCGATGGTGGACGGCCAGCCCGCAGGCTGCGGCGCCATCCGCGGCCTGCCCGATGTGGACTACGCCAATGCCTGCGAGATGAAGCGCCTGTTCGTGCGCCGCGCGTTCCGCGGTTTCGGTCTGGGCCGCGTGCTGGCGCTGGCCTTGATGGAACACGCCCAACAGGCCGGCTACTCGACGCTGCTGCTGGACACGCTGGACGACATGGAAGCCGCCCGCGGCCTGTACGCCGAGCTGGGTTTCGAGGAAATCCCGCCTTACTACTTCAACCCGCTGCCCGGCGCGCACTACCTGAAGGTGGACCTCGGCGCGCCGGTCACCCGCGGGTAAGTCCGGGCGGTCTGCCCGGGCAAGTGGCCACCCTGCTTTGGGGCATCATCGGGACGAGCCGGCCCGGCCCGAGATTGAACACCCGACCACGATGACCACTCCCACTCTCGAATTGCGCGCGGGCGACCTGCGCCTGGCTCTGCGGCCTGATCTGGGCGGCTCAGTAGCCGGCCTGTGGCGGGGTGACGTGGCGGTGATGCGCAGCACCGAACCTGCGGCGCTGGCGGGCGCGCGCCAATCGGCCTGCTATCCGCTGGCGCCTTATTCCAACCGCCTGGGCTACCGGCGATTCCGCTGGCTGGGGCAGGACCACACCACCCAGCCCAACTTCGACGACAACCCGCATTCGGTGCACGGCGTGGCCTGGCAGCGGCCGTGGGACGTGGTCTCGTCCAGCGCCGACCAGGCCGAGCTGCGCTACGTGCACACACCCGACCACCACTGGCCCTTTGCCTTCGAACTGCGCCAGCGCTTTGTGCTCACGCCCGACGCGCTGGAGCTGCACCTGGCCTTCAGCAACCGCGCCGCGCACACCCAGCCGGTGGGCCTGGGCTGGCACCCTTACTTCCCCAAGCGCCCGCACAGCCGGCTGCATGCCGAACTCACCGACCGTTGGGAAAACGACGCCAGCGGCCTGCCCACGCGGCGCGTGCCGCAGCCGGGCATCGACGGCGATGTGGCGCACCTGGGCTTCGACAACTGCTTCGAAGGCTGGAAGGGCGCGGCGCGGCTGCGTGACGACAAGCTGTCGATGCGGCTGACGTCGTCGCTGCCCTACCTGGTCGTGTACACGCCGGCGCACAGCCCGTACTACTGCGTCGAGCCGGTCAGCCATGTCAGCAACGCCATCCACATGGCGGACCCGGCCGCCCACGGCCTGCGCACGCTGGCGGCAGGCGCCACCTTCGATGCCTGGATGAAGCTGGAAGTCAGCGCGGCGTGACCGGCCCGGCTGACATCACGGCCCTGCACGCGCCGGCAGCGCTGCTGGGCGAGTCGCCCGTGTGGCACCCGGCGCAAGGTGCGCTGTGGTGGTGCGACATCCCGGGCAAGGCGCTGCACCGCCACGTGCTGGCGACGGGCGAACACACGCAGTGGGCGCTGGACAGCGAACCCGGCTGCATCGCGCCGCTGCCCGATGGCCAGTGGCTGCTGGCCCAGCGCGACGGGCTGTGGCGCTTCGACCCCGCCACCGGCCAGCGCCAGCCCCTGGCCGAGCCGCCCTACGACGCGGCCCTTGAACGCTTCAACGACGGCCGCGCCGACCCGCAGGGCCGGCTGTGGGTGGGCACCATCTACGAGCCGCGCGACGCGCCTCGTGCCGCCCTGTACCGCTGGGCCCAGGGCAGCCTGCAACGCATGGCCGGCGACATCACCGTCAGCAACGGCCTGGCCTACAGCCCCGACGGGCGCACGATGTACTGGAGCGACACCTT
>JANNWL010000350.1:0-5577 GCA_031414735.1 Burkholderiales bacterium | reverse complement strand
CTTGTAGACGTTGAGTTCGAACTGCCCCTGGCTCGCGGCGATGCCGATCGCCACGTCGTGCCCCATCACCTGGGCGCACACCATCGTCAGCGCCTCGACCTGCGTGGGGTTGACCTTGCCCGGCATCATCGAACTGCCGGGCTCATTGGCGGGCAGTCGCAACTCGCCCAGGCCGGCACGTGGCCCGCTGCCCATCAGGCGAATGTCGTTGGCGATCTTGTTGAGCGCCACGGCAAGCGTTCTGAGCGCGCCATGCAGCGCCACCAGGGCTTCATGTCCGGCCATCGCAGCAAACAGGTTGTCTGCCACGACGAGCGGTGCATCCAGACGCGCGGCCAACACCCCGGCGACACGGGCACCGAATTCAGGGTGTGTATTGAGCCCGGTACCGACAGCGGTGCCACCGATGGCCAGCGCGTGGACATCTGGAAGCGCACGCCGGATCGCCGCTTCGGCGAGCCCGAGCTGGGCCTCGTAGCCACCGAACTCCTGACCAAAGGTGATCGGCGCGGCGTCTTGCAGGTGGGTGCGGCCCACCTTGAGCGCGCCTGATAACGCCTCGGCCTTGGCGCGCACTGCGGCGCGCAAACCCGCCAGCGAGGCCAGGAGCGGGCGCGCGGCCAGCACCGCAGCGATGTGCATGGCCGTCGGGAACACGTCGTTCGACGACTGCCCCAAGTTCACATCGTCGTTGGGGTGCACGCGCCGATCGGCACCCAAGCCGCCGCCCAGCGCCAGGGAGGCGAGATTGGCGACGACCTCGTTGACGTTCATGTTGCTCTGCGTGCCCGAGCCGGTCTGCCACACCGACAAGGGAAACTGGTGGTCGAGCTCGCCGGCTGCGATGCGCGTCGCGGCCATGACCATCGCCGCTGCCTTTGTGGCGTCCAGCAGACCGAGATCCGAGTTCACCTCCGCCGCGGCGCGCTTGATCTGCGCCAGCGCGTGCACGATCGCCGCTGGCATGCGCTGCTCGCCGATGGCAAAGAAGCGACGGCTGCGCTCGGTCTGCGCACCCCACAGGGCATCACCCGGCACATCGATGGGTCCGAAGCTGTCTGTCTCCGTGCGCGGTGTGGGCAGCACTGTCATCTCATTGGGGAGCATTTGAAGGCGGCTCCGGGAAATGGACTGGGTGTATCGAAGCGGTCGAAGCCGAGATCGACCCGTCGGGCGAGGTCACCTCTTCGTCCAACGCAGCCAGCACGCCTTGCGGGCTCATCGCCTGCTGCATGGCTGCGGCACCCAAGTCATGCCGGTCCTTCACGTTGGGCAGGTCGCGCCGCAACTCTTCCATCAGGTCGATGAGTTTGGCCGTCTTCTGTTCGATGAGCAGCATGACCTTCAAGTCGAGGTGGGCGCGTTGTTCGCTGAGCTTGGCAACGCGGTTCTGCTTGATCAGAACAACGGTCGTCGTCAGCAGCGCAGCCAGTCCAGTAAGGCCTTGCAGCCAGATGAAGGGGGGCTCGTCGAAGGGCACCTTGCCCCAAGCCATCAAGACCAGGTTCACACCCATCCATGCCGAGACGAACAGCAGGATGACGACCAGAAAGGCCGGCCGCCCGACGAAGCCGCCGATGCTCTCGGTGTGGCGCTGCGACGGGCTGCGCTTTTGTTCCTCACGGGTATAGAACTCGTGAACGGCAGCGATGTTCTGGCCGATCTGTCCGCTCTCTGCGCTCTCAGCGCTCCCTGCGCCCCCTGCGCTCCCCGCGCTGCCATCTTCGGCGGCCGGCGGCCCCGGCCTCACTTCGGACGTGGCCACTTGATCTGCTTGTCAGGCTGGCTCAGCCGCCCGGCGCGAAGTTCCTTCACTGCCTGCACCACCGAGCGGGCGACGTTGCGTGCCTCTTCCTGCACTGCCTTGTCCTTGTCCAGCGCCTCGTGGCTGTTGTAGTAAGGCTCGTAATAGCCGATATAGCGGTCGAGCTTGGCTGCGGCGCCAGCGTCGATCAGGCCCATCCACTCCAGCCAGTCGGTGAGGTTGCGCCGATGCGCTTCGACGCCCGCCACATCACCGTGCACGACCACGCCATAGGCGCGGCCGGCGACGTGCTTGGGAAAATCCCAACCGTTCTGTTCGATCTGTTTGGCCTCGGCAACGCGCTTGCCGTGGGTCGTGGTCGGGTCGGGGTTGCCGCCATCGGCGCAGACCATGCGGTCGATCATCAACTTCAGCGGGCTCGGCGACTGGTACCAATACGTCGGCGCCAGGATGATCACGGCGTGGGCCGCGACCCAGCGCTCGTAGATCTCGGCCATCCAGTCGTCCGCCTGACCCAGGGCATGGTTCGGGTAGCAACTGCAGGGCCAGTGGCACAACGGCATGGCGCTGGACACGCAGCCTTTGCACGGGTGGATGTTGCGGCCGTACTCCGAGGTGACGAGGCTCAGGTCCAGCACGTCGGCCTGCATGCCCGCGCGCTCGACCACGCGCTGCGCTATCTCAGTCAGGCGCCAGGTCTTCGAGATCTCGCCCGGACAGGTGCCGTCGTTGCGTGCGCTGCCGCAGATCAGCAGCACCCGTGACGGCGCGGCGCTGTCGCTCCAGAGTTTCTGCGCCGCCTTCAGGCGCTTGCGGGTGTCCAGCCATTGCACGGAAACCTCGTAGGTGGGGTCGGCAAAGCCGTGGCCGGCGGGCCGGGTGACGGGCGCTTTGCGACCTTCCTGCACGGCGTCCCAGGCGATGGCTTCCAGCCGCGCAATGGCATCGCGCTCAGCTTCGAAAGCCGGGTCGTAGAAGCGTCCGTTGAAGCGTTCGCGAAACTCGTCGCGGGTCAGCGGCGCTGGGGCTTGCCCGGTACGGATCTTGGTCATGTGCGTTCCTGGTGGGTCCGGTTCATCGATCTACGGCAAGCGCTGCGAAGAGCGCATTCAGCCATGGAGGTCGGCAGTCATCGCGCGAGCTGCTCACGAGGCCAACCTGCCGCCGATCTGAATCGCCCCGCTTGCAAGGTACTGCCGGTAGTTGGCGATCGGTATGGCCGCCGAGCCATGCGACTCGCCATCGATCCAGCTGATGGTTGCATCCAGCGCCGTCTCGTCGACCTCGCAGGGCCCGGGCCGGATCGTCATGTTGGCACCGTCGCCTTCGCGGTATTCGACCGTTCCGGTGATGCGCGCTTGCTTCTTCATAGCTGCTCCGATGTATGGCTTTGAATCTGGGTCCGGCGCGAGGCACCACCGCGCAAGGACGAGGGCTTGTTGTGGACGCTGTCCCCAAGCCGTGTGCGCTGACAGACAGACGACGGTCGCGGACAACCCTACAAATGACGTTCCTTCGTAAAGTGAGATCCGTCGACATGAACAAACCCGTGGTCATCCCCGCGCCCGTCGCCAAGACGCTGGCAGAACAAAAGTCAGACTTCACTGCCGAGGGCGCACCACCGCCGGGTAGGGTCTCGACGTCGACTCCGGTCGGTTCACCGGACTCGACAACGGCACTCCCAACGCGGCCGCCTGTCCGGGGGACGATCACGTTGAAGCGGCTCAAGGCGCAGCCCAGCCTGTAGATCAGCCCAGGCGGCGTGAGCCGGCTGACAGCACGGCAAGGGCTCACGCCGAACGCTCTCTCGGCCATGGACACCAAGCATCGCAGGCGTCCGTTACGGGATCGATCAAGTCGAGTGCGGCACCCGGGTCCTCTTCGCCGGCGACCGAAGAGTTGAAGTCATCGGGACAAGCCGTCGCGGGGTGCGTCGGCCCGTGGACCGTGGCGGTGGCAACAACCTGAGGCTTCATGGTCTGAACGCTTGCCGAGGCGAGCTGGCGCCCAAGCCGAGTGCGCTGTTGAGGTCTTGATCCGGGCCGGCGCCGATTCCGTCGAGCGAGATGGTGAAACTCCCTGCACGAAGCTTGGATATGGGGGACATCGAGAGGGTCAGGTGCGCAAGAACGACAGCAACTCATCGTTGAAAGCCTTCGCGTGCGACACGTTCAGCCCGTGCGGCGCACCTTTCACCGTCGCCAGCTGGCTGTGCGGCACGGCCCGGTGGGTGCGCAGGCCCGAGCCCTCGAGCGGCACGACCGCGTCCGCATCACCGTGGATCACCAGCGTCGACACCTGCACCTGCTTCAGGTCATCGCGAAAGTCGGTGGTGCCGAACGAGTCCATGCAGGCCAGCGCCGCCTGCTGCGCCGACTGATGGCACAGGGCGACCGCCGCGGCTCGCTGCGCCTCGGTGACCTGCAGTGCGCCGTTGGCCGAGAAGAAGTCCTTGGTGAACTGGTCAAAGAATGAACTGCGATCCTCCTGAAGCGCCTTCTTCATCTGCTGCGCCTTTGCCGGCGTGAGAGGGCCTTGCGCGTTGTCGGCGGTTTTCATCAGGAAAGGGGGAACCGCTGCAGCAAACACCACGCTGTGCAGGCGTGATTCGCCATGCCGCGCGATGTAGCGCGCCACTTCGCCCCCGCCCATCGAGAAGCCCACCAGCGTCACGTCCTGCAGGGCGCACTGGTCCAGGACGCGCTGCAGGTCATCGGCCAGGATGTCGTAGCCATAGCCCGATGCCGGCTTGTCCGAGTCTCCGAAGCCCCTGCGGTCATAGGCCACGACGCGATAGCCAGCGGCCCGCAGCACCGAAACCTGAGGCTCCCAGGCCTGCGCGGACAGGGGCCAGCCATGGATCAGCACGACCGGTCGGCCGCTGCCGCCGCTGTCTTCGATGTGCAGGCGCACGCCGTCCGTGTTCAGTGTGTCGGCCCCGCCCGCATCCTCCGGGCTCTCCGCGGCGCCTGCAGCAGCACCGCCGAGCGCGCCTGCAGCCGCCCGTAGCGAGGCGCCGACCAGCACGCCCACCGGGCCTGCCACTGCCACGCCAATGGCGGCGCCGGTCGCCATCCCGGCCACCATGCCGCCGCCCATCAACACCGACTTGGCCTCGCGCTCGGCTTCCTGGGGTTCCAGCAGGACCTGCGCTGCAGGATCCGGGTCCTGCGATGGAATGCCGTGGCCGGGACGTGCCTGCTTGACCAGGTCTTCATCAACAGGTGGGGTGTGTGACGGCAGCGATGTCGCAAGGCTCATGGTTTCGGGCTCCGGATACGGACGATGGACCGCGCAGGAGGCTCGCACCTCCATCCTGTGCATCACCTTAGGGCCGCCAGCGTGGGCGCGTCTGTGCGATAGCAGACGCTGGTTGACCGCCGCCTGAGCCTCGCTGCAGCTGCGTACGGCAGCGCACAGACCGCGCTGGACGTGCTGGGTAGGCTTTGGCGCTTTGTTCTTGAGGCTGCGTGACATGCACAGATACCGCGTGGTGGAGATGTGTTCGGAAACCGGCCTGTGTTGGTTTCGATGCAGTTCAGGCCGCTTTCACGTCGCCCGTGCTCTGGATTCGATGCCGCCCGAGAAGGCGCTGCTGCATGGGTTCAAACCCGGCTTTGGCTTGCGCATCCTCGTGTGCCCGTCTTCAGGCGCGGTGTTCCGAATGATTTTCGAGTCCATCAACGAGCTCGCGCCCGTGACCCAGCGGATGCAAAGCGGTCCGCCGGTCAGGCAGCAGCACAGCCTTTCAACGACGGGGAGACTCGACTGATGGGGGCCATCGAACCGGCCGCCCTCTACCGGGTCGCACC
>JANNWL010000349.1:0-2323 GCA_031414735.1 Burkholderiales bacterium | reverse complement strand
GGGGCGTCATGGGTGGATTCTTCTTGGTGTTTCCTGGGCCGCTTTCAGGCCTACCAGCGGGTGCCGTCGTTGACGTCGAGCAAGGGCTTGAGCCGCTGCGCGATGGCGTCGCGCGCGCGAAAGATGCGCGAGCGCACAGTGCCGATGGGGCAGTTCATGACTTCTGCGATTTCCTCGTAGCTCAGACCTTCGATCTCGCGCAGCGTGATCGCCTGGCGCAGGTCCTCTGACAGCGCATCGATGGCAGAGTTCACCGCGGCGGCAATTTCCTTGCTGGCCAACACGCCTTCGGGTGTTTCGCCGTCGCTTAGTTCATTTTCCACGCGTGAAGTTTCATCGCCGTCTTCGTTGAGGGCACGGGACGACTCCAGCACCAGCGGGTCACGCTTCATGTCCGACAGCGCCTTCTTGGCACTGTTCACCGCAATCCGGTACAGCCAGGTGTAGAAGGCGCTGTCGCCGCGAAAGTTCGGCAAGGCGCGGTAGGCGCGGATAAAGGTCTCCTGCGCGATGTCCTGCACCAGGTCGCTGTCGCGCACCATGCGCCCGATCAGGCGCTCGATGCGCCGCTGGTACTTGACGACCAGCATCTCGAAGGCCCGAACGTCGCCCTGCTTGACGCGGGCCACGAGCAAGGCATCGGCGTCGACGTCAATGGCGGCCACTCAGGGGTTCCGCCACAGTTCGGCCGCCGCGTCGGACGCCACCGGCGCGCGGGCGTACAGGGCCACGCGCAGGGCGTGGTCGGCGGCGCCCGTGTCGCGGCGCGACAGCGCGATCCAGCGCGCCGGTCCTGACGGCACGGGCCGCAGGCGCACCAACATCAAACCGGCCACGTCGAGCATCAGGTCCACCTGTCCTGTCACACCATCGGTTTGCCAGACAGTCCCGTCCCAGGCCAGGTCCACGGACCCGGCCCGCAGAAGCCGCCAGGCGATCACGCCGGCCAGCAAAGCCGCAGGCCCTGCTGGCCAGGCCGATCGTTCAAGGTGCAGCAGGCACCAGGCCACCAGCGCGGCGACCGCCAAGGCAAACAGCAGGCTCTGCAGCAAGCACCAGCCGACACCGTGGCTGCGCACCTGCACGGGCGGCGCGGTGCGCACAGCGCTCAGACGCGCCGGAACACCAGCGTGCCGTTGGTCCCGCCAAACCCGAAGTTGTTCTTCACCGCGATGTCGATCTTCATCTGCCGCGCCTCGTTGGCGCAGTAGTCCAGGTCGCACTCCGGGTCCGGGTTGTGCAGGTTGATGGTCGGCGGCGACACCTGGGTGTGAATGGCCATGACACTGAACACCGACTCGACGCCGCCCGCGCCACCCAGCAGGTGGCCGGTCATGGATTTGGTGGAATTGACGACCAGCTTCGCGGCGTGGTCGCCAAAGGCCAGCTTGATGGCGTTGGTCTCGTTCGCGTCGCCCAGCGGCGTGCTGGTGCCGTGCGCGTTGAGGTACTGCACTTCGCTGGCATTGACGCCGGCGTTGCGCAGCGCGGCACGCATCGACCGCTTGGGGCCGTCGACGTTCGGGGCGGTCATGTGGAAGGCATCCGCCCCCATGCCGAAGCCGGCCAGTTCGGCGTAGATCTTCGCGCCGCGCTTCCTGGCGTGTTCGTACTCTTCGAGCACCATCACGCCGGCGCCCTCGCCCAGCACGAAGCCGTCGCGGTCACGGTCCCAGGGGCGCGACGCCGTCTGCGGCGAATCGTTGCGCACTGACAGCGCGCGCGCCGCCGCAAAGCCGCCAATGCCCAGCGGCGACACCGTGGCCTCGGCGCCGCCCGCGATCATCACGTCGGCGTCGCCGTACTCGATGAGGCGCCCGGCCTGGCCGATGCTGTGCAGGCCCGTCGTGCAGGCCGTGACGATGGCCAGGTTCGGACCCTGGAAACCGTATTGGATCGAGATGTGCCCAGAGATCATGTTGATGATCGAGGCCGGCACGAAGAAAGGCGAGATGCGGCGCGGGCCGCGTTCGCCGTAGTCGATCTGCGTCTGCTCGATCAGCGGCAGCCCGCCGATGCCCGAGCCCACCATGCAGCCGATGCGCTCGGCCTGCTCTTCGTTCAGTGCATCGCCCGTCGGCAAGCCGGCATCGCGCACCGCCTGCATGGCCGCGGCCAACCCGTAATGGATGAAGGTGTCCATGTGGCGGGCTTCCTTGGCCGAGATGTAGTCCTCGATCAGGAAGCCTTTCACCTCGCCCGCGAACCGGCAGGCGAAGGCCGAGGCGTCGAACTTGGTGATGTCGGCAATGCCCGACCGGCCGGCCACCAGGTTGGCCCAGCCTTCTTCCACCGTGTTGCCGACAGGGCTGATCAGCCCCAG
>JANNWL010000348.1:0-11024 GCA_031414735.1 Burkholderiales bacterium | reverse complement strand
GGCGCGACGCCAAGATCCACGTGCTGAGCCACACGCTGCACTATGGCTGTGGCGCATTCGAGGGTGTGCGCGCCTACAAAACCGACAAAGGCACGGCCATTTTTCGATTGCAGGAACACACCGAGCGGCTGTTCAACAGCGACAAGATCCTGCGCATGAAGATCCCCTTCACGCACAACGAAGTGGCCGAAGCGCAGCGCACCGTGGTGCGCGTACACAAGCTGGTAAGCTGCGACCTGCGCCCGTTGACCTGGATCGGCGACAAAAAGCTCGGCGTCAGCCCCAAGGGCAACGACATCCATCTGATGGTGGCCGCCTGGTCCTGGGGCGCTTACCTCGGTGAAGAAGGCCTGAAGCGCGGCATCCGCGTGAAGACCAGCAGCTACACCCGCCACCACGTCAACATCACGATGACGCAGGCCAGGATGCTGTTGGTGTAGTTGCTCACCGCCTTGGCCTGCGTCATGGTGATGTTGACGTGGTGGCGCGTGTAGCTGCTGGTCTTCACGCGGATGCCGCGCTTCAGGCCCTCTTCGCCCAGGTAGGCGCCCCAGGGCCAGGCAGCGACCATGAGGTGGATGTCGTTGCCTTTGGGGCTGACGCCGAGCTTCTTGTCGCCTATCCAGATCAGCGGGCGCAGATAGCAGCTTTCCAGCTTGTTCACACGCACCACTTCCCGCTGCGCGTCCATCACCTGCTGCGGCGTGAAGGGGATCTTCATGCGCAGGATCTTGCCGCTGTTGAACAGCCGCTCGGTGTGTTCCTGCAGGCGAAAGATGGCTGTGCCGCGCGCCGTGTTGTAGGCGCGCACGCCTTCGAAGGCGCCGCAGCCGTAGTGCAGCGTGTGCGACAGCACGTGGATCTTGGCGTCGCGCCACTCGACGAGCTCGCCATCCATCCAGATCTTGCCATCGCGGTCGGACATCGACATGGGAGCTCCTTGGGTCATGCGAAGGGGAATTTGATTTTAGGGCTCGGCCGTGGCGAATCCGGCCGCGGCACTTCCTCACGGCCGTTTTGCACGCTCCGGGCTGCGCTGGCGCGCCAACCCCCGTGGACGCGGGGGGTGCAGCACCCCCTGGCCGTGCCGAGTCTTCCTAGCATTCAATGCATCCGAAAAACTCTGACAAGAAAGCCACCATGAAGCTCAGCCTCATTACCGCCGCCCTCGCCACTGCCGCCGCCTTGCTGGCTGTGCCCGCCCACGCCGCCGGCGGCGGGCCCGTGACGGTGACATGCAGCTCATCGCTGGACACCGTCTTCAGCGCCGGCTACGCCGCGGACTGCCAGGGGCCACTGGTGGGCACGCTGGGCGCCGGTGCGGTCGACAGCGCCACCTTCGACAGCCAGTTCTACGCGCTGGCAGGCACCACGACCGACGCTTCGGGCCGCTTCAGCGCCCACCCGGGCAGCGTGCAGTGGGGCGAGCTGTTCTTGTCGGCACCGCAAACCGGCCTCTTCGTGCTGGGCCTGGAGGGCGGCGGCACCTACAGCCTGTACCTCTTCAACGGCGGCGGCAGCGGCCTGTCGGCCGTCGAATTCGACACCTACGGCCTCACCCAAGGCTTCGCCGGTCTGGCCGCACCCCGGTTGACTCAGGCCGCGATCTTCACCAGCGCGGTGCCCGAGCCCGCCACCTACGCCCTCATGCTGTCGGGCTTGCTGGGCTTGAGCCTGCTGGCGCAGCGTCGGCGCGCTGCAGCGCCCAAGCGCTGACCTGCCCGGCGCGCAGTTCCACGCGAACACTGTCGCCAGCCTCGTCGGTCCACAGGAAGACTTCCGGCTCCGGCCGGTCGCTGTCGTTGGCTGGCTGGCCCAGGCTGCCGGTGAGCTTCATGACGTCGACCAGCCGCAGCCCGGTGCGCAGCCTTGCATGCAACATCACGGCGTTGTCGACGCGGCCCACCGGCCGGCCGGCCGCCTTGCGCATGGCGCGCAGCGCGCGGCTGAACTGCAGCAGCATCCAGAACACCACCACGCTCAGCGCCAGCACCATGCCGGGCCAGCCGTAGCCTACGTAGCCGGCCACCAGTGCGGTGAGGGCCAGCGCCCAACCGAGCGTGGCGCTCACAAGTCGGACAGCGCGTGCTGGGGCATCGCGCAAAATCGGGTTGATGGATGGTTTGCAAACATGGGTGATCAACCTCGACAGGGCGCCTGAGCGGCTGGCCCGCATCAGTCAACAACTGCAGCGCCTGGCGCTGCCCTTCACACGCTTGCCGGCAGTCGACGCGCGCGCCCTGAAGAGCAGCCAGCGCGCCGCGCTCGACGAGCCGGCCTACCGCCGCAAACACGGCATGACACCGGTGCTGGGCGAACTGGGATGTTACCTGTCGCATGTGCAGGCCCTGCAGCAGTTCCTGGCCAGCCCGGCCCGCTTTGCGCTGGTGCTGGAGGACGACGTACTGCTCCACGACAGCCTGCCCACGGTCTTGCACGGCCTGGTGCAAAACGCCGAGCGCTGGGACATGGTCAAGCTGTCGGCCGTGCACTCCGGCACGCCCGTGCCCGTGCTGCAACTGGCGCCGGGGCACGCACTGGCGGTGATGCTCAGCCGCTGCACGGGCAGCAGCGCCTACCTCGTCAACCGCCGCGCTGCGCAGGCTTACCTGGACACATCCCGCGGCCTGCTGCCCATGAACCTGCCCTACGACCATGTCTTCGACCAGGGCTGGCGTTTCGGCCTGAAGGTGCGCCTGGTCACCCCCACGCCCTGCGGGCACGACGACCAGATTGCCAGCACCATCGTGGCGCCCGTGGGCGTGACACGCAAATTTCACTGGACACGCCGCCTGCCTGCCTTCGCCTACCGCCTGAGGAACGAAATGCGCCGGCTGGTCTATGGCCTGACGCAGACACTGCGTGAGAAGCTGCAAGGCGCGCCCGCGCCCTAGACAGGGCCGCCGGGATTGTCAGCCCAGCCCGCGCACCGCTTCGATGGCCTGCTCGATGCGCTCCACGGCATGCACCGTCAGGCCTTCGATGGCTTTCTTGGGCGCGTTGGCCTTGGGCACCACCGCCACGCTGAAGCCCAGCTTGGCGGCCTCCTTCAAGCGTTCCTGACCGCGCGGCGCAGGCCGCACTTCGCCGGCCAGGCCGACCTCGCCGAAGGCGAAGAAGCCGCGCGGCAGCGGCTTGCCGCGCAGGCTGCCCTGGATGGCCAGCAGCACGGCCAGGTCGGCGGCGGGCTCGCCGATGCGCACACCGCCCACGGCGTTGACGAACACGTCCTGGTCCATGCAGCTGACGCCGGCATGGCGGTGCAATACCGCCAGCAGCATGGCCAGGCGGTCGCGGTCCAGGCCCACGCTCAAGCGCCGCGGGCTGGGGCCGCCGCTGTCGACCAGGGCCTGGATCTCCACCAGCAGCGGGCGCGTGCCTTCCAGCGTCACCATCACGCAACTGCCCGGCACCGGTTCGCCATGCGTGGACAAGAAGATGGCACTCGGGTTGCTCACGCCCTTCAGCCCGCGTTCGGTCATGGCGAAGACGCCGATCTCGTTGACCGCGCCGAAACGGTTCTTGATGGCGCGCACCAGGCGGAAACTGCTGTGCGTGTCGCCCTCGAAGTACAGCACCGTGTCGACGATGTGCTCCAGCACGCGCGGCCCGGCCAGCGCGCCTTCCTTGGTCACGTGGCCCACCAGCACCATCGTGCAGCCACGCGTCTTGGCGATGCGCGTCAGCTGCGCTGCGCATTCGCGGACCTGGGTCACCGAGCCCGGCGCGGCGGTGAACTGGTCGGAATACACCGTCTGGATCGAGTCGATGACGCAGAACTCCGGCGCTTCGTTTTCGATGGCCGCGGCGATGCTTTCCAAGCGGATTTCGGCGAGCACCCGCACTTGCGTGCCTGGCAGCCCCAGCCGCTGCGCGCGCAAGGCCACCTGCGAACCACTCTCCTCGCCCGTCACGTACAGCACCTTGAGGCGTGTGCTCATGGCGTCCAGCGCCTGCAGTAGCAGCGTGCTCTTGCCGATGCCGGGGTCGCCGCCCATCAGCACCACGCCACCGGCGACGATGCCGCCGCCCAGCACGCGGTCCAGTTCTTCCTGGCCGGTGGACACGCGTTCGATGGCGGTCGTCTGGATGTCGCTCAGCGTGGCCACAGGCTGGCTCCGGGCCAGGGCCTGGAAGCGGCTGTTGCGGCCGGGCGGGCCGGCGGGCTCGGCCAGGGTTTCGTCCAGCGTGTTCCAGGCGTTGCAGTGCGGGCACTTGCCCAGCCATTTGGGCGAGGTGCCACCGCAATCGCGGCAGGTGTAGATCGTCTTGGCAGCCATGGCCACGATTGTCGCCGCGGGCTGGATGCACGCGGGGAGCCAGCGTCAGCATTTCGCAGACCCGGGCCGCGGCGACATTCACACGCCGCTGCTAGGCTTGCATGGCTTGCCAGCCATGAACACAACCGTCGTCGAGATCAACCCCCACGCCCCAAGGCCGTGGGTCTTCAGTGCTGCCGCGCTGTGCCTGCAACAGGCCCTGCGGCGGGCCGGTCATGTCGCCGGTCTGCGGCACAACGCGCCACCGGGCGATGGCTCCATCTTGCTGGTTCTGGGTTGGAGCCCCGCCTGGCTGGCCGAACACGCGGCGAGCCTGGACCCGCGGCACACCGTGCTGTGCAACCTGGAGCCGGCTACACGCGCGCTGTCCGCGACAGCCACGCCCGCGGATGCCGCCTGGCTGGCCGAGTTCGGCCACTGGGTGGTGGCCGATGCGCATGGCGACAACCTCGACAGCCTGCGTTCACTGCCGCCCGATGGCGCTTGGCATGGCGGCACATCGGGTGCGGCGCTGCGTGCGGCGCTGTGGGTGTTGCCTCCCTGTGCTGTGCCGGGACCGACGTCGGCAACCCCCACGGCAGGCGGCGATACATCGCCGGTCGACGTGATCTTCGTCGGCACACCCAGCCCGCGACGCGAGTCTGTGCTGCAGGCGTTGCGCGCCGCCGGATGCAGCGTGCTCGACATCAACGGCGCCTACGCCTGGGAGCTGACGCCGCAGCTTCTGCGCGCGCGACTGCTGCTGCACGTCCACAATGGCGACGACCGGCACTTTCCCGTCGAACGCGTGCTGCAGCCGGTGGCGCTGGCCGTGCCCGTGCTGTGCGAGTCCAGCATCGGCGCTGCGGCCCAGACCTGGCGCGACCAGGGCATCGCCTTTGCAGACCACGCCGATCTCGTGCCGGCCGCGCTGCGGTTGCTGGCCGAGCCGGGCTTGAGGCTGTCGCTCGTGCAGCAGGCGCTGCGCACCGCGCAGGCGCAGTCGGCCGCGCCGCTGGTGGACGAGCTTCAACGCCTATTGGCCAGCATGCCCGCGCCCGCGTCCGCGCCATTGGACACACAGATCGACCGCGCGTTGCTGCGCGAAGCCGGGGCCCTGCCGCCCGCCGCCGACGAGCGCCCACCGCCCGTGGTCATCGCACAGAACGAGCCCGGGCGCCGACCCGCCAGCCGCGTGTTTGTCGTGCTGATGGTGCTCTTCACACTGGTAATGCTGTGGCAGTTCGCCTGGCGGCGATGAGCCATCCTGTCGCTGGACCTGTGACCGGTGCACCTCGCCAGCCTACGGCCGCGGCGGTTGAACCGGCGACGTGACCGCGGGCAGCGGCGCACGCATGCCTGCCACGGCGGTGCTTGTGCGCGGCAAGGTCGATGGCCCAGGCGCAAACACTACGCGAGAGGTACAGCTGTCAGACTGTTGCGTTGCCGACGTGAAGGCCTGCGACGCCAGCGAACCGCCGGCATAGGTGCCGTACACCGGCATGGTGAGGGTGCCGCTTGACCATGGCGCTCCGATCGGCGTGATGTCAGGGTTCCCATACTGTGCGGCCAGGCCTTCTACCAGTATGCGCACACTGGGGGCCAGTTGGGCCACGTAGTCGATGTTCCACACGACATTCAAATCGACGGTCAGCGGGTACTGCCCCAGCTTGGCGGCACTGGCCAGTGGTTGCGCGCCATCCAGGCGCAAGAAGCGGTGGGTCCAGTTGCCCGGCGTCAGGTCAGTCTCGTAACGGCCGATGCTGAGCACGCCCATCGCATAGGCGTCCACAGAAGTGGCTTGGCCCAGACACTGCTCCATCTGCGTTTCGCCTCGGGTCTCGACCACATGCACAAGCCGGTCCCGCCCAATGCCCGCCAGGCCAACTTGCCCGGGATCATTGAAGCTGGCGTCGATCGGGCTGACGGCCGGGCCCGCACAGCCGCTGAGCAGCTTCAGCCGGGTCATGGCAAAGATGCCGGAACCCGGCGCCGGCCGGCAGATGTTGACTTGGCTGCCCGCCAGCGGCGCGGTTCCACCCACCAGGTGTTGCCAGCCCAATCCCGCATTGCCATCCGAAAGCGCCCCCCCAAAGTAGCTTGCGGCCAGGGCCGAGCTGATGCTTGGTCGGCTGGACGGCTGATCGTCTTGCGGCAACGCTTGCGCCGCCTGCATGGCCCGGTACAGCGCGGGCGTGACGGCTATGCCAATCAGGCGCTGCACCAACGGCCGCCAGTCGAACGACACGGCGTTGGGATTCACTTGCAGTGGGTTGAGCGCGTCACTGGTGTCGATGTCGAGAAAGCCGAAAGACTGGGGGCTGATTTCTGTGACACCGAACATCGGCCGACGCGGCTGCGTGCCCGTGCACACGTAGGCAGGCAAGGTGCCTGGTGGCACTTGTGCAGCCGTGCAGGTACCCGAGCTGATGAGGAGAAAAGGGAGGTTCGGCCTGTTGGGCGCAAGACCCAGCCCCTGAATGACCGCGCCGCTGGCGGCCTCCTGGGTTGACACGTGAAATACGGCATCGCGGCCAGCCAAACCGGTGAGAGCCCCGCTGGCGTCGCTGCGAAGCCGGCACGATACGGCGTAAATACGTTCCCGTGCGCTCTGTCCGTCCCAGCCGTTGTTGGTGGCGCCCGCGAGCTGGTAACCATGTACCGTCTCGGGCTGGCAACCGAGCAGCAAAACGCCACCCAACGTCCATCCAACAGCCTCGCCGGCAGCAGCGTAGATTTCCACTGTTGAAGGTTGCGAAACCTGTGCAGGCGTCAGCGCCGAAGCAACACTGCAAACCAGGGCGCATACCGCGCCAAGGACTGAACGTTTCATTTGAATATCCTCGCTTCGCACTTGCTGCGGCGCAACTCGAGTGCGGCCTCAGCTTCCTCCCTAACGCTGACGCGGTTGTGACACTCTTTGCGACGATTGATCCGAACGGCGCGCCACGGGCGAAGTTGACGCTGACACCGACAAGCTGGGTCTACAGCCATGACAGTCCGCCGTGGCGCGGCAACGCGCGCGCCGCTGCAGTCAGCAGACGACAGGTCGAATCCGGGGAAAATGCACCAACAGGCATTATTGAGTGGGCACTCTGAGCAAGGACAACGAGATGGAACAGGCAGCGACCCGACCGTTTGCTCCATCGTCAGACGATGCACGAGAAGCGGGGACAGGCAGGTTGGGGACGCATTCCGATGGCAGCGCCGTGGGTATGCCGGCCACTGTTGCCGACTTCGACCCCAATCCCCGACAACGCAGCAAGCAAAACGCCACCGTCAGAGACGAGCAAATCTTCGTCGCCATTCCGTGCTTCCGTGATCGAGAGTGTGGTCCGACCATTGACGACTTGTTCGCCAAAGCAACCAATCCAGAAAGAGTCTCAGTCGGTGTCTGCTGGCAGTTCGACGAAGCCGAAGACAACGGGTTGACTCGACTCCAAACGGCGTTTCGTCGGCAGGTTCGACACCGCCACTTCCACTTCAGCGAAAGTCAGGGTGCGAACTGGGCACGCGCTCAGGCTCAAGACCTGTGGCACGGTGAGGATTACGTGCTCCAGGTCGACTCGCATATGCGCTTCATGCCGGGTTGGGACGAAAAACTGATCAATGCGCTTGAGCGATGCCCCTCGCCGCGGGCGCTGCTATCCACCTTGCCGGCAGCCTACGAGCCCCCATCGCGCTTCGACCCGGAACTGATTCACTTTCGCTCTCTGCTGCATGTCAATGTGCTGGAGCACCCATTCCACCTCGGAGGGGTTCAGCTCGCAGGCGGCCTCTACCAGCGCCTGACGCACCCGGGTTTGCGGCGTACACCCTTCTGCGCTGCAGGTTACGTTTTCGGGAGTGCCTGGCAGTTCAAGGATGTGCCGATCGATCCGCACTACTTCTTCTGGGGCGATGAGTTGTCGTTGGCGGCCCGCCTTTGGACACACGGATACGACATCTTCCAGCCGGAAGAGACGCTGGTGATGCATTGGTGGACAAAGCCGACCGGTGCTGAGGCTTTGTACAAACGCCAGCACGACCCCCGACATAAACGAAGTCTTGAGCGACTAAAGCATCTGCTCGGGCTGCCAAACAGCGCCGACACTGAGGCACTTCGCGAGATTGAGCGCTATGGTCTTGGCCGGCAGCGGCCTCTCGCCGGATTCTTCGACTTCGCTGGCATCGACCCTGCCAGCGGCGAACTGCAGGCGTTTGCCCATCGTGGAGACTTCGAATCTTCGTATGCCTTGGGCTGCAAGGTCGCCTAGTCGAACACCAGCTTCAGGTCGTTGTGTGCATTCACTGATTCGCCGCCTGCTCGCAACCACGCCAAGTTCGCCGCGGGTGCCAGTCGCCAGATGGCAGGCCTTGGGTTTCGCGCGGCCTACTTCACCAACCGGTTCAACCGTTCAGCGTCGAATTTTTCAGTGGTGTTGGCGTCGCCGGGCACGCAGTCGCCAGCCGGTAGCTCACGCGAACGGACCGACAGCTTCTCGATGGCCTGCCAGAGCAGTGCGATCTGGTGCTCGTGGCCCGAGGCGTTGTCGATCAGCCCTTTCATCGCCACCGACACCGGGTCGTCGCCCTGCGTCACACCATAGGCGCTGAAACCCATCTTCGCTGCTGCCTCTTCGCGCACGGCCTCGGCTTCGGCCTGCAGGATGCGCGCCGGGTTGCCCACCGCCGTGGCCCCCGGCGGTACGGCCTTGACGACCACCGCGCCCGAGCCAATGCGCGCCCCGTCGCCCACCGTGAAGCCGCCCAGCACCTGCGAGTTCGCACCCACGATGACGCCGCGGCCCAGCGTGGGGTGGCGCTTCACGCCCTTCCACAACGACGTGCCGCCCAAGGTGACGCCCTGGTAGATGGTGCAGCCGTCGCCGATCTCGGCCGTCTCGCCCACCACCACGCCCATGCCGTGGTCGATGAAGACACGCCGGCCGATGGAGGCGCCAGGGTGGATTTCGATGCCTGTGAGAAAGCGGCCGATGTGCGAGGTGAAGCGCGCCAGCCAGTGCCAGCCGGCATGGCGGAAGGCGTGCGCGCGGCGGTGCAGCACCAAGGCATGCAGGCCCGGGTAGCAGGTCAGCACCTCCCAGGTGCTGCGCGCGGCGGGGTCACGTTCCAGGATGCAGGCGATGTCTTCGCGAAGGCGGTCGAACATGGTCGGGGCTGGGTGTGGATCTCAAGGGCAGCGAAAACGCCGCGCCGGGGCCAAAGTATGGGCCGCAATGGCCGAACGCGCTTCTTGCCGGCTCAGCGCCTGGGCACGGCTGCGGCAGCGCGTGCGATGCCGCGCAGGATGTGTACTTCCTCATCCGTCAAGTCGGTGCGCTGCACCAGCCGGCGCAGCCGCGGCAGCAGCTTCTTGGGCGCGGCGGGGTCCAGGTAGCCGATCTGCTGCAGCACCTGCTGCCAGTGCAGCAGCAGGCCGTCCACGGCGGCGCCGTCGGCACGGGGCACGTGCGGCGTGCGCTCGGCCACGGCGTAGCCGCCCAGGGCCTGGCGCCAGTCGTAGGCGATGAGTTGCACGGCCTGTGACAGGTTGAGCGAGCCGTAGTCGGGGTGGGTGGGAATCGACAGGCAGACATGGCAGCGGTAGACGTCGTCATTGGCCAGGCCCGTGCGTTCGGGGCCGAAGACGAAGGCCACGCGGTGGCCCAGCGCGGGCAGCCCTGCGAAGTAGTCACGCGGCGCGGCGGTGGGCGGGCCGAAGTCGCGCGGCGTCATGGCGGTGGCGCAGGCGTGCGTGGTGCCGTGCAGGGCCTCGGCCAGGGTCGGCACCACGCGGGCGGCGTCCAGCAAGTCGGTGGCGCCGCTGGCCAGCGCGCGGGTCTCGTCACGCTGCAGGACATCGGCCCAGCGCGGCTGCACCAGCACCAGGTCGCTGAAGCCCATCACCTTCATGGCACGTGCTGCCGCGCCCACGTTGCCGGCGTGGCTGGGTTGCACCAGCACGAAACGGGTCAGGTCAGGGGTCGGGTCAGGACGGGAGGGGTTCACGGTCGCTAAAATGGAGCATCAATACAGGTGCCGCAGATTGTGGCGCCGCCGCTCTTTCCACAATCTCGCTGTCACCCCAACCAGGCTGCCCATGTCGCAAGCGCTCCACCCCATGCTCAACATCGCCGTCAAGGCGGCGCGGGCAGCAGGCTCGATCATCAACCGTGCGGCACTCGATCTCGAAGTGCTGCGCGTGGGCACCAAGGGCCCCAACGACTACGTCAGCGAGGTCGACCAAGCCGCAGAGACCGCCATCATCGACGTGCTGCTGGACGCCTACCCCGGCCACGGCATCCTGGCCGAAGAGTCTGGCCGCGAGCGCGGCGCCAAGGACAGCGAGTTCACCTGGATCATCGACCCGCTGGACGGCACCACCAACTTCCTGCACGGATTCCCGGTGTACTGCGTGTCCATCGCCCTGGCCCACCGCGGCGTGGTGCAGCAGGCCGTGGTCTACGACCCCACCCGCAACGACCTGTTCTTCGCCTCGCGCGGCCGCGGCGCGTTCCTCAACGACCGCCGGCTGCGCGTGTCCAAGCGCACACGCATCAGCGATTCGCTCATCGGCACCGGCTTCCCCTTCCGCAAGGGCGACAACTTCAAGCGCTACGTGAAGATGTTCGAAGAGGTGATGCAAAGCTGCGCCGGCCTGCGCCGCCCGGGTGCCGCCGCGCTGGACCTGTGCTATGTGGCTGCCGGCTATTACGACGGCTTTTTCGAAACCGGCCTGAACCCCTGGGACATCGCCGCCGGCTCGCTCATCATCACCGAGGC
>JANNWL010000347.1:0-4997 GCA_031414735.1 Burkholderiales bacterium | reverse complement strand
GCGGCGCAGTCGGCCAGGCCCCACTCGGGCCGCACCTGGGCCCAGTCGTTGGAACGCTCCAGCACGGCGCGCTCCAGCGCTTTTGATTGCGTCGGGCCGGCCAGGTGCGCCAGGCCCAGGCTGGGCGCGCGTTCTGCGCGGGCCCGTTCGCCGGCGGCCTGCAGCCAGCTGCGCAACTGCAGCAGATCTGGCTGCAGCGCGGCGGGCACGGCATCGGTGTCGTAAAGCAGCACCTGGTCGGTGGTGGTGTTGTGCAGGGCGGGCAGGAAGTGCGTGTCGGCGGGGATGTCGACCCCCAGGCGGCGCAGGTGTTCACGCGCGGCAGACCGGTTGAGCATGTCTGCCAGCACGCGGGCGTTGACCTCGCCTGTCTGGCCGCCGCAGGCACCGCAGTCCAGGCCCGCGGCGTGCGGGTTGTTGGCACTTTGGCTGCCGTGGCCGGCCAGCACCACCAGCCGGGCGAAGTTGCTCACCAAGCCCATCGCGCCCAGGATGCCCTGGCACATGGCCGCGGCAGCCGCCGGGTCGCTGGCCGCCTGCGGCAGGCAGGGCCGCAGCGCGGCAGCGTCGTTTACCGGCAAGCCGGTGTCTTCCCAGCGCGCGGGGGCGGTGGTCGAGGGCAGGCTGTCGGCCAGCAACTTCCCTCCGTAGAGCAGCCCCAAGCTTTCGACAAAGCTGAAGGCCGATGCGGGTGCGGCGCGGAATTCCGCCCAGCGCTGGCGCCATTGCAGCGCGTTGCGGCGCTTGCCGGCCAGCACCTGGCCCAGACCGGCGCTGCCGGTGTCCTCGGTCACGCATTGCGCCGGCGCCAGCAAACCTGGCAACTGCGGGCGCGTGAGCGCGCTGCCCACCGGCGAATAGGCGATGAACAGGCCGAAGAAGCCCGCGAAGCCGCGCGTTTGCACGGCGGGGCTGACGGACTCCAGCGCACGGCGGAAGACCTCGGACCGCACGTCGATACAGAACAGCGCTTGCACGGCCTGTCGCGCGCGTGTGGCCGGAGCGGCCGGCGCTTGGCTCAGGCCAAGCACCAGCGGCTGCTGGTAGGCGATCTCGGCCGCGTGCTGCAGCAGCCAGTCGGTGCGCTGGGCGCGCTGCAGGTCGGCCGCTGCCTGCCCGGCCCGGCCCCACTGCGCGGCCCAGCCGGCAGGCACCGTGCCTTTCGGCGCGTCGTCGAACAGCAGCCATTCCCAGGTGATGCGGATGGCCAGCAGGTGTTCGATCTGGTCGTCGTCACGCCCGCCCAGGCGCGCCTGCCAGCGTTCGTACGCGCACCACGCGCCCCAGCCACCGATGGCGGCGAGCACGGCGCTCAGGTAGGCCTCACGCCCCGCTTCGGGGATGTCCAGGCCTTGCAGCGCGGCGGCAATCAGCGCCTGCGGTGCCTTCGGCAGGCCGGCCAGGCGCTGGCGCAGCGCCGCGTGCCCGTGGTGCCAAGCCAGGCCCCGGTCGGCGGCCAGGTGCTGACACCAGCTCTCGAGCAGGCTCACGGAACGGTCCATGGCCCAGCTGGCCTGGTCGCGGTCGAAGTAGGCCGCGCAGTGCTGGCTGATCTGGTGGGTGACGAGGTCGGCCCAGCTCAGGCCCGGGCGCGGCGAGGCGACGCGGTCGCGCAGGTCCGTCACCAGCGGCAGACGCGACAACGGCGGCGAATGGCCTTCCAGCGCCCGCACCAGTTGGGCGACCTCGTGATCGATGTCGGCGTGCTGCGACTCAAGCGCCGCAGCCCCACCCAAATCGACCGCTACGGCAGCGCGCAGGTCCTGACGTTTCAGGCGCCCCGCGGCCCATCCTGCGCGGAACCACTCACGCGGCATCGTCAGCCTTGTGCCGACCAGCGTGCCCAGCGCGGCGGCGGCTTCCGGCATCGGCCGACCAACCCAGCCCCAGTAAGGGTTGACGGCGATGAACTCGTCCAGCGGCCAGGTGGGCGCGATGCGCGCGGCTGCCGTGTTGATCTGTTCGGCGAGGCGCTGCGCATGCAGCACCGGGGTGTCGACGACGACGTTCATGCGCGGGCTCCGGCGGGGGTGGTGTCAAGCGAGGTGCTGGTGTCGTTCGAAGGCAGCGGGGCGGCAGCAGCGGCCGGGCCGGGCGGACGCCACAGGCCAAACGCGATGCGGTTGAACTTCTCGTCCAGGAACAGCCCGCCGTAGAACCAGGGGTACAGGCGGCGTGTCAACGCACTCTGCGGCGCCACGGTGATGAGCGACTGAACCAGGAACAGCGCGGCAAAGGCCACGGCCACGCCCAGCCACAGGACCGCGGGCGCCGCGGATCCCGTGAACGCATTCGATACCAGCCAGGCCGAGGCCAGCGCGTGCAGGCCGAAGTAAGCCAGCGCGACACCGAAAGCACCCGCCGCCAGCGCCGGCAGCCACAGGCCGCCCAGGCGAAGCGACTGTGCATGCACCAGCGGCACGAGTGCCAGCGCGACGATGCCGGCCAGCACCGCCACCCCAGGCGACAAGGCGCTTTGCGCCGGCAGCAGCAGCGCGAACACGGCGCCCGCGGCCAGCACCATGCCCACGCCGATCAGTGCGCCCGCCGCCAGCGCCAGCGGCCCCGGCGCGGCGGCACGCGGCGTCATCAGCACCAGCGTCGCGCGGCGCACCGCGCCACCGGCACCCAGGAAGGCGTGTGCCTTGTACAGCGAGTGCGCGACCAGATGCAGCAGCGCCATTTCCCACAGCCCCAAGCCGCACTGCATCAACATGAAGCCCATCTGCGCGGCGGTCGACCAGGCCAGCATGACCTTGATGCTGATGCGCGTGGTCATCACCAGCGCCGCCAACACTGCAGTCAGCGTGCCCGCCACCACCAGCAGCGCCTGCGCGGCCGGCACCTCGCCCACCAGCGGCGCAAAGCGCATCAGCACGAAGCCGCCCAGGTTGACGACGCCGGCATGCAACAGCGCCGACACCGGCGTGGGCGCTTCCATGACCTGGATCAGCCAGCCGTGGAAGGGCAGTTGCGCGCATTTCAACAGCGCCGCGCAGGCAATGAGCATCACTGCGGCCTGCGCCGACACGGGCAGCGGCGCGGCAAGGGCCGTTGCGGCGATCTGGTCGATGTGCAGCGTGCCAAAGGCTACGTACAGCAGGCCGGCGGCGGCCAGCATGGCGATGTCTGCGATGCGGCCCACGATGAACTTCTTGTGCGCCGCCACCACCGCAGCAGGGCGGTCGCCGAAGAAGGTCAACAAGCGGTGCAAGGCCAGGCTGGTGGCCGTCCAGGCCAGCGCCAGCACCAGCACGTGGTTGGTCGCCGCCACCAGGCCCACGGTGGCCGACGTGGCCGTCAGCCAGCGCACGTAGTGGCGTTCGTCGCGTTCACCATTCAGGTAGGGCTGCGAGTAGCGCACGATGACCCAGCCCACGAACGCCACCAGCAGCATCACCACGCTGCCGACGGCGTCGGCGCGCAGCCCGAAGCCTGAACCGCTGTGTCCCACCAGCACCGCCAGCAGCGAGAGCGCCGCCAGGCCCAAAGCCGCAGCGGTGGCCCAGCGCGCGGCGCGCCAGGCGGCGTTGGCGCTTGATCCGGGCCGGGCCACAACCGCAGCCATGGCGCATGCCAATGCGGGGCCGAGCACCAAGGCGACCTGCCACTGCGGCAGGGTGGACGGGAGATCAGGCAGAAGTGACATGGCGAAGTCCGGCGAAGCAATCCCCGCACTGTGCCCAGTCACCACAATTCCGTAAAAGGCATTGTTCAGCACAATATGTTCATTCAAACAGAACATAAAGACCGAACCCACAAGCCATGTCACGCCTGAACTTCCACCACCTGCACTACTTCTGGGCTGTTGCCAAGGAAGGCAACCTGACGCGTGCCGCGGCGCACCTGCATGTGTCGCAGTCGGCGCTGTCGGCGCAGATCAAGCAGCTTGAGGAGCAGCTCGGCCAGCCGCTGTTCGACCGCGTGGGGCGTGGCCTGCAACTCACCGAGGCCGGCCAGCTGGCGCTGGGCTATGCCGAGTCCATCTTCGCCGCCGGCACCGAGCTGACGGCGCTGTTGCGCGACGGCCGGCGCGAACACCGCCAGGTGCTGCGCATCGGTGCCGTGGCCACGCTGTCACGCAACTTTCAGGAGAACTTCCTGCGCCCGCTGCTGGCCCGCGACGACGTGGAACTGGCGCTGCAGTCAGGCACGCTGGCCGACCTGCTGGCCCGGCTGCGGGTACACACGCTGGACCTGGTGCTGGCCAACCAGCGTGTGCACGCCAGCAGCGACGACCCCTGGCGCTGCCAGCGGGTGGCGCGCCAGCCGGTCAGCCTGGTGGGCCGGCCGCGCCCGAAACGCAAGGCCTTCCGCTTCCCCGAAGAATTGGCCGAGGTGCCGCTGCTGCTGCCCGGCCGCGACAACGACATCCGCGCCGGCTTCGACCTGATGTGCGAGCAACTCGGCATCCGTTACCGGCTGCGCGCCGAGGTCGACGACATGGCCCTGCTGCGCCTGCTGGCGCGCGACAGCGACAGCGTGGCCCTGCTGCCGACCGTGGTGGTGCAGGACGAGTTGCGCAGCGGCCGCCTGGTCGAGTACGGCGTGGTGCCCGACTTGCACGAAAACTTTTACGCCATCTCGGTGAAACGGCGTTTCGAGCCACCGCTGCTGAAGGCGCTGCTGAAGCAGTCCGAGGCGGCCGTGCTGGGCGCCCTGGTGTCTTGATTGCGGCCCGCGCGCGGGCCGCCCAAGTGACCTCAGCGCACCACCAGCCGCGGCTCCCCCGTGGCCGCCGCAGCGATCTGCCCCACCACCGCAGCCGACTCGAAGCCGTGCTTGTTGAACACCGCCATCACCGCATCCAGCGCCGCCGGCGTGCACGACACGAGCAGCCCGCCGCTGGTCTGCGGGTCGGTCAGCAGGGCCTGGTCGACGGCCGCGAAGTTCGCGGGCAGGCCCACGTCCGCGCCGTAGCCCGTCCAGTTGCGGCCCGACGCGCCGGTGATGAAACCGCGCTCGGCCAGGCTGCGCACGCCTTGCAGCAGCGGCAC
>JANNWL010000346.1:0-2099 GCA_031414735.1 Burkholderiales bacterium | reverse complement strand
GAATACCACATGCTCACCGAGAGGCTGGCCCTGAAGGTCGCCAATTCCGGCTGGGAGTTCGACCAGATCCTGTGTCTGGCGCGCGGCGGTATGCGACCGGGCGATGTGCTGTCGCGCGTCTTCGACAAGCCGCTGGCCATCATGTCGACCAGTTCATACAGAGCCGACTCGGGCACCATCCAGGGCCGCCTGGACATGGCCAAGTACATCACCCTGCCCAAGGGTGAACTGGCCGGCCGCGTGCTGCTGGTCGATGACCTTGCAGACACCGGCGTCACGCTGCGTGCGGTGGTCGACCGGCTGCGCGGCATGCCGGCGATCTCTGAACTGCGGGCTGCAGTCATCTGGGTCAAGGGCGTGTCGACCTACGTGCCCGACTACTTCGTCGAGACGCTGGCCACCAGCCCCTGGATCCATCAGCCCTTCGAAGAGTACGACGGCTTGCGGCCCGAGGGCCTGGCCAAGAAATTCGTTGTCTAGAAATGCAAAAAGCCGGGGTCACTGTTCAGCGACTCCGGCCTTCGTCAAATCAATCATTGGTGCCCAGGAAGGGACTCGAACCCCCACGCCGTTAAGCGCTAGTACCTGAAACTAGTGCGTCTACCAATTCCGCCACCTGGGCTTTCAGGAACTAAGGATCATATCATCAAGGAACAGAACCACCCAACCTCGCCCACCACGGGCCCCGCCATCACGGGCGAAATCGAAGGCCGCGTGGAAGGCCACCGCGACGGACACGGCTTCGTCGTGCGTGACGACGGTGAGCCCAGCGTCTACCTTGCGCCGCAGGACATGCGCACGGTGCTGCACAAAGACCGCGTCCGCGTGCGCGTGCTGCGGCTGGACCGCAAGGGCCGCCCCGAAGGCCGCGTGCTGGACATCATCGAGCGCCGCAAGGCGCCCATCATCGGCCGGCTGCTGCACGAAGGCGGGCAGTGGGTAGTGGCCCCAGAAGACCGGCGTTATGGGCAGGACATCCTGATCCCCAAGAACGCCATCGCGGGTGCCACGGCGGGCCAGGTGGTTTCGGTGGAACTGACGGAGGCGCCGTCGCTGCATTCGCAGCCGGTCGGGCGCGTGTCCGAGGTGTTGGGCGAGATCGATGACGCCGGCATGGAGATCGAGATCGCGGTGCGCAAGTACGAGGTGCCGCATCTCTTCTCGCCAGCCACCCTGGCTGCCGCGGCGGCGCTGCCGGACAAGTTGCGCCCGGTCGATCGAAAGAATCGCATCGACCTCACCGACGTGCCGCTGGTGACCATCGACGGCGAGGACGCGCGCGACTTCGACGACGCGGTCTACTGCGAGCCCTTCAAGCGCGGCCGCGGCAAGACGGCCTTCGAAGGCTGGCGGCTCATCGTCGCCATCGCCGACGTCAGCCACTACGTCAAGCCCGGCGAGGCGCTGGACCACGACGCCTACGAGCGCGCCACCTCGGTGTACTTTCCGCGTCGCGTGATTCCCATGCTGCCGGAAAAGATCTCCAACGGCTTGTGTTCGCTGGTGCCCGAGCAAGACCGTCTGGCGATGGCCTGCGACATGATCGTCGGGGTCGACGGCAGTATCGACGCCTACCAGTTCTTTCCCGCCGTCATCAATTCACATGCTCGGCTGACCTACACCGAAGTGGCCGCCGTGCTGGCCAATACGCGCGGGCCGGAAGCTCAACGACGGGCCGACCTGGTGCCGCACCTGCTGCACCTGCACGAGGTCTACCGCGCCTTGCTCAAGCAGCGTGCCAAGCGCGGTGCCGTGGACTTCGAGACCACCGAAACGCAGATCGTCTGCGACGACAACGGCCGCATCGAGAAGATCGTACCGCGCACGCGCACCGACGCGCACCGCCTCATCGAAGAGTCGATGCTGGCGGCCAACGTCTGCGCCGCAGCCTTCATCGCCAGCGCCAGTCACCCCAGCCTGTACCGCGTGCACGAAGGGCCGACGCCCGAAAAGCGACTGGCGCTGCAAAACTACCTCAAGGCCCTGGGTCTGGGCCTGCACCTCAGCGACGACCCCAAGCCTGCCGAGATGCAGGCCATCTCGCAGGCCACGCAGGGGCGGCCCGACGCGCCGCAGATCCACACCATGCTGCTGCGGTC
>JANNWL010000345.1:0-2710 GCA_031414735.1 Burkholderiales bacterium | reverse complement strand
TGTCGTCAGCGACCCCATGTAGGTGTAGTAACGCCGGTCGGCAGGCAGCAGCTGGCTCAGGTCGATGGTGACGCGGGCCTTGGTTTCCTGGTTCTTCTCCAGCGGCAGGTTGTTCCACACCGTCTGCACCACCGGCTGCACGCTGCCACGGTCCAGCAGCACGGCCACCACGGCGAGCTTGCCTTCGCCGTCCTTGTGCACCAGGTGGGCCACCATGTCGAACTGGCGGCCGTCGATGCGTTCCTCGGACGGCCGGTGGAAGTGGAACTGCAGCAGCTCGAAGCGCCGCCCGCCCAGCTCGATGGAGTTGCCCGGCGCCACGTTGACCTGCACCGTGTGACCGTTGTCGACCACGCCGAAGCCGCTGCTCTGGTAGTTGAAGCGGATGGGCTCCAGGTCGACGGCCATGCCTTCGCGGATGTCGATGGGGCTTTGCCGCTGGCCCGAAGAACACAGTGAAAACTCTGCGCGCAAGCCGCCCCAGGCCTGGGGGCCGACCTCACCGGAATAGCTCCAGTGCGGCGTGCCGTGGGTACCTGGCTTGCCCGCCGTACCCGCGGCGCGAGGCGCGCCCGAGCGCGCGCCCGCGGCAACCGGCGGCGCCTTGGTGGCCACGCGCAGGTCCAGCGCGGCCGGGGTGTCGGTCATCTTCACGCCCGCCAAGCGCTCGGCCAGGCGCTCGCGCAAGCGGTCCACCGGGTCGCCCTGCGGCGCCTCGGCCCTGGGGGGTTCGGGCTTGGCGGCCTCTGGCCGGGCCAGGGCCGTGCGGGTCGACACCGGCTTGACGGCGTCGGACGACCAGGCAGGCACCGCACCCAGCAGCGTGCCCGCAACCAGCAACCACAGCGTGGGCAGCCGCCAGGCCGACTGAAAATCTGAAAGTGCGCGCGACGGGCTCATGGACGGTCCTCCGTCCTCGTTATCGGCCGCCCGCGGCGGCACTTGAGTGCGTCAGGCCAGCCGGGGCTTGACCCATAGCCAGGCCAGCAGGCCCACGCCCATCAGCGCCATCGATGTGAACGCCAGCGCCACCGCAGAGTGCATCACAAGCGGGGCGATGGCGCCCGCCACCAGCGCATTGGCCAGGCTGCCGATGCACGACTGCACCGACGACGCCATGCCGCGCCGCTCGGGCACCATGTCGAGCACCATCAGCGTCACCACCGGCACCATCAGCGCCCAGCCGAAGGCGAACACGGCAATCGGCAGCAGGGCCCAGGCCGGGTGCGGGTCGAACAGCAGATTCAGCGTCACGTTGACCAGCGACACCAGCAGCATGATGAGCAGGCCGTGGCGGATCTGGTGCCGCGGCTTCACCTTGCCGGCCATGCGCCCCGACACCCAGGCCCCGCTCATGATGCCGCCGATGGTGAGCACGAAGAACCAGAAGAACTGCGTCGGTGCCAGACCCATCAGGTCGCCCAGGAACACCGGCGCCGACAGCACGTACAGGAACATGCCGTTGAAGGGCACGCCGCTGGCCACCACCAGGGCCATGAAGCGCGGGCTCCTGGCCATCTGCCAGTAACCGGCCAACAAGTGCCGGGCTTGGAAAGGCTGGCGCGAGGTGACATGCAGCGTCTCGGGCAGCAGGCGCCAGTTGGCCAGCCACAACAAGGCGCCCAGCACCGCCAGCAGCCAGAAGACGGCGTGCCAGTTGACGTACTCGAACAGCAGGCCGCCCAACAACGGCGCCACGGCCGGGGCAATGCCAAAGTAGATCGTCACCTGCGACATCACCCGCTGCGCGTCGGCGGGCGGGAACATGTCGCGGATGATGGCGCGCGACACCACCATGCCCGCGCCGGCGCTCAAGCCCTGCAGCGCGCGGTACAGCACCAGTTCGCCAATGGTGTCGGCCAGCGCACAGCCCACTGAGGCCAGGGTGAACACCGCCACTCCCCACAGCACCACGGGCCGGCGGCCAAAGCTGTCCGACAGCGCGCCGTGGAACAGGTTCATCACGGCAAAGCCCAGCAGGTAGCTCGACAGCGTCTGCTGCATTTGCGCGGGCGTGGCGCCTATCGACGTGCCGATGCCGGCAAAGGCCGGCAGGTAGGTGTCGATGGAGAACGGCCCGAGCATGCCCAGGCAGGCCAGCAACAGGGCCAGCTGCCAGCGCGGGGCGCGCCAGAGCAAGGAGGCGTCAGGGTTCAAAGTGGGATGCCGGGGTGGAAAAAGTGTGAAGCAGACCGATAGGCCGGATTCTGTGCGCCAGCCCCTGCTTGCGCAGTGGCCGCCGTGACCGCCATTCCTCTGGGCTGAGGGTCGCCCCCCAGCTCGATGCCACCTACCCGCCGACTCCGCGAGTCACATCAACGTCGGCCTACTTGGTGTTGCTGCGCGTAGAGATTGCCCGTTTCACCCGATGCGGGGCAGAACCCCGCACCGACTCGTCTCTGTTGCTCTGATCCTCACCTCGCGGTGGGCAGCCGTTAGCTGCTACGCTGCTCTGTGCAGTCCGGACCTTCCTCCCGTGCCGTGTTTCCACGCTCGCACCGGCGGCGGTCTGGTCTGCTTCACCGGTGGATTATCTCCGTGCACGCGTGGCCGCATGGGGCGCCGTGCCTGAAGCTGACTCCGACAAGCTCAGTCCGTCGGGACCAAAGAACGTCTGCCGGACGAATTCCGCGCTGAAAGTAAGCGGCTTCTGAAGCCAGCGACCGACTCACCACGATCGACTGCTGCTCGAGGGCGCGAACTCGCGCTT
>JANNWL010000344.1:0-2349 GCA_031414735.1 Burkholderiales bacterium | reverse complement strand
CAGGTGTCGCTGTTGCTGCGCCGCCCGCCGGGCCGCGAAGCCTATCCCGGCGACGTGTTCTATCTCCACTCGCGCTTGCTGGAACGTGCGGCCCGCGTGAACGCCGACTACGTCGAAGCCTTTACCAAGGGCGAGGTCAAGGGCCGTACTGGTTCGTTGACGGCGCTGCCGATCATCGAAACGCAAGCCGGCGACGTGTCGGCCTTCGTGCCGACCAACGTGATCTCCATCACCGACGGCCAGATCTTCCTGGAAACCAGCCTGTTCAACGCCGGCATCCGCCCCGCCATCAACGCCGGTATCTCGGTGTCGCGGGTGGGTGGTGCAGCGCAGACCAAGCTCATCAAGAGCCTGTCTGGCGGCATCCGTACCGACCTGGCGCAGTACCGTGAACTGGCCGCCTTCGCGCAGTTCGCGTCGGACCTGGACGCCGCCACGCGCAAGCAGCTCGACCGCGGCGCGCGCGTCACCGAGCTCCTCAAGCAGGCGCAGTACAGCCCACTGCCCATCAGCCTGATGGCCGCCACGCTGTACGCCGTGAACAAGGGCTTCCTCGACGACATCGACGTGAAGAAGGTACTGGGTTTTGAACACGGCCTGCACGTGCACCTCAAGACCAGCCATGCCGCATTGCTGGCCAAGCTGGAGAACGACAAGGCCATGGACAAAGGCGCTGAAGAAGAACTCGCTGGGGCGATTGCCGCCTTCAAGAAGTCCTTCGCTTAAGGAGCACTGACCATGGCGGTCGGCAAAGAGATTCGCGGCAAGATCAAATCGGTGGAGAACACCAAGAAGATCACCAAGGCCATGGAAATGGTCGCCGCCAGCAAGATGCGCAAGGCGCAGGAGCGCATGCGCGCGGCGCGGCCCTACGCCGACAAGATCCGCAACATCACGGCGCACCTGTCCGAGGCCAACCCCGAGTACAAGTCGCCCTACATGCGCACGGAGGGCACGGCGAAGGCCGTGGGCTTCATCGTCGTCAGCACCGACAAAGGTCTGTGCGGCGGCCTGAACACCAACATCCTGCGCGCCGTCACCAACCGCATGAAGGAAGCGCAGACGGCCGGCCTGGCCATCCAGGCCGTGGCCATCGGCAACAAGGGCTTCGGCTTCCTGAACCGCATCGGCGCCAACGTCATCAGCCACGCCATTCAGCTTGGTGATGCGCCGCAGCTGGACAAGCTCATCGGCCCGGTGAAGGTCATGCTCGACGCCTTCGTGGCCGGCAAGCTCGACGCCGTCTACATCTGCAACACCAAGTTCATCAACACGATGAAGCAGGAGCCGGTCATCGAGCAGCTGTTGCCGCTGACGGCCGGCCGCCTGGCGCAGACCGAGGCCGAGAAGAAGCAGTACGGATGGGACTACATCTACGAGCCCGATGCGCCGACGGTCATCGACGACCTGCTCACCCGCTACATCGAAGCGCTGGTGTTCCAGGCCGTGGCCGAGAACATGGCCAGCGAGCAAAGCGCGCGCATGGTGGCCATGAAGTCGGCCACCGACAACGCTGGCACGCTGATTGGTGAGCTCAAGCTCATCTACAACAAGACGCGCCAGGCAGCGATCACGAAAGAGCTCTCAGAGATCGTCAGCGGTGCAGCCGCCATCTCCGGCTGAGCCCCGCGACGCCGCCGTCCCTACTATCGCAATCGCCCGAATTCGAATTCAGTTTCAAGGACCATAAACATGTCGACGACCCAACTCGCCCAAGGCAAGATCGTTCAGTGCATCGGTGCCGTGGTGGACGTGGAGTTCCCCCGCAACGCCATGCCGCGCATCTATGACGCGCTCAAGCTCGAAGGCACGGCGCTCACGCTCGAAGTGCAGCAGCAGCTGGGCGACGGCGTGGTGCGCACGATTGCGCTGGGCTCGTCCGACGGCCTGCGCCGCGGGTTGATGGTGTCCAACACCGGCGACTCGATCCAGGTGCCCGTGGGCACGGCCACGCTGGGCCGCATCATGGACGTGCTGGGCAACCCCATCGACGAGCGCGGCCCTGTGGACCAGACGCTGACCATGAGCATCCACCGCAAGGCCCCGGCCTATGACGAGCTGAGCCCGTCGCAGGAACTGCTGGAAACCGGCATCAAGGTGATCGACCTGATTTGCCCGTTTGCCAAGGGCGGCAAGGTGGGCCTGTTCGGCGGCGCCGGCGTGGGCAAGACGGTGAACATGATGGAGCTCATCAACAACATCGCCAAGGCGCACAGCGGCTTGTCGGTGTTCGCCGGTGTCGGTGAGCGCACCCGCGAGGGCAACGACTTCTATCACGAGATGGCCGACTCGGGCGTCGTGAATCTGGAGAAGCTGGAAGAGTCCAAGGTCGCCATGGTCTACGGCCAG
>JANNWL010000343.1:0-8883 GCA_031414735.1 Burkholderiales bacterium | reverse complement strand
CCTCTCATAGCCCTCCTCATGGGCTCCTCCAGTGACTGGGAAACCATGTGCGCTGCCGCCCAGGTCTTGGATGAATTCGGAGTGATTTACGACAAGCAGGTGGTCTCGGCGCACCGCATGCCCGACGACATGTTCAGGTTTGCCGAACAAGCCGCAGCGCGCGGCTTGCGGGCGTTGATCGCGGGGGCGGGCGGCGCGGCGCACCTGCCGGGCATGTTGGCGGCAAAGACCACGGTACCGGTGTTGGGGGTGCCGGTGGCCAGCAAGCATCTCAGTGGCTTGGACTCGCTGTACTCCATTGTCCAGATGCCCAAGGGCATTCCGGTGGCCACCTTTGCCATCGGGCCAGCCGGGGCGGCGAACGCGGCGTTGTTTGCGGTGGCCATGCTGGCGCTCGACGACCCAGCGCTGCTGCAGAAGCTGCAAGAGTTTCGGGCACGCCAGTCCGAAGTGGCCCGTGCGATGTCTCAGGACCTGACCTGATGCCGCCCGCCGAGCCGGCCATGCTGGGTGTGCTGGGCGGCGGACAACTCGGGCGCATGTTCGTGCATGCAGCGCAGGCCCGGGGTTTTCGCGTGGCCGTGCTCGAGCCTGACAGCGCCAGCCCGGCAGGCGCAGCGGCCGACGTGCATCTGAAAGCGCCCTACACCGACGCCCACGCCCTGGCCGAATTGCAGCGCCTGTGCAGCGCGGTGACGACCGAGTTCGAGAACGTGCCCGCACCCGCCTTGCGCGAACTGGCGCGTGGCTGCACGGTGGCGCCAACCGCCGACGCCGTCGAAATCTGCCAGCACCGGGCGCGCGAGAAAGCGGCCTTTGCGGCCGCTGGCGTGCCTTGCGCACCCCACGCGCCGGTGCAGACCGCCCAAGACACGCATGACGGACGCATGGCGGCCCTGCTGCCGGGCATCCTGAAGACCTGCAGCCTGGGCTACGACGGCAAAGGCCAGGCGACCGTGCCCACGCTCGCCGACCTGCCTGCAGCCTGGGACGCGCTGGGCCAGGCGCCGTGCGTGCTGGAGCAGCGCCTGCCGCTGCGCCATGAGATCAGTGTCATCGTGGCGCGGGGTGCGGATGGCGCACTCGTGAACCTGCCCGTGCAGCAGAACCTGCACCGCGCCGGCATCCTGGCCGTCACGCAGGTGCCTGCGCCAGACATCGACGCCGCTGTGGCCGCACACGCCGTGCTGCTGGCCGGCCGTATGGCCGAGGCGCTGCATTACGTGGGCGTGCTGTGCGTCGAGTTTTTCGTGTTGGCTGATGGTTCGCTGGTCGCCAACGAGATGGCACCGCGCCCGCACAACTCGGGCCATTACAGCGTCGATGCGTGCGACGTGTCGCAGTTCGACCTGCAACTGCGCACCCTCGTGGGCTGGCCGCTGGTGGCGCCGCGCCAGCACTCGGCGGCGGTCATGCTCAACCTGCTGGGCGACCTGTGGTTCGGTGCGGCTGTGGACGCAAACCCGCGCACACCAGATTGGGCTGCGCTGGTCGCGTTGCCCGGCGTGCACCTGCACCTGTATGGCAAGGCCGAGCCCAGGCGGGGTCGCAAGATGGGGCATGTCACGGTGACGGCACCTGTCGCGGCGGCGGCCCGCGCCACGGCCCTGCAAGCCGCCGCGCTGCTGGGCCTGGCGCCCTTCTGAACGGCCTCGGCATGCTGCCGCAAAACCCGGCCGAAGGGCATGAGACCGCTGCCGTGCGCGCCGCCGCAGTGCGGCTGGCCGCCGGCGAACTGGTCGCCTTTCCCACCGAGACGGTCTACGGCCTGGGCGCGCGTGCCGACGACGACGCGGCGGTCGGGCGCATCTTCGCGGCCAAGGGCCGGCCGGCGGACCATCCGCTCATCGTGCACGTGGCCAGCGTCGAGGCGGCCCTGGCCTTCAGCCCGCAGCCGGGCGACTTCGCGCAGCGCTTGATGGCGGCCTTCTGGCCCGGGCCCCTGACGCTGATCGTGCCGCGCCACCCGGCGCGCGCTGCCGCCGCTGCCGGCGGCCAGGCCAGCATCGGCCTGCGCATGCCGGCGCACCCTGTGGCCCTGGCCTTGCTGCGCGAGGCCGCCTTGCTGGGTGTGCCCGGCGTGGCCGGGCCCAGCGCCAACCGCTTTGGTCGCGTCAGCCCGACCACGGCGGCGCATGTCCGGCAGGAGTTTGGCGCCGCCCTGCATGTGCTGGACGGCGGCGCCTGCCCGGTGGGTATCGAATCGGCCATCGTCGACTGCACGCGCGCGCGGCCGGCGCTGCTGCGGCCGGGCCAGCTGTCAAGGCACGACATTGAACAGGTGCTCGGCCGGCCGCTGGCCGCGCCTGACGCGGGCTCGCCACGGGCGCCCGGCACCCTGGCCGCGCACTACGCGCCGCAGGCCCGCGTCAGCCTGCTGGCGACTGCGGCGCTGGCGGCCAGGCTGGCCGCCGGGCCAGCCGCCGCTGCCGGGGTCGCGCGGGGTGTCGGGGTATATTCACGGCTGATGGCGCCCGTGGGAGCGGGCTGGCTGTGGCGACAGATGCCTGCCGACCCAGCCGCCGTGGCACACGAACTGTTTGGTGTGATGCGGGACTTCGACGACGCGGGTGTGGCGCAACTCTGGGTTGAACAACCGTCCGCCGAGCCCGAATGGGATGGCGTTCGCGACCGTTTGCAACGCGCCGCCAGCGCCTGAAAAGCCCCCCACCCCTGCCGGCCCACCCGCACAGCACCCGTTTCGGAGCACAGATGATCTTCAGCAGCATGGCCGCCTCGCGAATCCGCCGGGCCGCGGCCGGCCTGGCCGCCCTGGTGGCGCTGGGCCTGGTGGCCGCCTGTGGCGGCGGCACCTCGCAGTCCGACCCCTTCGTTGCCCAGCGTTACTTTGCCTTTGGTGACGAGGCCAGCGCGTTGACGGCTACCGGCCGCAACTACGCTGTCAACGGCCTGGCCACCGACGGCACGGTCAGCTGCAACGCTCTGCCGATCTGGACCCAGCAGATGGCTGCCTTCTACGGCTTCGTGCTGGCCGAGTGCAACCCGACCGCCGTGGTCGCCATCAAGGCCCGTTCCTTCGCCGCGGTGGGTGCCCGTGTGGTCGAGGTCGCCGCCCAGGTAGACGTGCAAGTCGCCGCCGGCGGCTTCCGTGACAAGGACATTTCGACCGTGCTCGTCGGCGTGAACGACATCGTCGAGCTGTATGGACAGTTTCCCGCGCGATCCGAAGCCGCGCTGCTGGCCGAAGCCCGAGCCCGCGGTGAACGCGCGGCGGCCATCGTCAACCGGCTCGTCGACCTGGGCTCCAAGGTGGTGGTGTCGACCATTCCCGACATGGGCTTGTCGCCCTGGGCCATCGCACAGAAGGCCCTGTTCACGGACACCGACCGTGCGGCGTTGATTTCACGACTGAGCACCGCCTACAACGAACAGCTCGGTGTCAAGCTGCGGCTGGACGGCCGCTTCATCGGGTTGGTGCAGCTCGACCTGCAGGTGCAGGTGATCAACCGTTCACCGGGCTCCTTTGGCTTTGCCAACGCCACCAACGGTGCCTGTGCCACGGCCCTGCCGGACTGCACCACGGCCACCCTGGTGACCAATGGCGACGCCAACCTGTACCTGTGGGCTGACGGCACCCGGCTGTCGGCAGGCGGACAGGCCCAGTTGGGCAGCCTGGCCACCAGCCGCGCCAGCCGCAACCCGTTCTAGGCCGGGCGGGCGCCCGGCGCCGCGCGAGGTGGCGGGTCCGTCACGGTTGCGCAATCGCGCGCAGGGGCAGGTCACGCATCGTCCACTGCACCAGCGCCTCCAGGGCCGGCCGCGCAGCGCCTGCGTTGGGGTGGTTGACGATCGCCGCCAGCACGTAGCGCCGACCGCTGTTGCTCAGCACGTAGCCGGCCAGGCCGGTGGCGTCGCGCAGGGTGCCCGTCTTCAGATGCGCGCGGCCCGCGCCGGTGCGCGATCGGCGCATCGTGCCGTCGACCCCTGAAATCGGCAGCGACGACATCAGCTCGCTCATGGTCGGGCTGTCCCAGGCGCGCAGCAGCACGCGCGCCAGCAGCTGCGTGCTGACGCGGTTGTCGCGCGACAGGCCCGAGCCGTTGTCGATGACCATGTCCCCCGCCGCTTCGCCCGTGCGGTCGGCCAACCATTGGCGCAGCGTCTCGCGCGCCGCCTCGGGCGTGGCCGCCTGGGCTGGGTTGGCCTGCAGCGCCAGCGTCAGGAAGAGCTGCTGCGCCATCAGGTTGTTGCTGAACTTGTTGATGTCGCGCACCAGTTCGGCCAGCGGCGGCGAACGCTGCTCGAACGTCGGGCGCAGGTCCGTGGGCGCCGGCCCTTCGCGCACCCGGCCCGTCAGCTGGCCGCCCATCTCGCGCCACAGCCCTTCCAGCAGGCGGGCGTCGTAGCTGGCCGGTTGCGGGTCGGCCACGGGCCAGCTCAATTCGCCGCAGCTGGCGGTGTAGCGGCCGGCAAACCGGGTCGGGCTGATGGTCTGGGCGCTGGCTTGGCCGGGCTCGCCAAAGTTCGCCTGCAGCGCGCTGCGCCAGTCGCCACACGGCCCGGGGGCCAGCGGTACGCTGCGGTCGACCAGCGCGCCGGCCAGCGGCGGCTCGACCAGAACGCGCGCCACGCCGGCGGCGGCGTCGGGCACGAAGGTGTAGAGCACCGTGCGGTAGTTCAGCAGCAGGGCGCCGGGGCGCACGTTGTAGGGCCGCAGCGGCTCGCCGTCGAAATCGCCGGGGGCGATGTCGGGCACGGCGAAGGCGCTGTGGTCCAGCACGATGTCGCCACGTATTTCCCGCACGCCCAACTGCTGCACGCGGCGCAGCAGCAGCCAGACACGTTCGAGCACCAGCTTGGGGTCGCCGCTGCCCTTGATGTGCAGCGCGCCTTCCAGCACGCCGCCCTGCACCGGCCCGTTCAGCCACACCGGCGTGGCCCAGCTGAAGGCCGGGCCCAGGCGGTCCAGCGCGGCCGCGGTGGTCAGCAGCTTCATCAGCGAGGCCGGATTCTGTGGCTGGCGCGCACGTGCCGACAGCACGGTGTGGCCGCTGTCGGCCTCGATCAGCACGGCCGACAAGGCGTCGGCAGGCACGCCGACGCGCTGCAAGGCCTGCAGCACTTCGGGCGGCAGTTGGCGCGTGATCGGCGCCTCGCCGACGGGTTTGGCGGGTGGGGGTGCGGCTGCGGTGGCGCGGGCCGCCGGCACCGGCTTGGCCTGGGCCGGCAGCGACAGCGCCAGCAGGGCGGCGGCCCCGCTGGCCGCCAGGCGCAAGGCAGGGTGCGTGGGCATGGATTTGATGATCGCACGGCTAAACTCGTTGCATGTCCGCCCCCTTCATGACGCCGTGCACCCTGCCGTCACGCCGCACATGACGGCCCGCCTGCTGGCCCTCGACACCTCGACCGAACTGCTCGCCATCGGCCTGGGCACGCCGGCCGGCCGTTGGCTGCACAGCGGCCCGGGCGGGGCCCAGGCCTCGGCGAGCTTGTTGCCCCAGGTGGCGGCCTTGTGCCAGCGCGCCGGCGTGGCACTGGACTCGCTGGACGCGATTGCCTTTGGCCGCGGGCCCGGCGCCTTCACCGGCCTGCGCACCAGCTGCGCCGTGGCCCAGGGCCTGGCACTGGGTCTGGGCTGCCCCGTGCTGCCCATCGACAGCCTGCTCATCGTGGCCGAGGACGCACGTGCGCAAACGGGTCTGGGTGACGTTGACATCGACATCGACATCGGTGTCGCCATGGACGCCCGCATGGGCGAGGTCTATGCGGCGCGTTGGCGGTGGAGTCACGGCCAGTGGCTGGCGCAGGACGCGCCGATGCTGTGCACGCCCGAGGCCCTGGTCGCGCTCTGGCAGGCCGACCCGCCGGCCTGGCTGGCCGGCTCGGCCTGGTCCGTGCTGGGCGCGCGCCTGGTGCTGCCCGCCGGCCCCCGGCTGCTGGCGCAAGAGCACGACCGCGCCGCCGCCCTGTTGCGCCTGGCCGTGGCCGCCCAGGCGCGCGGCGACGGCCTGGACGCCGCCCAGGCCCTGCCGCTGTACCTGCGCGACAAGGTCGCCCTGACGACGGCCGAGCGCGACGCCGTGCGTGCTGCGGCAGCCGCCACATGAACGCGCCGGGCCGCCCCCAAGCGCTCATCCCGGCGTGCGCAGCACGCAGGGTAGACAAGTGAACGCGTTGATCACGCCCCAGCCCTGGCCGCTGGAACGCCGCGCCATGCTCGCGGCGGACCTGGTGGCGGTGGTCAATGTCGAGACACGCGCGTACAGCCACCCCTGGAGCCGCGGCAACTTCATCGACTCGCTGGCGGCCGGCTACATCGCCGAGATGCTGGATTCGCGCGACGCTGGCGTGGTCGGCTATTTCGTGGCTATGCCGGGCGTGGACGAACTGCACCTGCTCAACATCACCGTGGCGCCGGATTGGCAGGGCCGGGGCCACGGCAGCGCGTTGCTGGATGTGGTGCAGGCCCACGCGGTCGAACGCGGGCTGGCAACCTTGTGGCTGGAAGTGCGCGAAAGCAACCACCGCGCCCGCACGTTGTACCGCCGGCGCGGCTTTGCCGAAGTCGGCCTGCGGCGCGCCTACTACCCCGCGGCCGGCAAGCGCGAGGACGCGGTGGTCATGAGCCTGCCGCTGCCCCGGCTCGAAGAGGACCGGCGGCCGTGAGCTGGACACCGCAGCAAACCGACATGCTGGGCGCCATGGGCCTGCGCCTGTGGGCGCCGCCGCAGCTTCAGCCTGCGTCGGTAGACGCACCCGTGGTGCGCCCCGTGCAGGCGCCTGTGCCTGCACCCGCACCAGCTCCCGCCCCCGCACGCCCACCGGTCGCCCCCCACGCGCTGGCGCCTGCACTGGCGGCGCTGGACTGGACGGCCCTGCGCGACACCGTCGCCGCCTGCCGCGCCTGCGGCCTGTGCGAAAGCCGCCGCCAGGCGGTGTTCGGCACCGGCCACCCGCAGGCCCACTGGATGGTGGTGGGCGAGGCACCGGGCGAGCAGGAGGACCTGCAGGGCGAGCCCTTCGTGGGCGCGTCGGGCCAGTTGCTGGACCGCATGCTGCAGGCCCTGAACCTGACCCGCGCCGCCGACGGCCCCGAGCCGCCAGCGCAGCGCGTCTACATCGCCAACACCCTGAAGTGCCGGCCGCCGCGCAACCGCAACCCGACCGCGGCCGAGATGGCGCAGTGCGAGCCCTTCCTGGTGCGCCAGATCGAACTGCTGCGGCCGCGCCTGATCCTGGCCATGGGCCGCTTCGCCGTGCAGGCCCTGCTGCGCAGCGACGAGCCCATCGGCAAACTGCGCGGGCGCGTGCACCACTACCAGGGCGTGCCGCTGGTCGTGACCTACCACCCGGCCTACCTGCTGCGCAACCTGGCCGACAAGGCGCGCGCCTGGGACGACCTGTGCCTGGCGGCGCAGGTGGCCGAAGCCGGCCCGCCGGGCTGAGCGGCCGCCCGCGCGCGGCCAGCGCCCCACGGCCGCCGCTGCTACATTGGACCCGGTCAATCTGCCTGCAGTCACCGCCTTCATGCCCCATCCGCAATTCATCCAGATTCACCAGCCCGACTCGGCGCGCCTGGCCGCCGAGGCCGTCCAGGGCCTGACGGCGGCCGCCGCTCAGTTGTCGCCCAAGTTTCTGTACGACGCACTGGGCTCGCGGCTGTTCGACGCCATCACCGAACTCGACGAGTACTACCCCACGCGCACCGAAGCGGCGCTGCTCGTGCGCCATGAGGCAGCCATCGCGGCGGCCGTGCAGGCCGCAGCCGGGCCGGCGGCCACGCTGGTCGACCTGGGCGCCGGCAACTGTGCCAAGGCGGCGCGTCTGTTCGACAGCCTGCAGCCCGCCGGCTACGTGGCGGTGGACATCTCGGTCGACTTCCTGCAGCAGGCGGTGTCGGCGCTGCAGCGCCAGTACCCCGCCGTGCGCATGACCGGCGTGGGGCTGGACTTTTCACAGCACCTGGCCCTGCCCGACGGCCTGGTGCCGGGGCCGGCCGTGGTCTTCTACCCCGGCTCCAGCATTGGCAATTTCAGCCCGGACGCGGCGCTGCGCCTGCTGCGCCAGGCCCACACCCTGGCCGCCGGCGGGGCCTTGCTGATCGGTGTCGATCTGGTCAAGCCGGCCGCCGTGCTCGAGCCGGCCTACGACGACGCGCTGGGCGTCACGGCGGCCTTCAACCTGAACCTGCTGAACCACCTGAACCGGCTCATCGGCAGCGACTTCAAGGTGCGCGACTGGCGCCACGTAGCGCTGTTCAACACGCAGGACTCGCGCATCGAAATGCACCTCGAGGCGCGTCATGCGCTGACGGTGTCCTGGCCGGGTGGAGAGCGGCGCTTTGCAGCCGGTGAACGGGTGCACACCGAGAACTCCTACAAGTGGCAGCACGCCGACTTCGAAGCCCTGTTGCGCGACGCCGGCTGGCGCCAAGTGCAGCCTTTCACTGACGAGCGCGGCTGGTTCGCGTTGATGGTGGCGCGCGCCGCGTAGGCCAGGCGCTGCGGCCGCCAGCCGCGCAACAGCGTGTGCTGCACGCCACGGCGACTTCGGCGCGGCCCACAGGAGCCGCCGCCGATTGACGCGCCAAGCGGCCAATCCGTGAGCTATTGCGCAGGTGCGGTGCTTCCTGCGCCCTGAAGGTCCAAGCCTTTCTCTCAAGTTCTCGCAGCGCAGGCCGATTCCCTTACGAGACGGATCGAGCCTGTGCCCTTTGTGCCTGGGCTGGTTCCGCTTGCGACACGGATATCCCCCAGGAATTGGCCATGACCGTCACCCCCCGCCGCGGATTCACGTTGATCGAACTCATGATCACCGTCGCCATCGTGGCGATCCTGGCGGCCGTTTCCCTGCCGTCGTACAGCAGCTATCTGCAGCGGTCTCGCGTGCCCGTGGCCCTGGACGGACTGTCCGCCTACTCGG
>JANNWL010000342.1:0-2293 GCA_031414735.1 Burkholderiales bacterium | reverse complement strand
CTCGATGTCGTGGCCGATCGGCTGCGCTTGGGCAGTGCCGAGCAGGTGCGCGTGATGGAAGCGATCGAGCTCGCGCTCAAGCGCGGCGGCGGGCGCTTGAACGTCTACGCGCTGCCGCCGGACGATGCCGCGGCAGCGGGCTCGCTGGCCGCTGATCCCTGGCGCTACTCCACCGGCCTGCACTGCCCCGAGAGCGACCTGCGTTACGCCGACCCGCAGCCGGCGCTGTTCAGCTTCAACTCGGCGTTTGGCGCCTGCGAGACCTGCCGCGGGTTTGGGCGTGTCATCGGCGTCGATCTCGGGCTGGTCATCCCCGACCACCGCAAGACGCTGCGCAACGGCGCGATCAAGCCGATGCAGACGCCGGCCTGGAAGGACAGCCAGGACGACCTGCTGAAGTACGCCGGCGAGGCCGGCATCCCGCGCGACACGGCGTGGGCGAACCTCACGCCGGCGCAGCAGGCCTGGGTGATCGACGGTTCACCGAACTGGACCGGCAAGTGGGGCAAGCAGTGGTACGGCGTGAGCCGCTTCTTCGGCTACCTGGAGAGCAAGGCCTACAAGATGCACATCCGCGTGCTCTTGTCCAAGTACCGCAGCTACACGCCCTGCGGCACCTGCGGCGGCGCGCGGCTGAAGCTGGAAGCACTGCTGTGGCGTTTGGGCTCGAAGGCCGATGGCGACGCGGTGCTGCCGCCAGAGAAGCGGCACCTGCCCGTCGGCGCGCCGTGGACGCGTGTGCAACTCGAAGCGCTGCCGGGGTTGCACCTGCACGACTTGATGCAGTTGAGCATCGAACGCCTGCGCCGATTCTTCGATGGCCTGAGCTTGCCATCGACGATGCTCGACGACGCGCTGAAGCTGCTGCTGGACGAAGTGCGCACGCGGCTGAAGTACCTGTGCGATGTCGGCCTGCAGTACCTCACGCTGGACCGCCAGAGCCGAACGCTGTCGGGCGGCGAGGTCCAGCGCATCAACCTCACCACGGCGTTGGGTACGTCGCTCGTCAACACCATGTTCGTGCTCGACGAGCCCAGCATCGGCCTGCACCCGCGCGACATGAACCGCATCGTGCAGGCCATGCACCGCCTGCGCGACGCCGGCAACACGCTGGTGGTGGTGGAACACGACCCGGCGGTGATGCTGGCGGCCGACCGCCTCATCGACATGGGCCCCGGCCCGGGCGAACGCGGCGGGCAGATCGTCTTCGACGGCACGCCTGACGAAGCACGATCGGCCGACACGTTGACCGGCGCCTACCTGGGCGGGCGCAAGCAGGTGCACATGGGCTTCCGCCGCCTGGTCGACGCGGCCACGCCCAAGCTGGTGCTCGAAGGCGCGCGCGACCACAACCTGCGCGGCGTGAACGTCGAGATCCCGCTGACACGGCTGGTGTGCGTGACGGGTGTCAGCGGATCTGGCAAGAGCACGCTGATCCAGGACGTGCTCTACCCCGCGCTGGCGCGCCACCTCGGCAAGCCCACCGACACACCCGGCGCGCACGACCGCCTGCTGGGCATGGACTGGCTGGCCGACGCCGTGTTCGTCGACCAGAGCCCCATCGGCAAGACGGCGCGCAGCAACCCGGCCAGCTATGTCGGCGCCTTTGATGAGCTGCGCAAGATCTTTGCCGACTCCCCGCTGGCGCGCGAGCGCAGCTACACCGCCGGCACCTTCAGCTTCAACGCCGGCGACGGCCGCTGCCCCACCTGCACCGGCAGCGGTTTCGAGCACGTGGAGATGCAGTTCCTCAGCGACGTCTACCTGCGCTGCCCGGACTGCGACGGCCGCCGGTATCGACCGGAAATACTGGATGTGAAGGTGCTGCGCGGGCCGCTGCAACTGTCGATTGCCGACGTGCTGGACCTGACGGTGGCCGAGGCCGCGCACTGGTTCCAGAACGACCGCGAGGTGGTGGCGCGGCTGCAGCCCATCGTCGATGTCGGCCTGGATTACGTGCGCCTGGGCCAGCCCGTGCCCACGCTGTCCGGCGGCGAAGCGCAGCGCCTGAAGCTGGCGGGTTTCCTGGCAGATGCCGCCGCCGGCCCACGTCAAGTCGTGGCCAAACGCGGCACGCTGTTCCTGTTCGACGAGCCCACCACCGGCCTGCATTTCGACGACATCGCCAAGCTGATGCGCGCGCTGCGAAGGCTGCTGGAGGCCGGGCATTCGCTGATCGTCATCGAGCACAACCTCGACGTGATCCGCTCTGCCGACTGGATCATCGATCTCGGCCCCGAAGGCGGCGAGGGCGGTGGCGCGGTGGTGTGCACGGGCACGCCCGACGACGTGA
>JANNWL010000341.1:0-4001 GCA_031414735.1 Burkholderiales bacterium | reverse complement strand
TTCAGCGTCGGGCCACAAGGCGTCGGTCACCACGTCTTGCGGCACCGGTGTGCTGCCGTGCGCCACCAGCAGCTGCAGCAGTTCCAGCAAGCGCCGGCTCTCCTTGCGGCTGCTGGGCATGGGGCCGTCGGCGCGTTCGATGTGCCAGCCGCCCAGCGCACGTATCGTCACGGCCCACGGCCAGCGATCGCCAGCGCTGGGAGGTGCGGCCAAGTCATGCCGCAGTACGATGTCGCGCACCACATCGGCGTGGATGCCATGCGCCAAGGCCAGCGCGGCCAGGCGCGGCATCAAGCCACTGGCGGCGTACAACATCGGGCCGTAGCGGTAGCCGTGGGTCTGCGCCGACGCCAGTGCCACACGCAGGCGGATCAAGGCGTCGGCCTCGTCGCCGCGCTGCAAGGCGACGTAGGCGGCCACGATGCCGCCGACCCAGTGGCGCCAGACGCACAGCGCGTGAAAGGGATGCGCAAACACTTCTGCGACGAGCCCTGCGGCCTCTTTGTGGTCACCGCTGTGCGCAGCAGCCAAGGCGTGGTTGATGAGTGCGATGTGTTCACGCATCGGCAAGCCGCCTTCACGGGCACTGGCCACCGCTGCACGGGCCAGACGAAGCGCGGCGGGGCGGTCGTCCTCCAGCAGCGCCAGCATGCCGCGCTGGCCTTCCAATGTGGCGCGTTCAACGGCGTGGTCGGGATGCAGCGTGGCCGAAGCGCGCTGCAGGTGCAGCCGCGCTGTGGCTGCGTCGCGGCAGGCGATCGCAACGATCATGCGCTGCAGCTCCGCGGCCGTGCGCTGCGGCGCCAGCGTGGGTTCACGCTCCACCAGGGCCAGCGCCTGGTCGGCATCGGCACGCGCGGCCTCGTGCTGGCCGAGCAGGGTCTTGACCAGCACGCCCACACTCCACCAGCGCATCAGCGTCAACGGCGACGCCTGCGACTGCGCACTGAGTGCGTCAATGCGCAGCAGGATGCGCTCCAGCCGGTCCACCTGCCCGCGCCACAGCAGGTGCAAGGCCAGCGACCCGAGCAACGTGCGCTGGCCTGGGGCGGACTCCCAGTGCAACAGCCGTTCAGCCCGCGCCGCCAGTGCGTCGGCCAGCGGGTGCCACGGTGCGCGGTACACCACCGCTGCCAGGAGGCCCGGGACGATGCGGGCTTCCACGCTTTCAGCTTGCACCTGCGCGGCCAGCGCGGCGTGCGTGTCCATCACGGCCAGCCAGCGGTCCAGATCTTTCACGCGCGACAGTGCCACCAGGGCGACGACGGCGGCGGCGGCGATGGCGAGTTGGGCGCCTGCTTCTGCGCCTGCATCTGCGCTTGCATGTGCGCCCGCATCTGCGCCTGCCTCCGCGCCCGCTTCGGTCGCCAGAACGCTGTGTTCGTAGGCGGCCTCCAGGTCCGACACAGCCGCTCCAGGGTCGGTGTCCAGCGCGCACAGGCCGCGCCAATAGAGCAGACGCGCGCGCTGCGCTTCGGGCAGGCTGTTGATGTGCTGGCGCAGCGCTTCAACGCGGCCGCGGGCCAGGTAGTCGGGCGCACGGTCGAGCAGGATCGTCACCACGTCGGGCCAGCAGGCGGCATCCATCAATCGCTGCAGCCCGGCATCGACCTGGCCGTTTTTAACCAGCAGCGCGCCCGCCCTCTGCACCAGGGCGCTGCGCTCGGCGGCGGTGTGCGTGCGCTCAAAGCGGCGGCGCAGGAATTCGCTGAAGAGCGCGTGGAACACAAAAGTGATGCTGGAAGGACCTTCGTCAGATTGAGACCCGCGCCGGTCCGTGAAGAGGCTGTGGGCTGCCAGCCGTTCCAGCAACTCGCCAGCGAGCGGGTATCCACTCAACTCGGCCGCCATGTCGCCCGTGCTGCCGGGCAGGTAGGCTGCGGCGTACAGCGCTTGCAGTTCATCTTGCGGCAGTCGCAACAGGACCTCTTCGGCAAAGTAGTCGAAGAGGCGCTCCCGCGCGCGCTCGGTCGGAACCGTGGCGCCGTGGGGCAAGCCCAGCAGCATCAGCGTCATGCCTGCGGCCCACCCTTGCGCGCTGGCCAGTGCGGGGCCGGCTTCGGGGCGACCATGCAACTGCGCCAATGCCTGCACTTCGGCGGCGTCGAAGCGCAAATCGTCGGCGTCGAAGAGGGCGATCTGCTGCTGTGCCAGCGCGCGGGCAAAGGCCGGGGGCGGCCCTTCGCGGCTGATGAACAGCCACTGCACGCCCAGCGGCAGCTCAGCCAAGACCTGCGCCAGCGCGGCCTGCAGTGGTGAGTCGGCCGGCAGCTCCTGCTGATTGTCAAACACCAGCACCCAGGGCGGCGGCAGGTGCTGCAGCAAGCGGCGGATGCGGCGGCGCAGCCAGGCGCCCAGGTCGGTGAGGTCGTCGGCGCGCAGCATCGGCAGCTCGATGGCCGTGCCGGCGGCGGCGGCGACAAGCCCGTCGAGCGACTCCACCAGCGTGGCCGGATCGGCGTCGCCCGCGTCAAGCTGCAGCCACAGCACCTTGCTTTTTCGTGCCTGCAGCCAGGTCGCGGCCAGCGTGGACTTGCCAGCGCCCGGTGCGCCGTGCAGCCAGATGGCAGGGTGGTCTGACAGGGCGTCCAGCGCCGCAAAGAGCCGGTCGCGGGCAAACACGCGACCCAGGCGCGGTGGCGCGAGTTTGCCCAGCGCTGCAGGGGGTTTGGGTGATTTGCTCATGGCGGACACGCGGCATTGTGCGTGCCGAACGTGGACCTGCCAGGGGGTTGTTGGGTCGGGACGCCCTCTGGCTCCTGCTGGGCTTAGCGGCTGATGGTTGGCACGCCACGCGATGCCATCTCAGAAGCTCTGAACCCAGAAGCGGCCGGTCTTGACCAGCTTGCTGACTTTCGAAGGCGGCCAGTCTCAGCGGCTTCTGCCGGCCCGTCCGACTATCTCTGCACGCGTCTCAATGGTCATTGCGCCCGACGGGCGTGCGCTCGGCCAGGTCGGCCAGTGGGCCGGCGTCGAGCTGCGCCAACAATTGCGTCAAGACTGCGACGCTGCGCTCGTCGGTGGCGTTGTCCAGCGCGTCGGCCAGCACATCGCGGATGTGGTCGGCCGTGACGAGTTCCATGTCCCAGTCGGGGAACATGCGTTCGCGAACTTCTTCGCTCTCGCTGAGCGCCACGACGTTGTCATGCCGTGTGTCAGTGCGCAGCAAGGCCATGAGCTGTTCTACCTGGGCGCGCGGGCCCTCCAGCCACTGGAAGAACACCCCGCTCCCAAACACCAGCAGGCCGGTGATGCCCCAGGCCGGGTTTCGCCGACGCGCCGTGGCAATGATGCGCGCCACTGTGGCGTCGTCGACTTCGACAGCCGCGCGGCTGCAGTACACCAGGTTGTAGAGCATCGGCAGTGCCGGGGTGGCGGCAGGCTCGTCGCCTTGAGGGTGGGACTGGGTATTCGTCATCACCCTATTGTCTCCCAGCATCGCCGCGGGCCGCGGCCTCCCGTACCAGGCTGCGTTCGCGCTCTCGTGGCCCGAACGACGAGGCCAGTGGGCCCTCGCTGGCCAGACCTTGGAGGTACAGCGCCTCGATCTCGGGTGCGGCGCGCAGCAGTTCGCGTTCGCCGGCTTCGGTGTGCAGCAGCACGCGCAGCCAGTGCAGCAAGCGCACCCAGCCGGGTACCCAGACCCGACGGTCGCGCCGGGCGATGCCGTCGGCAATGCGCAGCGCGGCCATTTCGGGCGAGGTCTCGCCATTCAAAAAGGCTGGAGCCGCCCGGCGCAGCCGCACAAAACCCGGGTGCAGGGCGCCTTCGGTGACCAGCGCCGTGCTGACCCAGGACGCGTGCAGGGCACCCACGCGCACGCCGTGCGCGGCCAGTTCGATGCGCCAAGCGTTGCACATGGCCTCGACCGCGGCCTTGCTGGCGGCATAGGCCGACACCGCCGGTGGGTGCGCGAAGGAGGACACCGACGCACTGGCCAGCACGTAGCCGCGCTGGCGCATCACGGCGGGCAGGGCGGCGCGCACGGTGTTGAAAACGCC
>JANNWL010000340.1:0-2921 GCA_031414735.1 Burkholderiales bacterium | reverse complement strand
CCGCGTGGCCGTGGTCATCAACGAGATCGGCGAGGTCGGCATCGACAACGACCTCGTCAAGATGTCGTCCGAGAACGTCAGCCTGTTGGCCAACGGCTGCCTGTGCTGCAGCGTGCGCACCGACCTGCAGGAGACGCTGCGCGAGCTCTTTGGCGAGCGCCGCGCCGGCGCCATCCCCGACTTCGACCGCGTCTTCATCGAGACCACCGGCCTGGCCGATCCGGCGCCGGTGATCCAGACCCTTTCCAGCGACGGCATGCTGGGCGCGCAGTACCGGCTCGACGGCGTCGTCACGCTCGTCGACACCGTCAACGCGCTGACGCAGCTGGAGCAATCGCCCGAGGCCGAGCGGCAGATCGCACATGCCGACCGGCTGTTCATCACCAAGAGCGATCTGGCGGATGAGGCCGGTCTGGCGCGCTTGCGCGCTGCGGTGCGCGCGATCAACGCGCAGGCCGACATCCGGGTCTGCACGATGGGCGAACTGGGGCCTGCCGAACTCATCGGCATCGGCCTGGCCAGCGCCCGCGCCGACCCGGGCACGCTGCGCTTCCTGGGTGAGCTCCCGGTGTTTGACAGCGGCGCTGGCGCCCCCAATGCCGGGGCCTATCTGGGGCAACGCTTGCCGCAGCGCCATGACCCTGCCGTCAAGACCTTGTCGCTGCGCTTCACACCGCCCTTCAGCTGGGCAGCGTTCTCAGGCGCCATGGAGATGTTGATCAGCCTGCGCGGCAAGGACCTGCTGCGCGTCAAGGGCATCATCAACGTCGAAGGCAAACCGGTGGTCGTGCAGGGGGTGGGGCACGTCTTTCATCCGCCGGTGACGCTGGACCGTTGGCCCAGCCCGGACACCGATTCGCGCATCGTGTTCATCGCCCGGCACATCGAACCCGCCGCGCTGCGCACCCTGTTCGAGGCAGCCTGCGCGCTGCACGGCCAGGGTGCGGCGCCTTAGCCGACCCAGCCCATCCAGCCCAGCACCGCCAGCCACAGGGCCGCGGTCGCCATGAAGCCCAGGGTGGAGACGACGGTGACCACGCTGGCCTCGGCCTGCAGCACCTGGTAGCGCTGCGCGAAGATCAGCGCGTTGCTGCCCACCGGCAGGGCGGCCATCATCACCAGCACCGCCAGCGGCGTGCCCGTCAAACCAAAGCCGAAGCGCGCTACCAGCAGCACCAGCGCGGGCAGGACGAGCAGCTTCAGCAGCGACAAGCCCAAGGCGCCCCGCAAGCGGCCGCGCACGCCGCTGCTTGCCAGCGACGCGCCGATGAGCACCAGCGACACCGGCACCACGGCCAGGCCCAGCGAGCGCAGCACGTCGTCAGCCACCGGGTGCAGGCCCAGCCCGCCCAGGTTCCACGCCAGGCCGGCCAGCACCGGCCCCACGACGGGGTGGGTGAGCGTGTTGCGCGCGCTGCTGTGCAAGGTGGCCCAACGCGGGCCGGCGGCCTGGCGACGCGCCAGGTCGGATTCGGCCAGCATGGTCAGCGTGGTCAACAGCACCAGGCCGTGCACGCTGACCAGGGCGATGTGCAGGGCCAGCCCTTGTTCGCCGAAGAGCGCCGCAGCCATGGGGATGCCCAGCTGCACCGAATTGCCGAACACGGCGGCCAGGGTCAAGGTGGCGGCCCGTGCGCCGGCGCCCGCCACGCTGCGGCGGAACACGGCATGCACGGCGAGTGTGAACAGCAGCGCCGGCACAAAGTAGGCCGCCAGCGTGCGCAGCGGCAGCGCCGCCAGGTCTTGCACCGCCATGGTCCTGAACAGCAGCGCCGGGATGAACAGCGCCAGCACCGTGTTGCCCAGCACCAGCACCGCGTTCTCGTCCTCGGTCTTGCCCCCGTTTTTCGGTGCCAGCCAACCGCGCTGCAGCGCCAGCCAGCCCAGGGCGATGATGGCCACGAGGGCCAGGAGTTTGTAGAAGACAGGCAGCGTCATGCGGGGCCATTTTCAGGCCAGCGGGACACCGCAGCGGCGGCGGACGCTCTACTCGGCCAGCGGCTGCGTGATGGCGTCGATGCGCGCCAGCACCTCGGGCGTGAGCTTGCCCAGCACGTCCAGCGCGCCCAGGTTGCTTTGCAGCTGCGACAGCTTGGACGCGCCCGTGATGACGGTGCTGACCTGCGGGTTGTGCGCCACCCAGGCCAGTGCCAGCTGGGCCAGGGAGCAGCCCAGTTCCTGGGCAATGGGCTCAAGTGCGGCCACGGCGGCGTTCTTCTGCTTGTCGAGCAGGCTCTCGCGCAGGAAGGCCATGCTGTCCATGGCACCGCGGCTGCCGTCGGGCACGCCGTCGCGGTACTTGCCCGTCAACAGGCCCGATGCCAGCGGGCTCCAGGTCGTCAGGCCCAGACCGGTGTCCTGGTACAGGCGGGCGTATTCCTTCTCGACGCGCTTGCGGTGGAACAGGTTGTATTCGGGCTGCTCCATCAGCGGCTTGTGCCAGCCGTGGCGGTCGGCCAGGTGCCAGGCGGAATGGATGTCGGCCGCGCTCCACTCGCTGGTGCCCCAGTACAGCGCCTTGCCCTGGGTGATGAGGTCGCTCATGGCGCGCACAGTCTCTTCCAGCGGGGTGTGTGGGTCGGGGCGGTGGCAGTAGATGAGGTCGATGAAGTCCAGCCCCATGCGCGCAAGCGACGCGTCCATGGCCTGCATCAGGTACTTGCGGTTCAGCGTGTCCTTGCGGTTGACGGCGTCGCCCTGGCGGTCCAGGCCCCAGAAGAACTTGGTCGACACGACGTAGTTCAGCCTTGGCCAGGCCAATGCTTTCAGCGCGCGGCCCATCACCTCTTCACTGCGGCCGCCGGCATAGACCTCGGCGTTGTCGAAGAAGTTGACGCCGGCATCGAAGGCCGCGGCCATCAGCTCGACGGCGGCGCTGTCGTCGACCTGGTTGTGGTAGGTGACCCAGGAGCCCAGGGACA
>JANNWL010000339.1:0-11700 GCA_031414735.1 Burkholderiales bacterium | reverse complement strand
TGCCGGCCCTCGACCAGCATGTCGCTGCTGACGGCCAACTGCATGCCGGGGGCCACGCGCAGCAGCGCGCAGTCGTCGCCCACGCCCAGCTCGACACCCGCACTGGACCGGTTCGGCCGCGTGAAGTGCCGCGCGATGAGCTCGAATTCACCCGCCATCGTGCCCCCCGGCCAGGCGCAACAGGTTGGCGAGCTCCACCGCCGAGCCGACATTCATCTTCTCGAAAATGCGGGCGCGGTGGACTTCGACGGTGCGCACGCTGATGCCCAGCTCGTCGGCGATCAGCTTGTTCGGCCGCCCGGCCACCACGCGGCCCATCACCTCGCGTTCGCGCTCGGTCAGCTCGGAGAGCGCGCGGTCGCGCACGCGCGCGGCGCGCCAGGGCGCCAGCTCTGCAGCGCTGGCGTGCAGGGCGAGCTCGATGCGGTCGACCAGCGCGTTGTTGGAAAACGGTTTCTCGACGAAGTCGAAGGCGCCGCGCTTGACGGCGCCCACGGCCGTGGGCACGTCGCCATGGCCGGTGAGAAAGATCACCGGCAGCACCGGCAGCAGGCCGCGTTCGGCCACCTGTTCGAACAGCGCCAGCCCGCTGGTGCCGGGCATGCGCACGTCCAGCACCAGGCAGGCGGGCGCGGCCGGCCAGTCCGGCCGCGTCGGCGCTGTTTGCGTGGCCAGCCAGGACAGGAAGGCGTCGGCGCTGGCGAACTGCTCGCTCAACAGGCGGCGCGAGCGCAACAGCCAAGCCAGGGCCTCGCGCACGACATCCTCATCGTCCACCAGGTAGACGACGGGAATGCCCAGCAAGGGGTCCAGAGCAGGGGTCACGGGGTCGAAGCGGTCAGCGCAGAGACCACAGTTTCGCCGGTTTCTGTTGCGTCGGGCGGGCAGGCGTGGGGAGATGGCGGAGCAGAGGTCGGCAAACGGCATACTGGGTGGCATGGCACAGCCCGAAGCCGTTGCACGTGAACTCATCGACCGACGCTTGGCCGAGGCCGGCTGGATGGTGCAAGACATCAGGGCCTTCAACCCATCGGCTGCCCGCGGCATTGCGGTACGCGAGTTCCCCACCGACAGCGGCCCTGCCGACTACGCCTTGATGCTGGACCGCGAAGTGGTGGGCGTGATCGAAGCCAAGCGCGACGAAGAGGGCCAGCGCATCACCGAACACGAGCCGCAAACCGAGCGCTATGCCGGCGCGCGGCTCAGGTGGAAAAAGTCCGGCCAGCCGCTGCGCTTCCTGTTCCAGGCCACCGGCCAGATCACGCGCTTTACCGACGCTGCCGACCCCGCGCCACGCTCGCGTGAGGTGTTCCACTTTTTCCGCCCCGAGCAACTGGCCGAGTGGCTGGCGCAGCCCGGCACGCTGCGCGGCCGCCTCGCCGCTGGCCTGCCGCCATTGCTGCAGGCGGGCCTGCGCGAATGCCAGATCAGCGCCGTCACCGGCCTCGAAGCCTCCCTGGCGCGCAACGATCCACGCGCGCTGGTGCACATGGCCACCGGTGCCGGCAAGACCTTCACTGCCATCACCGCCGTGTACCGCCTGCTCAAGTTCGGCGGCGCCAAGCGCGTGCTGTTCCTGGTGGACACGCGCAACCTCGGCAAGCAGGCGCACCAGGAATTCATGGCCTACCAGCCGGCCGACGACGCGCGCAAGTTCACCGAGCTCTACGGCGTGCAGCGCCTGGCGAGCCCCGCGATCGACCCGCATGCGCAGGTGGTGATCAGCACCATCCAGCGCCTGTACTCGGTGCTGTCGGGTGTGCCCATCGACGAATCGGCGGAGGACGCCTCGCTCAACGAGGTGCAGCAGACGTCCGCACAGGCCAAGCTGGTGCGCTACAACCCCGCGGTGCCGGTGGAGAGCTTCGACTTCATCGTCATCGACGAGTGCCACCGCAGCATCTACAACCTTTGGAAGCAGGTGCTCGACTACTTCGACGCCTTTCTTATCGGCCTGACGGCCACGCCCACCGCGCGCACCGTGGCCTACTTCAACGAGAACGTGGTGGCCGAGTACAGCTACGAACGCTCGGTGGCCGACGGCGTGAATGTGGGCTACGACGTGTTCGAAATCGACACCGCCATCACCCGCGCCGGCGCCACGCTGCAGGCGCGCGAGTGGGTGGACCGGCGCGAGCGCCTCACGCGCAAGAAGCGCCAGCAGGAACTGGACGCCGACCTGCCCTACGCCGGCACCGACCTCGACCGTTCGGTGGTCAACCCAAGCCAGATCCGCAAGGTGGTCCAGGCCATGAAGCAAGCCGTGGAGACCACCATCTTCCCCGGCCGCACTGAAACACCCAAGACGCTGGTCTTCGCCAAGACCGACAGCCACGCCGACGACATCGTGCAGACCGTGCGCGAGGTCTACGGCCAGGGCAATGAGTTCTGCCGCAAGGTGACCTACAACGAGAAGGATGCCGAAGGCGTGCTCGCCAACTTCCGCAACGAGTTCCACCCGCGTGTGGCCGTCACCGTGGACATGATCGCCACCGGCACCGACGTGAAGCCGCTGGAGGTGCTGCTGTTCATGCGCGACGTGAAGAGCCGCGGCTACTACGAGCAGATGAAGGGCCGCGGTGTGCGCAGCCTGGGCGCCGATGCACTGCGCCGCGTGAGCCAGAGCGCCGAAGGTGCCAAGACACGGTTCGTGCTGATCGACGCCGTGGGCGTGGAACGTTCCTGCAAGACCGAGAGCCGCTCGCTGGAGCGCAAGCCCGGCGTGCCGCTGAAGGACCTGCTTCTGGGCGTGGCGATGGGCAGCCGCGATGACGACACCGTCACCAGCCTGGCCAACCGCCTGCTGCGCCTGGCGCAAAGCCTGGATGCGACGGCGCAGGCCCGCCTCACACAGGCCACCGGTGGCGTGCCCGTGCGCGACCTGGGCCGCGAGCTGCTGAACGCGCTGGACCCCGACGCCATCGCGCAGGCCGCGCTGGCCACGGCACAGCAGCGTGGCATCACCCGCAGCATCGACACGCTCGCGCCCGAAGAAGTTGCCGAGGCCCGCGCCGCCCGAGTGGCCGCAGCCTGCGCACCTTTCGACCGACCCGAGCTGCGCGAGGCCATCGAAGGCGCGCGGCGTGACCAGGAACAGGTGACCGACACCGTCAACCTCGACCACGTGACCCGCGCCGACTTCAGCCAGCGCATCCAGGAACAGGCCGCGGGCGACGTTCAGCGCTTTGCGGACTTTGTCGCCGAGAACAAGGAACACATCGAGGCGCTGGCCTTCTTCTACCAGCAGCCCTACCAGCGGCGTTCGCTGACCTTCGAGATGATCGAGACACTGCACGAGCAAATGAAGCGCCCGCCGTTGATGCTGACCACCGAACGGCTTTGGGCCGCCTATGCGCGCGTGCAGGTCGCGAACGTGAAAGGCGCTGACCGCGAACGGCAGCTGACCGACCTGGTGCAGCTGGTGCGCTTTGCCATTGGGCTGGATGCAGAACTGCGCCCCTTCAAGGACGAGGTGGACCGCCGTTTCCAGGCCTGGATCTTTCGCCACAACGCGGCGCGGGGCACCGCGTTCACGGCCGAGCAGACCGAGTGGCTGAGGCTGATCAAGGACCACATCGCCAGCAGCTGCTGCGTCGCGCGCGAGGACTTCGACCACGCCGAATTCGGCAAGCGCGGGGGCCTGCAGCGCGCCTGGGGCTTGTTCGGCGAGGGGCTGGATGGGGTGATGGCGGAGATGAATGAGGAGTTGGTGGCTTGAGCGCTGATTGGAGACTGCCGGCGTCTTGGGTGTGGACAGAGTGCGGTGAGATTGCAGAGGTTGTTGGGGGCAGTACACCGTCCACCTCGGTCGCTGCCTACTTCGGGGGAGACATCCCGTGGGTAACGCCGGCGGACATGTCTACCCACACGGGCAAACTCATTGGTCGAGGCGCGCGCACTCTCACAGACGCAGGCATCGACGCATCAGGCGCAAAGTGGCTGCCGGTCGGCAGTGTGCTTTTCAGTTCTCGTGCCCCAATTGGCTACTGCGCGATCACAAGCCGCGCGATGACAACGAACCAGGGTTTCAAGAGCTTCGTCCCGCGCGTCGGAGTCAACCCGGAGTTCTTGCTGTACTGGCTACGCTCCGCGAAGTCCATCGCCGAGGAGCGGGCGAGCGGGACCACGTTTCTAGAGCTTTCGGGCGCAAAGGCGGCTACGCTACCGATTCCACTTGCGCCGGTTTCCGAACAAGTGCGCATCGTTGAAGCGCTTGAGCCGCTGCTCGATCTACACGATGCTGGCGTCGCCGAGTTGGCGCGAGCGCAGCTGAGAGCGAAGCAGTACCGCCAATCCCTGCTCAAGGCCGCCGTCGAGGGCGAACTCACGACCCAGTGGCGTGCCAGCAATCCGCCGCAGGAAAGCGGCGCGGAGTTGCTGGCGCGCATCCTGGGCGAGCGGCCATCGGCGCCTCAGGAACCGGGTGCCGATGATTCCGCTCTGCCTGCGACCTGGGCATGGGCCAGCGCCGCCCAACTCTGCGGCTTCATCACCAAGGGAACCACGCCGCCGAAGGGTACGGGCGACGGTGAACCGAAGACCGTTCCCTTCTTGCGCGTCACGAACCTCACCCAGACCGGCGCGCTCGACTTCTCCGATCAGGTGTTCGTGTCGCAGGCGACGCACCGGGACTTCCTTGGGCGTTCGCGTGTCGTCCCCGGCGATGTGCTCATGAACATCGTCGGCCCACCGCTCGGTCAGGTGTCGCTGGTGCCTGATGCGTTCCCTGAGTGGAACGTCAACCAGGCGATCGCGATCTTCCGGCCCGTCGACGGCGTGTCGAACCTGTACCTGCGCGTTGCACTTCTGTCGCCTGTGGCGCTGCGTCGGCTCAAGGCCCGCGCCAAGACGACGGCCGGTCAGACCAACCTGACGCTGGAACTCTGTCGTACGCTGCCCATACCGTTGCCGCCGCTGACCGAGCAGATTGAGATCGCACGCTTGGTCGACGAAGGTCTAGAGGCGCTGGACACCTTGCATGCCGAGATTCGGCAGATGCTGAAGCTCGCCGCCGCCCAACGCCAGAACATTCTCCGCGCCGCCTTCTCCGGCCAGCTCGTCCCGCAAGACCCGAACGACGAACCGGCTGGCGTGCTGCTGGCCCGCATCCGCGCCGAGCGCGCTCAGCCGTTAAGCTCTCAGCCCGCACAACCGTCGCGGCGACTTAGAAAGACCACATGCTGACCCGAATCGAAGTCGATGGCTTCAAGTCGTTCGAGAAGCTGGGCGTGTCGTTGACGCCATTCACCGCCGTGGTGGGCAACAACGCTGCCGGCAAGAGCAATCTCTTTGATGCGATCCAACTGCTCTCGGCCCTGGCAACACACGACGTCGCAGAGGCGGTGAAGAACATGCGCGGTGAGCCGCTGGAACTGTTCCGCCAGACGCCGGCCGGGCGCGACAAACGGATTGTGTTGGCTGCCGAGGTGTTGGTCGATCCCTGGGTTCGCGACCCCTGGGGCAGCGAGGTGCAACTGACGCACACGCGCATTCGGTACGAAGTCGAACTGGAGTGGCGCGAGATTCGCCCTGGAGTGCCACGCATTCAAGTGGCACGAGAAGCGGTGTTGCCGATCATGCGCAAACACGATGACTGGGCGAATGCACTGGAGCCTTCGAAGGCGTTTCGATCGGCGTACCTCAAGTACACGCGGTCCAAGCCCTGGCTCACCACGTCCGGCCGCGCGGAAGGTGCCGTGTTCGAAATTCACCAGGACGGCAAGCAGGGCCGAAATCGCCCGGCCAGCGCAGCCGAAGCCTCGGTCTTGTACAGCATGACCAACGCCGAGTTCGCGCATTTGTTTGCCCTGCGCGAAGAGATGCGCCATTGGCGTCTGCTGCAGCTAGACCCCGCGCTACTGCGGCGCCCCTCGCCGGCCGCCTCGGCCGACGTACTTGCGCCCGATGGCGCCAACCTTGCTGCGGTGCTGACGCAATTGAAGATCGAGACAGCCGATCCAGAGCATCCGAACGGCGCGCTTGATGACATCGCGGCCGAGTTGAACAGTCTGATACCGGGCGTGGCGAAGCTGAATGCCGAGTTGGACAAGTCGAGCCGCGAGTACCGTATTGAACTCACCATGCGCGACGGCATGCCGTTCAGTTCGCGCGTGGTGTCTGACGGGACTTTGCGTGTGTTGGGGTTGTTGACGCTGCTCCACGATCCCCGGCATCGGGGCACGGTCTGCTTCGAGGAGCCCGAGAACGGTGTCCAGCCTGGTCGAGTCAAGGACTTGGTGCGGCGTCTGCGCGACATGGTCAGCGATTCGAAGGCCGAAAGGATCGAGTCGCCGCCGCCCCCGCTCAGTCAATTGCTGGTGAACAGCCACTCGCCCGTGGTGTTGGCGGCCCTGATCGACGCCGGCCTGCACGCGGTCAGCGGCGCCGTGCTGTTTGCGGACAGTGCAACCGTTTCCGACCCAGGTGCATCAGTGCAGCGCCGCCGTACGCGCCTTCGCCCGGTAAAGCCCGATGCGCAGAGCAAGCTCTTTCCTGCGCCAGAAAGTCAGGCGATCTTTGTGTCGGATTACGAAGTCCGTGCCGTGCTTGAAGCTGCGCACGCAGAAGGTTGAGGGCAGCAAGGTGCGCTGGTTGGGAATTGCCCTGTGGGCCGAAGGCCGGAGCGACGCCCGCTTCCTGCAGCCGCTGCTGCAACGCGCATGCACACAGATGTGCCTCACGGAAGGCCATCAACCTGTTGAAGTGAGCGATGTGCTCGATCTGCAACCCCTGCCCACTACCCGTAGCCAGCCGCGAGAGCAGCACATCGCCGCCGCAGCGCGGGACGCGCGCGATGCGTGGTCGGTCTTGTTCATCCATGCAGATGCAGACAGTGACGAGCGGCGTGCACTCGCGGAGCGCGTTCAGCCGGCGAGGGCCCTGCTCGAGGCCGAATGGGGTGCGCACAGCGTGGCGGTGGTTCCGGTGCGAATGACGGAGGCGTGGGTGCTCGCGGACTTGCAAGCGGTTAGAAGCGCATTCGGTACCACTCGCAGCGATCAAGAGTTGGGGCTATCCGAAGCGAGTTTGCATGGTGCCGACAGCCTCACCAACCCCAAGGCGACACTGGAGGCGGCATTTCGCGCGTCACGGGGCAAGCGAAAAGCAACCTCCGTCAGTTCATACCTTGGCCTGATTGGCGAGACCAGCTCGTTCGATCAACTTCGGCGGCTTGCTGCCTACCGTCGCATGGAAGCAGAGCTTCGGGTCGCGCTTCGGGCGCTCGGGTTCATTGGGTGAGTCACTTGCTGGCAGCTGATTTCGTTCCCCGATGAACACCTCCGCCCTGATCCAGAAGGTCTGGAACTTCTGCCACACGCTCAAGGACGACGGTGTCGGCTATGGCGACTACCTGGAACAGCTGACCTACTTGCTCTTCCTGAAGATGGCGCACGAGTACACCGAGCCGCCCTACAGCCGCCAGCCGCAGGTGCCCTTCGGCCTGGACTGGCCGGCACTGGAGCGCCACACCGGCGCGCCGCTGGAGGCGCAGTACCTGCGCACGCTGCACGAGCTGGGCACCCAAGGCGGCATGCTGGGAGCCATCTTCTTCAAGGCGCAGAACAAGATCCAGGACCCCGCCAAGCTGTCCCGTCTGGTGCAGATGATCGACGCCGAGAAGTGGGTCGGCATGGACGCCGACACCAAGGGCGACCTCTACGAAGGCCTGCTGCAAAAGAACGCCGAAGACACCAAGAGCGGCGCCGGCCAGTACTTCACGCCGCGCGCGTTGATCCAGGCCATGGTGGAGTGCATGCGCCCCGAGCCGATGAAGACGATTGCCGACCCGGCCTGCGGAACCGGGGGCTTCTTTCTTGGGGCGCACGCCTGGCTCGCGCGCAAGGACGGGCCGACGCTGAACAAGAAGCAGGCCGCCTTCCTGAGTCGGGGCACCTTCCACGGCAACGAGATCGTGCCGGCCACGCGGCGGCTGTGCCTGATGAACCTGTTCCTGCACGGCGTCGGCAGCATGGACGGCGAGCCCAGCGTTGCACGTGCCGACGCGCTGCTGACCGAACCGCCGCAGACGTTCGACTACGTTCTGGCCAATCCCCCCTTCGGCAAGAAGAGCAGCATGACCTTCACCAATGCCGAAGGTGAGGACGACCGCGATGCGCTCACCTACGAGCGGCAGGACTTCTGGACCACGACATCGAACAAGCAGCTCAACTTCTTGCAGCACATCGTGGCCATGCTCGGCAGTCGCGGCAAGGCGGCGGTGGTGCTGCCCGACAACGTGTTGTTCGAGGGCGGCGCGGGCGAGAAGATTCGCCGCAAGTGGCTGGAAACGTGCGATGTACACACCATCCTGCGGCTGCCCACCGGCATCTTCTACGCCCAGGGCGTGAAGGCCAACGTGGTGTTCTTCGACGCGCACTCCAAAGACGGTACGGTGCAGACGAAGGGGGTATGGGTCTACGACCTGCGCACCAACAAGCATTTCACGCTGAAGACACGCACGCTGGCAATCGACGATCTGCGCGACTTCATCACCTGTTTCAACGCTAGCAACCGCCACCAGCGGCAGGCCAGCGAACGCTTCCGCTGGTTCAGCTACGACGAGCTCGTGGCGCGCGACAAGGCGAGCTTGGATGTGTTTTGGCTCAAGGATCAGAGTCTGGACAACCTGGCCGACCTGCCGCCGCCGGCCGTGCTGCAGCAGGAAATCATTGACCATCTTGAAGCGGCGCTGGCGGCCTTCCGCGACGTGGCTGCAAGCCTGCCGGCTGCGGGGCCCTCAGCAAACGGGTGACCTGCACGCCCGCCAAGCTGCAGGCCTTGAGGCCCGAGCCGCGTACCCACAGCAAGCGGCCCGACCTCAGGCGGCCAGTGTGTAGCCCACAGTTTCGCCGCTTTGCGTTTGTTTGGGCGCAGCCAGCGTGAAGCGTAACTCGGTGCCCACGCCCAGCGGCCCGGGGCCGAACTCCAGACTGCCGCCATGCTGTTCGACCACCGTGCGGCACAGGCTCAGGCCCAGCCCCATGCCCTCGGCGCGGGTGGTGAAGAAGGGCGTGAACAGCCGCTCGGCAACTTCTGGCGGCACGCCCGCGCCGGCATCGATGACGCTGAAGGCCACCCGCCCGGGCGGCCCGGCGCGCACCCGCAGTGTCAGCACGCGCTCGGCCAGCGGTGTGGCTGTTTCCATGGCCTGGATGCCGTTGCGGGCCAGGTTCAGCAGCACCTGTTCCAGCATCGTGCGGTCGCAGCGCACGCGCAGCGCCGGTGTGCCCGGCGGCGGCAGGTCGAGCTCGATGCGCGTGCCGCTCTTGCGCGCCTGCAGGCGCGCCAGCGGCAGCACCGATTCGAGCAGCGCCGTGGCGGCCAGGCTCTCGTGCTGCTGCTCGCGGCGGCGCACGAAGTCGTGCACGCTCTTGATCACCCGCCCGGCGCGTTCGGCCTGCTCGGCGATGCGCTCCAGGGCCTGGCGCAGCAGACCGGGCGTGGCGGTGTCACGCTGCGCCTCGGGGTCGGCCAGCAGGTTCACCCCACCGCTGGCGTAGCTGGCGATCGCCGCCAGCGGCTGGTTCAGTTCGTGGCTGAGCAACGAAGCCATCTCGCCCACGGTGGCCAGCCGCGCCGTGGCTTGCAGGCGGTCGAGCTGCTGGCGCGAGATGTCCTCGATGCGGCGTTGCGCGCTCAGGTCCACCACCGCGCTCATCCAGCCGGTGTGCCGGCCCTGGCCGTCGACCAGGGGCGCCTCGTAGACCATCACGGGGATGCGTTCACCGTCCTTGCGCATGAACACGGTCTCGAAGCCTTCGCGGGCCTCGGTCGGGTCGCGCGCCACGGTGGCCAGGCCTTGCATGCGCGCGGCGTGGCGGCGCTGGTAGGCCTGCAGGTGCTCGGGCGGCCAGTAGGGCGGCACCTCGGCTTTCAGGTCCTGCACGGTGTAGCCGACCATGCTGCAAAAAGCCGGGTTGACGTAGGTGATGACGCCGGCCAGGTCGCGCGCGCGCAGACCCGTGACAAGCGAGTTCTCCATCGCCTGCCGAAAGGCCAGCGCCTCGGCCAGGGCTTCTTCGGCGCTGGCGCGGCGGCGCACGTCGCGCGCCAACAGCAGCACCACGGCAAACAAGGCCAGCGACAGGCCCAGCACCAGCGCGGTGGCCAGGTTGGGGATGAGGCTGGGCGCGGCGCTGCTGCTGTCGGCGCGCAGCAGCAACTGCGCACCGGGCAGGTCGATGACGCGTTCGGCCCGGTAGGTGCTGGCGCCGCGCGATGGCCCGGCGCGCGCCAGTCGCGTGCCGTCGCCTTCGACGAACGAGATCTCGTGGCGCCTCGCCGGGCGCAGCGCCAGCGCACCTTCCAGCAAGGGGGTCAGCGCATAGGTGGCGACCAGAAAACCCAACGGGCGGCCGGCCTGCTGCACGGGCACACACAGGTCCATCACCTCGCTGCCCAGGCCGGACGCCGTGGGCACGAAATAGGTGCGCGAAAACATCGGCGCGGCAGCGCGGCGCGCCACGCCACACGCCACCTCGGCTTCCAGGCCCAGGGCGCTGCGCGGCATCTGCGTGAACAGGCGCGGCAGGTAGGGCGAGTCCAGCACCTCGACCACGCGCTGGTCGGTGTCACGCCGCTCCAGCCGGCGCAGCTCGCGGCGGGCCTTCAGCAGTTCGGCGGCGGGTGCGCGCCAGGTGTCTGCCGGCCCCGGGCCCCAGCCCAGCGCCTGGAGTTGCTGCTCGGCCAGCAGCAAGGCGCCTCGGATCTCGCTGGTCATCTCGGCGACCACCAGTTCGGTCTCGTCCTGGGCCCGCGTGGCCTCGTAGCGCACCGTCAGCATCAGCAACAGCGTCTGCGCCACGCCGAGCAACAGCAAGAGCAGTGCCCACGGCAGCGCCCGACGCAAACGGCTCGGGCCGCTGGGGGATTCGGGCATGACGGCAGCGACGGTCATGGGCGCGTGGCAGTTTGCGGTGGTGTCAGCCGGCAGTGGCGGTCAGCAAGCCAGGGCCCAGGCCAAGTATTGGCCCGGGGCCGGTTGCGCGCGCTACGCAGTTTCGCTCATGGCCGGCGCAAGGCATTCGGGCACACTTGGTCGCTGCCAGCTTTCCCCACGGCCCTGTGCGCGTTGGGGCGGCGCCCCACACCGACCAGGAGACTCCAGCGCATGACCACGCCGACCGACCGCATTGCCGAGCTCAAGCGCGCTGCGCTGGAGTACCACGAGTTTCCCACGCCCGGCAAGCTGGCCATCGCCGCGACCAAGCAGATGGTCAACCAGCACGACCTGGCGCTGGCCTACAGCCCCGGCGTGGCCTTCGCGTGCGAAGCCATCGTCGAAGACCCGGCCAACGCCTTTCGCTACACCTCGCGCGGCAACCTGGTGGCCGTGGTCACCAACGGCACGGCCGTGCTGGGCCTGGGCGACATCGGCCCGCTCGCGGCCAAGCCGGTGATGGAAGGCAAGGCGGTGCTGTTCAAGAAGTTCGCCGGCATCGACGTGTTCGACATCGAGGTGGCCGAGAACGACCTCGACAAGCTGGTGGACCTGATTGCCGCGCTGGAGCCCACCTTTGGCGGCATCAACCTCGAAGACATCAAGGCGCCGGATTGCTTTTATGTCGAGCGGGCGCTGCGCAAGCGAATGAAGATCCCGGTCTTTCACGACGACCAGCACGGTACCGCGATCGTCGTTGGCGCGGCGGTGCTGGGCCTGGGCAACATTGGCCCGCTCGCGGCCAAGCCGGTGATGGAGGG
>JANNWL010000338.1:0-18902 GCA_031414735.1 Burkholderiales bacterium | reverse complement strand
CTGAAGTGGGTGCGCAGCAATGCCAAGGCGCGCCAGACCAAAAGCAAGGCCCGCCTGGCGCGTTTTGAAGAGCTGAGCGACGTCGAGTACCAGAAGCGCAACGAGACCAACGAGATCTTCATCCCCGTGGCCGAGCGCCTGGGCAACGAGGTCATCGAGTTCGACAACGTGAGCAAGAGCTTTGGCGACCGCCTGCTGCTGGACAAGGTCAGCTTCAAAGTGCCGGCCGGCGCCATCGTGGGCATCATCGGCCCCAACGGCGCGGGCAAGTCGACGCTGTTCCGCATGATCCAGGGCAAGGAAGCGCCGGACTCGGGCGAGGTGAAGATCGGCAAGACGGCGCAACCGGCCTTCGTCGACCAGAGCCGTGAGAGCCTGGCCGATGAGAAGACAGTGTGGGAAGACGTGTCCGGCGGGCTGGACAACATCATCGTCGGCAAGTTCGTCATGCCCAGCCGCGCCTACTTGGGGCGCTTCAACTTCAAGGGCAACGACCAGCAAAAGCGGGTTGGCAGCCTCTCGGGCGGTGAACGCGGACGGCTGCACCTGGCCAAAACGCTCGCCAAGGGCGGCAACGTGCTGATGCTGGACGAGCCCAGCAACGACCTCGATGTGGAAACCCTGCGCGCGCTGGAAGAAGCCCTGCTGGAATTTGCCGGCAGCGCCATGATCATCAGCCACGACCGCTGGTTCCTGGACCGCATCTGCACCCACATCCTGGCGGCCGAGGGTGACTCGCAATGGGTCTTCTACAACGGCAACTACCAGGAATACGAGGCCGACAAGAAGAAACGCCTGGGCGAGGAAGGCGCGCGGCCCAAGCGGATGCGCTTCAAGCCGATCAAGTAGAGCCCAGCCCCGTCCGCGCCGTGAAGCCCCGCACGTCGTGGCGCAGCGGCTGCGGGCCGTTTGGCCGACAATCGTCGAACACTGTTGTGGCGCGAGTCGCCCGGGGCCCGTTCATGCGCTGTCGCATCCCTTTCTGCCTTGCCGCGCCGCTGTCGGCAGCGTTGTTGTTGACAGCCTGCGCCAACGCGCCAACGGTCCCAGGCGCAGTCGCACCCAGCAAGACTGCCGCACCGGCAAGCACAGCGGCTACCGCTGCCACCGCCCCGGGTGCGGCGCGCCCCCCGGGCGCCACCCCACCCACCGCCGTGCCTCCCACGCCGCCGGGCCCGCCGGGGCCGCCCACCTTCGCCAGCATCATCAAGGACGCCCGCCGCATCGACGGCCCGCTGACCCTGTGGCAGAAGGAAGACAAGGTCTGGATCGAACTGGCGCCCGAGAACTTCAACCAGCGCTTCCTGCTCAGCCCGAAGATCAAGAACGGCATCGGCGAGGCCTGGGTGCTCGGCGGCTTGATGGCCGGCTCGATCAACGGCGCCGGCGGCCCCCAGGTGGTGGAGTTCGTGCGTGTTTACAACCAGGTGCGGCTGCAGGTGCCCAACCTGGAAGTCACGGCCAAGGCCGGCACGCCCGAGGCGCGGGCCGTGGCCTCGTCGTACTCGGCCAGCCTGCTCGGCGCCGTGCCCGTCGCCAGCCAGCCTCACCCGGACCGCAAGAGCGTGCTGATCGAGGCCAACCCGCTGTTCCTGTCGGACATTTTGGGCATCGGCATGATGCTGCAGCGCGGGCTGCGTGGCGGCTATTCGATGGACCGCAGCAACAGCGTCATCACCGCCGTGCGCGGCACGTCCGCGGCGCTGGTCGTGGAAACGCAGAACCACTTCTTCGGCGGCGGTGGTGGCCCACAGCCGAACAATCCACTGGCGGCGCTGCTCGGCGCCTCGGGCGGCGCCGGCCCGCGTTTCCTGCCAGATTCGCGCAGCATGCTGATCGGGCTGAGCTTCTCCCTGGCGCCGTTGCCGGCCCAGCCCATGGCGACCCGCGTGGCCGACCCGCGCGTGGGCCTGTTCACCACCAGCACGCTGAACTTCAACGACGACCTGCAGGCCACGCCGCGCCAGCGCGTCATCAACCGCTGGCGGCTGGAGATGAAGGACCCGGCAGCGGCGATGTCCGAGCCGGTCCAGCCCATCACCTTCCACATCGACCGCAACGTGCCCCTGGCCTACCGCGAGACGGTGCGCAGCGGCATCCTGGAGTGGAACAAGGCCTTCGAGAAGATCGGCTTCCAGGGCGCCATCGCCGTGCAGCAACAGGCTGACGACGCGCCTTACGACACGCTGGACTTCGGCTACGCCTCGGTGCGCTGGATGCTCAACGCCGACCCGGTCTTCGGCGCCATCGGCCCCAGCCACGTCGACCCCCGCACCGGCGAGATTCTCGACGCCGACATCGCCCTCGAGGGCATGACGACCCGGTCGGCACGCTACGCGCGCTCGCAGGTACTCGCAAGCTCGCAGGCGGCGATGGCACAGGCTTTTCTGAATCCAGAACCTGCCGCCCCCACGCACCAGCACGGCGCCTGGTGCCAGCACGCGGCCTTCGGCAGCGAGCAGATGGGCTACGCACTGGATGTGCTGCAGGCGCGCGGGGAACTTGAACCCGACAGCCCCATTGCCGAGCAGTTCGTGCAGGACTTCGTGAAGGGCACGGTCATGCACGAAGTGGGCCACGCGCTGGGCCTGCGCCACAACTTCCGCGCCTCGCGGGCGTACACCGAGGCACAGCTGTCAGACCCCGAGTTCACGCGCGCCCACGGCACCACCGGGTCAGTCATGGAATACAACCCGGTCAACCTGGCGCGCTCCGGCGAACGCGCCGGCATGCCCTTCCACACCGCCTTAGGGCCTTACGACTACTGGGCCATCGAATACGCCTACAAACCGCTGCCCGCCGGCACGACGCCGGCGGCCGAGAAGGCCGAGTTGCAACGCATCGCCGCGCGCAGCGCGGAGCCGCTGTTGGCCTACGGCAGTGACGAGGACGCCGCTTTCGGGCTGGACCCCGAAACCCTGCAACTCGACCTCGGCGCGGACCCCATCGCCTTCGCCGCCAAGCGGCTGGACATCGTGCGCGAACTGTTCGAGCGCCAGGAAACGCGCACCCTGCCCAGCGACCGTGATTACGCGGTACTGCAACGCTCCATCGCCTACGCCGTGTCCGACGCCTGGCGCGCCGTCGGTGTGCTGGTGCGCCAGGTCGGCGGCGTGCGCACCCTGCGCGACTACCCTGGCAGCGGCCGTGATCCGCTGCAGCCCGTGGCCGCCGCGGTGCAGCGCCAGGCCCTGGACCTGGTTGCCAAGGCGGTGCTGACCACCGACGCCCTGGCCCTGTCGCCCGGCCTGCAGCGCCGCCTCGCGCCGGACTTCCTGGACGCCGCCGACGGCGTCGGCCCGTCGCCGGCGTTCTCCCTGTCACAGCAGCTGCTGGGCCTGCAACGCGCGGTGCTCAACTACCTGATGAGCGACGCCATCGCCAGCCGGATGATTGAGAGCGTGGGCAAGGTCGACCGCCCGGCCGACGCCTTCCAGCTGGCCGAGCTGTACAGCCGCTTGTCGGGCGAGGTCTGGTCCGAGCTGGGCGGCAAGCAGCCCATCACGCAGGCGCGGCGTGAACTGCAGCGCGACCACGTGAACCGCCTGTCCGCAGCCATCCTGCGGCCAGCAGGTGCGGCGCGCGTCGACGCACGCGGTCAGATGCGGGTGCAGGCGCTGACGCTGCTGGCCCGCCTGGATGGCGCCGTGAAGCGCCGCTCAGGCGGCGACCCCGACATCGCTGCCCACCTGGCCGACAGCGCCAACACGCTGCGGCTGGCATTGAACGCGCCGCTGCAACGCCAGGGCTTGTAGGCGCACGGCGCGCCGCGACTCAGGGCAGCAGGCGCCCGGCCTCGATGTGCAGTTGGCGGTCGCAACGCGCCGCAATCGACTTGTCGTGCGTCACCAGCACCAACGTCGTGCCAGCCTCGCGGTTGAGCTCGAACATCAGCGCCATCACGGTTTCGCCCGTGGCGAAATCCAGGCTGCCGGTGGGCTCGTCGGCGAGCAGCAGCGCCGGCCGCACCACGAAAGCCCGCGCCAGCGCCACCCGTTGCTGCTCACCCCCCGACAACACTTTGGGGTAGTGGCGCAGCCGTTCGGCCAGGCCCACCCGGCGCAGCATCTCGGTGGCGGCTTCCCGCGCGTCGTTTCGGCCCATCAACTCCAGCGGCAGCATCACGTTTTCCAGCGCCGTGAGGTTGCCCAGCAGCTGAAAGCTCTGGAAGACGAAACCGACCTTGCGCGAGCGCAACGCCGCGCGCTCGTCCTCGTCCAGCGCAAACAGGTCGCTGCCGGCGAGCACCACGGTGCCGCTGGTGGGGGTGTCCAGCCCGGCCAGGATGGACAGCAGCGTGCTCTTGCCCGAACCCGAGGCGCCGACGATGGCCACCGACTCTTGTGGCCGCAGCTCGAACGCTATCTCATGGAGAATGGTCAGGGTTCCGGTGGAATCCGCCACCTGCTTGGTGACGTTCTTTACGGCAATGATCGGTTCAGACATCGAGACTTCTTCTTCGCAAGCAGCGCGACGCGCCTTCCTGCAGCACTGTAGCCTGCTTGCCCTGGTGACAAGCGCGGGCCAGGCCACACCCGCCCGGGCCCAGGGGGCAAACCGGACGCTGCTGGTGGTGGGTGACAGCCTGTCGGCCGAGTACGGCCTGGCACGCGGCGCGGGCTGGGTGGCGTTGATGGAAAAGCGCATCGCGGGCGAAGGTCTGCCCGTGAAGGTCGTCAACGCCAGCATCAGCGGTGACACCACCTCGGGCGGACGTTCACGCCTGCCGGCCTTGCTGAAGGCGCACAGGCCCCACACGGTGATCATCGAACTGGGCGGCAACGACGCCCTGCGCGGCCTGCCGCTGGGTTCGACGCGCGACAACCTCACAGCCATGGCGCGCGCCGCCAAGGCCGCCGGCGCCAAGGTGTTGATCGCCGGCATGGCCGTGCCGCCAAACTACGGGCGCCAGTACGGCGACGAGTTCCTGGCGCTTTTTGCGCAGGTCGCCAAGAGCGAAGGCACGGCCCTGGTGCCCTTCTTCCTGGCCGGCGTGGCCGACGGACCCGATCCGGTGGCGCTGTTCCAGCCCGACCGCATCCACCCCAAGGCCGAGGCGCACCCGCGATTGCTGGACAACGTCTGGCCGGTGCTGCGACCCCTGTTGCGCTGAAGTGCAGCGGCAGGCCGGTCAGCGCTGCGCCTCGGTACCGCGGTTCGCGCTGTTGCCGCGCTGACGCTCACCGTCACTTGCACTGGCGTCGCGCTCACGGCCGCGTTCACGCTCGCCTGGCGTCGGCGATGGCCGAGGCGGGGCTGCCGGTGCAGCGGCCGGGGGCGCAGCGGGCCTGGCTGGGCCCATCGCCTGCGGCGCGGGCTGGGGTGCGGCCTGCGGCATGGTTTGTGGCGGTGATGCCGCTGGCGCGGCCTGCGGCGTCGCCATGGGCGCCACCGGCGCGGCGCGCCAGGCGGGTGCGGGCGCGGTTCCGGGTGCTGGCGCCATCGGGCCGACACGTTCGACGCCCCCGGGCCGCTCTGCGCGGTCAACCCGCTCACTGCGCTCGAAGCGGTCCGCGGACCTGTCGACGCGGTCGCGCCGCGGCTCAACCTGCGCCTGCCCGTCCGCACGGGGGCGCTGCGGGCCGTGCATCACATCACCCTGCGGCGGTAGCGCCTCCTGCATGGGAGTGAGCGTGGGCACGGGGACCGACGGCGTGACCCGCACTTCGCGCAGCGGCGGTGGCCGCAGCGGGCCCATCGGCACGCCCTGCGGCGGCGACTGAACGGCCTGCGGCCCCTGGGGCGGTGCGGCCGCAGTCAGCGGGGTGGAAATCAAGTCAGCACCCCGGTGGCGCTCGCGGAACTCCGCCGCTTCGCGACCGATGCCGCCGCGTCTTTCTAGGGCATCGCGCGGCACCACCGTCACGGCGCCCGGCACAGCCTGGTTGCCGTAGCCCTGCGGTCCGGGCACCCAGGGCGGGCGATGTGGGCCGTAGTGGCCGCCGGACGGGCGGTCATTCAGGCGGTCGCCGTAACGCGGCGTGTGTCGGTAGCTGGGCACGAAGACCTCGCGCGGCGCCAGCGGCACCCAACCCACCACCGGCCCGCGAATGTTGATCGAGACCCCGAAGCCCGGCCCGCCCACCCAGGCCACCAGGGCCGGCGCGAACACCGGCCGCGGCACGTAAACGCCCGGCACCCAGCCCCAGCGGCCGTTCCACGACAGCCAGCGCCCGTAGTGGAAGGGCGCGAAGCCCCAGGGCGCCTCGTCGACCCAGGTCCAGCCCCAGGGCCGCACCCAGGCCCAGCGGCCGTAGCGATAAGGCGCCCAGCCTGCGCGCACCTCCACCGGGAACCAGATGGCGCCGTGATCGGGGTGGCGGTCCCAGCGGCCGGCGCGGTCCAGGTCTTCGGCGCCGGTCATCTCGGGCGACACGAAACGGGTGGATGCGGTGCGCTCGTCGCGGCTGTCATCGCGGGCCACCCAGCGTGAGAGCTCGTCGTCGGGAAGTGCCGTCCAGTTCTGGCGCAGCTCACCGCGCGGGCCCTGCCGCCAGAGTTCGGCACGCTGCCCCGTGGCAATGACAAAACCCGCCGTGCCCTCGACAGCCAGATCACCGCGCCAGCTGCCCGCCTGCGTGGTGTCGTCGATGCGATCGACGCGGTAGTGCCCGCTGCGCTGGGGCTGCAGCCGCGCTTCTGCCGTGACGATGTCGATCTCTCCAGCCACCTCGCGCGAGCGCACGCGCAGCGCCACGCTGCCGCTGTGCAGCTGGAAGCTCAGGCGCTCGTCGTCCAGCCGCAGCACTTCGAGTTCACTGGCGCCGCCCAGGCGCAGCACGGTGGAGCCCACGCGCAACGCGACCCTGCCCTCGGGCGCCGTGGACAGCCGGTCGCCGGTGGTGACAGGGCGGTTGCGTTCGACCTCGACCCACTGGCCGCGCTCGTGGTCGAACCACAGCACGCCGCCCTGGAACTCCGCCACCCGGCCGACGCGGCCCGGTGGGTCGTCCTGCGACCAGGCGGCGCTGGCCATGACCAGGGCCAGACACACGCCGACGAGTCGGGCCAGCCAACGGGATCGTGAATGCAGCATGTCCGCTCAACGCGGCCCCAGGGCTTTCGGCTGACGCGGGCGATGTAAAGCCCGTGGCGGCGTGACTAATCGTCGGCTGCGGGGTCCAGCTCGGGGAACAGCACGCTGGTGTAGCCCAGCTTGGTGAGGTCGGTCATGCGCGTCGGGTAAAGCCGGCCGATGAGGTGGTCGCACTCGTGCTGCACCACGCGGGCGTGGAAGCCGTCAGCCTCGCGCACGATGTCGGTGCCTGTCGCGTCCTTGCCGCTGTAGCGGATGCGCGCCCAGCGTGGCACCTCGCCGCGCAGGCCGGGCACCGACAGGCAGCCTTCCCAGCCGAGGGCCAGTTCGTCGCCCAGCGGCGTGATGACCGGGTTGATCAGCACCGTAGGCGGCACGGGCGGGGCGTCGGGGTAACGCACGTTGTGGCTGTAGCCGAAGATCACCAACTGCAGGTCCACACCGATCTGCGGCGCGGCCAGGCCGGCGCCGTTGGCCGCCTTCATGGTGTCGAACATGTCGGCGATCAGCGTGTCGAGCTCGGGGGTGCCGAACTGCTGCACGGGGGGCGCCACGCGCAGCAGGCGCGGGTCGCCCATCTTCAGGATTTCGTGGATCGCCATCGGTTCAGCTCCTTCTGTGTGGTCAAGGTGTTTCCAGTGCCTGCAGCACCTGCGCCACGCGCGTGGCCACGGGGCCGTGCACAGCAAGCCAAGGCACGTCCATCGCTGTCAGCTGCTGCACGGTCCAGGCATGCTGGCGGGCGCGGAAGTCGTCGTCACGGCGGCAGCCGTCCTGCACGAAGCCGAAGTCGGGCTCGCACACCACCGTCAGGTCATAGCGCCGCCGTGCAAGTGCTTCCAGCTCGGCCGGCGCCTGACCGTGGTCGTACAGACAGTACTGCAAAGTGGTCAGCGGCGTGGTGTCGCACACCAGCCAGCCCTGGGCATTCAGTGCGGCTTCGTCCTCCAGCGCCACCTGGCGATGGGCGACCATCACGAGTTCGGCCACGCTGAGCGTCTCGCGCAACTCCTCCCAGCGCTGGCGGCCGTACTCGGGCACCCATGACGTGCCCAGGGCCTCGGCCAGCGCACGGGACAGCGTGGTCTTGCCGCTGGACTCGCCACCCATCAGGGCCAGCCGGCGCACGGCGCCGCGCTCAGCCGGCAGCATCGGACACAGGGAGCAAGGCCCTCAGGCCGTCTTCGTCGAGCACCGGCACCCCCAGCTCGCGGGCCTTGTCCAGCTTGCTGCCAGCTTCGGCGCCCGCCACGACGTAGCTTGTCTTCTTCGACACCGAACCCGCCACCTTGCCCCCTGCGGCTTCGACCAGGGCCTTGGCCTCGTCGCGGCTGAGCGTGGGCAGCGTGCCCGTGAGCACCAGGGTCTTGCCGGCCAGCGGCTGCGGGCCCAGTACCGCGGCATGCTCGTCCCAGGTGATGCGGATGCCGTGCGGGTCGCACAACTGCATGACCACGTCGACGTTGTGCGGCTGCGCGAAGAAGGTGTGGATGCTGCTGGCCACGATAGGGCCCACATCGGGCACCTGCAAGAGCTCGTCGACGCTGGCCGCCATCAGCGGCTTGAGGCCCCCGAAGTGGCGCGCCAGGTCCTTGGCCGTGGTCTCGCCGACCTGGCGTATGCCCAGGGCGTAGACGAAGCGGGCGAGCGTGGTGGACTTGCTGCCGGCCAGCGCGGCCGCCAGGTTGGCGGCACTCCTCTCGCCCATGCGGTCCAGCGTGCACAGCGTGGCCACGTCCAGCGCGTACAACTCGGGCAGGCTGTGGATGAGCCCGGCATCAACGAGTTGATCCACGATCTTGTCGCCCAAGCCCTCGATGTCCATCGCCCGCCGGCTGGCGAAGTGCAGCAACGCCTGCTTGCGCTGCGCGCCACAGAACAGGCCGCCAGTGCAGCGGTAGTCCATGCCGCCCTTCTCGCGCTGCACCGCGCTGCCGCACACCGGGCAGCCCGAGCCCGGAGCGATGCGGAAGTTGTGCACGTAGGCCGGCCGACCACCAGGCACGCGGCCGACCACCTCTGGAATCACATCGCCCGCGCGGCGCACGATCACCGTGTCGCCCACCCGCACACCCTTGCGGCGCAACTCAAACACGTTGTGCAGCGTGGCGTTGCTCACCGTGGTGCCGCCCACGAACACGGGTTCGAGCTTGGCCACGGGCGTGAGCTTGCCGGTGCGGCCGACCTGGATGTCGATGCCGTTCAGCCGCGTCATCTGCTCCTGCGCCGGGTACTTGTGCGCCACCGCCCAGCGCGGCTCGCGGGTGACGAAGCCCAGCCGCTCCTGCAGGTTGACGGCATTCACCTTGTAGACCACGCCGTCGATGTCGAAGGGCAAGGCATCGCGCCGCGCGCCGATGGCCTGGTGAAAGCGCACCAGTTCCGCCGCACCCTGCGCCACGCAGCGGTCGGCGCAGACCGGCAGGCCCAGCGCGGCCAAGCTGTCCAGCAGCCCGCAGTGCGTGGGCGGGCGCTGCCAGCCCTGCACGTCGCCCAGGCCGTAGGCATAGAAGCTCAGCGGCCGTTGTGCGGCAATCGCCGGGTCCAGCTGGCGCACCGCGCCGGCGGCGGCGTTGCGCGGGTTGACGAAGCTCTTTTCGCCCTTGTCGCGCTGGCGTTCGTTCATGCGCTCGAAGTCGTCGCGGCGCATGTAGACCTCGCCGCGCACCTCCAGCACTGCGGGCGCAGCACCATTCAAGCGCAGGGGAATCTGGCCCACGGTGCGGATGTTCTGGGTCACGTCTTCGCCCGTCTCGCCATCGCCGCGCGTGGCGGCTTGCACCAGCACGCCGGCCTCGTAGCGCAGGTTGATGGCCAGGCCGTCGAACTTCAGTTCGGCGGCGTACTCGACGGGCGGCGCCTCTTCTGGCAGGGCGAGCTCGCGGCGCACGCGGGCGTCGAAGGCCTGGGCGCCGGCGGGCGAGGTGTCGGTCTCGCTGCGGATGCTCAGCATGGGCACGGCGTGGCGCACGGGGGCAAAGCCGGCCAGCACGCTGCCGCCCACGCGCTGGGTGGGCGAGTCGGGCGTCTGCAGTGCCGGGTGCGCGGACTCCAGTGCCTGCAACTCGCGGAACAGGCGGTCGTATTCGGCGTCCGGAATCTCCGGGTCGTCGAGCACGTGGTAGCGGTGACCGTGGTGCTGCAGTTGCGCACGCAGCGCGGCGGCACGAAGGGCTTCATCTTTCTCGGGCATGTGCGACATTCTCATGTACCCACAGCGAGGCCTGCCAGGACCCCACGACATGACCCAACTCCCGACCCACGACTTCGATCTCATCACCCTGGGCGCCGGTTCCGGCGGCGTCGCCGCCTCGCGCCGCGCCGCGCTGCACGGCGCCCGCGTCGCCATCGTCGAGGGCAGTCGCGTCGGCGGCACCTGCGTCATCCGCGGCTGCGTGCCGAAGAAGCTGCTGATGTACGCGGCGCAGTTCGGCGCCGGCTTCGCCCAGGCGCGCGGCTATGGCTGGACGCTGGACGAACCGCGCTTCGAAATGCCCCGCTGGGCGGCGCAGAAGGCCGCCGAGACGGCGCGGCTGGAAGGCATCTACCGCCAGCTGCTGGCCGGCAGCCAGGTGGAACTGGTCGAAGGTTGGGCGCAGTTGGACGGGCCGAACCGTGTGCGCGTCGGCAACCATGTGCTCACGGCGCGCCACGTGCTCATCGCCACCGGCGGCACGCCCGTGCGCGACAGCATCCCCGGCCTTGACGCCTGTGCCACCAGCGACGATCTGCTCGACCTGCAACAACTGCCGGAACGCGCCGCCATCATTGGCGGCGGCTACATCGCGGTGGAGTTCGCCAGCATGCTGGCCCGCCTGGGCGTGCGCGTCAGCCTGTACTACCGCGCCAACCTGCCGCTGCGCGGTTTCGACGACACCTTGCGCACGGCCGCGGCCAGCGCGCTGCAGGCCGCCGGCATCGAACTGCACCCGGGCGTGGTGCCACAGCGCGTGGAGCGCATCGCAGAAGGCTTCCTGCTGCTGCTGGGCGACGACCGGGCGGTGCCCTTCCCCTGGGTGCTCAACGCCACCGGCCGGCGTCCCCACACCCAGGGCCTGGGGCTGGGCAGCCTCGGCATCACGCCTGACGCGCAGGGCGCGATCCCCGTGTCTGCCGATATGCAGACCAGCGCCCCGGGCGTGTACGCCATCGGCGACGTGACCAACCGCACCAACCTCACCCCGGTGGCCATCGCCGAAGGCCGCGCGCTGGCCGATTCGCTTTTCGGCGCCGCGCCGCGTCGCGTCGACCTCAGCCTTGTCCCTAGCGCTGTCTTCATGATGCCGCCGATCGCAAGTTGCGGGCCCACCGAGACCGGCGCCTTGGCCGAAGGCCACCGGCTGAAGGTCTTCGAGACCGACTTCAGGCCGATGAAGCAGGCCTTCATCGGCGGCACCGAGCGCACCCACATGAAGCTGCTCGTCGACGCCGACACCGACCGCGTGCTGGCCGTTCACATGCTGGGTGAAGACGCCCCGGAGATCGTGCAGAGCCTGGCCGTGGCGCTGACCGCCGGCGCCACCAAGGCGCACTTCGACAAGACCATCGCCATGCACCCCACGGCGGCGGAAGAGTTCGTGCTGATGCGCGAGGCGTCGCGGTTGGTCGAGCCCGCGCGTGGGGTTGTTTCGGCGGCTTGACCGTCAGTTGTCCCGGATCCATCGATGCCGCTAGCTGATCTGCCACCTCCCGCGCACCTTGTTTCACCACCCCTCCAAGTCCAGGTCTCGACCATCGACCTGGCCCTCACTTCCGAGAAAGTACCCGTCGCCCCGGGAATGAAGATGGGCATGGTGGGCCTGCATGCGCTGCGGCCGGTGACGCCGAATCTGCGCATCGGGCCGTCCGTGTTCGGCGCGACGACGGGCGACCGCGGTGGCTTCTTCGGCTGGGGCATCAGCGCCGCCTACCGCTGGCGGCTGGACGCCTGGTCTGCCGACGCCGGCCTGTTCGTCGGCGGTGGCGGCGGCAGCCCGGGCTGGGTGGGCGGCGGGCTGATGCTGCGCCCCAGCCTGCTGGTCTCACGCGCTGTCGGGCCGCTGCGGTTGGGGCTGGGCGTGTCGCAGGTGAACTTCCCCAGCGGCACGGTGCGCGCCACGGTGCCCTTCGCCAGCCTCGCATGGACTGGCGCCGCCTTGTTCGGCCCGGCTGGCGGCGGCCCGGGGCTGGCGACGCAGGGCTGGCACGACCGCGCCTGGCCGACCGAGACCGGTGCGACCCTCGGCCAGTACACCCTGCACAAGCGATCGGCACGCCGCGACGGCGCCGGCAACTCGCCGCCCCTGCAGGTCGGCGGCCTGGTGTTCCGGCGCGATCTGCCCGGTGATGTGCCTGGATATTCGGCAGGCGTGCGGCCGTACTGGCTGCTCAGTACGGCCGGGGCAATCACTGCCGAGTACGCCGGCTATGCCGAGTTCCTGGGCGGCCTCGGCCTGCGCTATGCGCTGCCCTTCTACCCGCCGCTGGCGCTGCGCGTGGAGGCGGCTGTCGGCTCCGGCGGTGCGGGCACTGCACTGGACACCGCAGGCGGCCTGCTGGGCAAGGCGGGCGTGGGCTTGTCCTGGCAGTTCGGCCGCCAGTGGAGCTTGACCGCCCTGGCCGGCCTGACCGAGAGCCGCGGCCGCTTCAGCGCGCAAGAGACCCGCCTGGAACTGGCCTGGCGAGGCTGGGATGTGGTGCCCGGCGACGCCCGCGCGCCCGACGCCCCGAGCGCTGCGCTGCACTGGAAGCCCTGGACCGGATCGGCCGGCTGGGCCCAGTACACGCACATGCGCCGCGCCGATGGCAGCGAACCCGAACTGGGCGTGGTGACGCTCAAGCTCGAACGCGAGATCGGGCCGCACTGGCGCCTGGTGGGCCAGGCCGGCATTGCCAGCAACGGCAGGGCGGGCGGCTATGCCACCGGGCAACTCGGCCTGGGCTGGCTGGGCCCGGCGCTGTTCGACCAGCGCTGGCGGTTCGGCGCCGAGGCCACGCTGGGCGCCGCCGGTGGTGGTGCGGTCGACGTGGGCGGCGGCCTGATAGCCCAGGTGCAAGGCGTGGCGCGCTACGCCGTCACGCCTGGCTGGGCCCTGCAGGTGGACGGCGGCTGGCTGCGCAGCCGCCACGGCGCCATGTCATCGCCCTTCGTTGGCCTGAGCAGCGTGGTGTCGTTTTCGCGGCTGCAGGCGCCGTGAAGCTGCGCCACCGAGTGGGGCCGCTGCCCCATGTGGCAGCGTGCGGCCTTGATCGCGGCGCAGACTGCGGCTGCCAAAGCTCCTGCCGGCCGATACCGGGCAAGCTATTTGCGAGGGTGCTCCGCAGGCACAGCCGTCGTTGACTCAGTAGCGGCGACGACGCGCCATGGATGCGAACACGCCAAGCCCGGCCAGCATCATGGCGTAGGTGCCGGGTTCGGGCACGGCCGCAGCCAGCACCAGGTTGTCGACGCTGGGCCACAGGAAGCCACCGGTCGACGGTTGCACCGAGGCCACGGTGAGTTGTGTGATCGGGCCGTCGGAGATGAATCCGAGGAAGCTGCTGGTCGCGGCACCAATGAGGGTACGGGTGACCGTGCCGCCGCTGTCGGTGGCTGTCACGGTGATGTCGCCGGGCGCGAACAGCCCGCTGATGTTGCTGCCGAAGAAGTTGCCGCCGACGCCGCGAACACCTGCAGTGAACGCGTTGAACGTGATGGTGCTTTCAGCCAGGGTGGTGGACAGGAACGGGTTCCCGGTCGTGCCACCGCCGAAAAACCGGTCCGGCGGCGTGGCGGCCGCCGTGTAGCTGTACGGACCGGCGCTTCGTGTCACCGGGCTGGCCGTCGAGCTGACGATTGAAAAGCCGGCGAAGGTGTCGGTGCCGAGGACGGACGTGGGGGCATTGAATGCGGCCAAGGAGGTGACCACGGTGATGGCCGCGTGCGACACGCCGGCCGAGGCCAGCAACGCCGCCAGTGCCAAGGGCTTGAGGAGCGAAGACTTCAAGGTCATGGTGAATCCTCTTGGACCAATATGAGTCGCCATGCTAGCTGCGACGCAATCGCATTCAAAGCCCGGTCGAGCCGACCCCCCTATGTGAGTGGCTCCTAAACCAGCGCCCCGCACACGGCAACTCAGCGCGTTGCCTTCTTGCCGTTGGCCGCCGTGGCAGCCGGCGGGCTGCTCGGCACCAGCATCCCTGGCACAACCACCACTTCACGCGAGTTGTCTGCTGCGATGTGCAAGGTGACCGCATCGACCGCAGGCGCCTGGTTGATGGTGAACGAGAAGCGGAACATCGTGCCCCAGTTCAGCGCGTTGGTGCGCGACGAAGACCACCAGGTCAGTCGGCCGTCGCGAATGACCGGGGACCAGTTGTTCGACGCCACCAGGTCGCCATCGCTGAACACCAGGTCGGTCACGGTTGCCGTCCCCACAGGCACGCCGAAGTTGTCGAAACCCAGCGCCCTGTTGACGCGCAGGTTCGGCTCGGCGCCTTCTGTCCAGGGGCGCGCGAAGTCCATGTTCATCGCGGCATAGTCGTAACGCCACAGGCCACCGCCCAGGCTGGTGGCCTTGACGGCCACCTTCAACCGGCCCTCGGGCGTCACGACTTCGACGTTGCGCGCGTTGGTCCCAGGGTTGCCCGGGTCGACCCAGCGGTCAATGGCCGGGCCCAGCTTGTAGCCGTTGTTGCCGGTCACGCTCCAGGTGGTGGCGTTGCGTGTGAACCCGGCCTGCACCGTGCCCATGGAGTTGTAGATGTTGATGTCCTGGCGCGCCAGGTACCAGGATTCGAACAGGTAGGTCGCGCCGGCCTGCCCCGCGCCGCTGAACTGCGACTCGGTCACCACCAGGCGCTGGTCGTAGACCCCGTTGCCCGATGTGTTGATCGCACCATCGCAGTTGGTGTCGTAGATCGAGCCGCAACGACCCCACTGGTTGGTGTTGGGAATGATCTCGGTGCGGGGGCCGAGAGAGTTGTTGCTGTCGTTGTTGCTGGTGCTGTAGACGTCTTCGCAGCCGCGACCGAGGATGTGGGAATCGCCCGGGTTCTCCAGGCAACTCGTGTTCAGCGTCAGAAAACCATGTTTGACGCCGGAGCGGCCGATCTGGTCGATCGAGCCGTCAGGATTGAAACGGTACATGTTCCAGATCAGGTACGGGTGCTGGTCGTTGCTGTAGGGCGGGAAGGGGCCGGTGAACTTCTCGTACCAGGGGATGTCTGCGGTGTACAAAGCCGTGCTGGTGCCCAGCGGATCGCCGGGCACCGTGGCCTGGGCTGTACCGTTGTTGATGTTGTTGCGCAGCGTCGACGAGGGTGCGAAAACCACGCTGCCGGGGCCGCCGACGCCGGTGCAACCGCTGCAGCGCATGTACTGCATGAAGAAGCTCTTCATGAACAGGTCGGCCTGGTATGTGGCGCCGGGCTGTCCCGGCACAGGCATGCCATGCCACTTGGTGCTCACCGCCTGGGGGACCGGGTCTGCGCCTTGACGCAGCACATCGGCGGTCATGCCGAGTTCGCCAATCGTCCAGCCGACGATCTCGGGCTGCCCGAGGCGGCGCGCCAGGGCTTCCGTGATGATCACGTCCATGGTGCGCACCGACAAGCGCTGCTTGTTCTGGATCAGCTCGTACATCAGACGGTCGACATAGAACCAGGCCTTACCGTCGCTGCTGACGATGTCCAGGATCACCGCGCTGCCGCGGCGCGGCACGAGGCGGAAGTCGGTCAGGTCGATGCGTCCCGACTGGGTGTCGACGACGTAGCCGCCTTGAGCTTGCAGCGATCCGCCGAGGAATCCGCGCAGGTTGCCATTGCGGACGTCAAACTCCAGGCCGCCCTCGCGGCGCAATTCGAAAATCTCGTGGTCGTCCGCACTCAACTGTGGCTGGCGCTTGCTGGCTGCACCGAGCACCAGGCCGATGTCACTGGCCAGTTCGCGGTTCCAACGCATGCTGACGGTGCCGCCAGCCACCGACCACTGCTGGGCCTTTTCGACCTTGGCTGGAGCGGCCTGCACCTGGCCACTGAAGCCGCAAAAAGCCATGGCGCCGACAAGGCCCAATGCGGCGATTGAACGCTGGTGAACTCGGGTCATTTGAACCTTTCAGAATCCAGGATGGGACCGGCCGAAGCGAGCCAGGATAACCATGCCACGTCCACCGAGATCGGTCACCGCCGCTTGCGCGCAGCGGCAAACGCGGCCAAGCCGCCCAGCATGAACAGGGCCGTGGCCGGCTCGGGCACCGCAGTCACCGCCAGCGAAAGCGCGTAGCTGGACACGCCGACGGCGGTCTCCTGCACCCAGAAGCTGTAACTGCCGGCCGGCAGCGGCGGCGAGAAACCGGACGACCCGAAGTTCGGCGTCGACATGAAGCCCAGCAAGTCATCGCCGATGTTGTTCTCGTTGAACAGCGTCCAGCCCAGCAGGCCCGCGGCGGTTTGGGTGGTCGGTGGCACCGAGAAAGTGCTGCCCGACATCAGGCCGATGAAGCTGCCGTCGCCCAGCACCGAGGTGCCTGCGAGAACCGTCAACGCCGACAACTCATGTCCCGCGGGCACGGTGATGGTGAAGTAGTCCCTGTCCACCGCGCCACCGGGGAACTCGCGCCCCGTGGTCCCCCGAACGGCATTGCCGCCTGTGGCCACGGTCAACACGGTTGGCGCCAAACCATCGCTTGACAGGTCACCATTGACCGCCTCGTTCCAGTCTGCGGCTTGCACGGAGCCCACCAGACTCAGGAGGGCGAAGGACCACGCAACGCAGCGACGGGGACGGTGCAAACTGAGGGGCATGGAAGGCTCCGAGAAAGGCGATGTTCAGACCGTGACTTCTACCGCGAATCTGCATCCGGGCCCATCCCCGGACCAAATGCCCTGTCATGCCGACCGGCGCGGTGCGTGGCCACAGGGCTGGGACTTGATCGGGCCCAGGCTTCAGCTGAACAGCCGCCGTGCCGCCGCCGAGCCCGCCGCCAGGTCCAGCGCCTCCAGGCGGCGGTAGAGCTGGCTCAGCTCCTGGCCAATGCCCGCGAAGGCGTGCAGCGTGACAGGCTGACCCTGGTCGTCGATGGCGGTGGCATCCAGGTCTTCGGCCAGGGCCGTGGCCGCGCGGTGCCAGGCCGGAAAGGGCTCTGCGGCTTCCGGCGATTGCGGCACATCCAGCGCCAGCAGGCAGTCGCGCACGGCGCTGTCCTGCGGCGATTCGGCCAGGGCGGCTTGGGAGTCCACCGTCAGCACCAGCAGCGGCGGCGCGCCTTCTTCGTCGGACGGCACCACCATGCGACCAGGCACCGCGCCGGGAACAAAGCCCACCCGCGCCGCCACCTGCTGCACATAGGCCACGGACCAGGCCACGCCGTTGCTGCGCAGTGTGAGAGTGAGTTGCGCGTCCAGCGGGCCGGTCAAGCCGTCGAGTTCACGCGCGCGCGCCACCACGTCAAGCATGTCGGGCACGTCGGCCCTGGCGCCCAGTGCTTCGGCAAAGACTTCGATCTTCTGCACGAACTCCGAGAACTCGATCTCGTTGAGTGCGCCGCTGCGGTTGGCGAGCTGCACGCCGGCCTGCAGTTCGCCGTAGCGGCGGCCGGGCGTGGGCGTGTCCCATTCGCCGGACTCCGCGTCCAGCGCTTCGACGTAGAAGGGCTTGCTGCCAGCGCGTCGCGAGGGCGGCAGGTGCGCCAGCACGGCTTCGCCAGTCACGGGCGCGTCCAGCGCCAGCGGCACGATGGCGTCGATCAGGGCGTCCAGCCGTGCCACGCGGCGCGGCGGCGCACGCGGCACTTCGGGCGTTTCATGCGTTTCGGGCGCTGGCAAGGCTGACTGCGCGTCCGCCTCTTTACCCATGGCCGGGTCTTGCCGGTCTGCCGTCGGCGTCGGTTCGACCATGGCCTGACGGGGACCCGACTTGCGCGTGCGCCACCAGCCGTGGAACAACACCGCCAACAACACCACGGCGCCCAGGGCAGCCAGGGCCACGGTGAGCGTGATGTCCGCCTTCATGCGGCCTCGGCCAGCGAGACCGCCGCCTCCATGTCCACGGCCACGATGCGCGAGACGCCCTGCTCCTGCATGGTCACGCCAATGAGTTGTTCGGCCATCTCCATGGCGATCTTGTTGTGGCTGATGAAGAGGAACTGCGTGGCCACGCTCATCTCGGTGACCAGCTTGCGGTAGCGCTCGGTGTTGGCGTCGTCCAGCGGCGCATCGACCTCGTCCAGCAGACAGAACGGTGCCGGGTTGAGCTGGAAGATGGCGAACACCAGCGCTATTGCCGTGAGCGCCTTTTCGCCGCCCGACAGCAGGTGGATGGTGCTGTTCTTCTTGCCTGGCGGCTGCGCCATCACCTGCACGCCTGAATCGAGGATTTCGCCGCCCGTCATCACCAGCCTTGCAGTGCCGCCGCCGAAAAGCACCGGGAACATGCGCCCGAAGTGTTCGTTGACCTGGTTGAAGGTGTTGGCCAGCAGGTCGCGCGTTTCCAGGTCGATCTTGTGGATGGCGTCTTCCAGCGTCTGCATGGCCTCCTGCAGGTCGGCGTTCTGCGCGTCGAGGAAGGTCTTGCGCTCGCGCGAGGCCCCCAATTCGTCCAGCGCCGCGAGGTTGACGGCACCCAGGGCGTTGATGTCGCGCTGGATGCGGTCGATCTCGGTCTGCAGGCCCCACAGCTTCACGCTGCCTTCTTCGATGGAGCGCTTGAGCGCGTCGCCGTCCACCTCGGCGGCCTTGAGCTGGTCGAGGTACTGCGCGCCGCCCAGTTGCGCTGCCTGCAGCTCGAGTTGCAGCGCGGTGATGCGGTCACGCAGGGGTTGCAGGCTTTGCTCGAAGCCCAGGCGTTGTTCGTCGGCCCGGCGCAACTGCGCCGTCAGGTCGTCGTACTGGCTGCGCGTGGCACCCAGGT
>JANNWL010000337.1:0-2468 GCA_031414735.1 Burkholderiales bacterium | reverse complement strand
GCCACGAGATCGTTGCCGACATCCTGGCCATTGACCAGCACCCGGCCGCTGGCCGCGGGCAGGAAGCCCAGAAAGGTGGCCAGCGTGGTGGACTTGCCTGCGCCGTTGCCGCCCAGCAGCCCGTAGACCTCGCCGCTGGCGACCGTGAAGCTGATGCCCGACAACACCTCTTTGCCGGCACGCAGCACACGCAGTTGCTCAGCCTGCAGCTTCATCGCGGACACCGGTTCAGAACTTGAAGGCAGCGGACACGCGAACGCTGCGCGGTGTGCCCGGCTGCACCCACAGCGCCGAGAACGAGTTGGTGTAATAGGTCTCGTCGAACAGGTTGTCGACATCCAGACGCAGCGTCGTCGACTTCGTCACGTCAAAGGCCGCAAAGGCCCGCGCCAGCGTGTAAGCCGGCAGCTTGAAGGTGTTGGTGAACTCGCCAGAACGCTGGCCCACGTGGACCAGACCACCGCCGAACTGCAGGCCACGCCCGGCCAGCGCCATGGACTGCACCAGTTGCAGGCTCAAGGAGTGCTTGGGCACGTTGAGCAAGCGCGTGCCGGCGGGTACCGGAACGCCGAAGTTGGCGTCGTTGAAGGTGTTGGAGGTCTTGGCATCCACATAGGCGTACGAAGCCCACAGGCTCAATCCTTCGGCCAGATCGCCCTGCAGGTCAACCTCAAAGCCCTGGCTCCTGGCCTTGCCGATAGCCGCCAGCGTGAACGCGCTGGGGTCGTCGACGACCAGGATGTTCTTCTGCTCGACCTGGAACACGGCCAGCGTGCCGTCGATGCCGCCCAGCGAGAACTTCGCGCCGGCCTCTACCGACGTGGACTGGTTGGGTGTGAAGCCATTGCCTCGCGCATCCACACCCGACAGCGGGCGGAAGTTCTGGCCGTAGGTGGCATACAGCGAAAGCGTCTCGGCAGCCTGGAACACGACACCGAGTTGCGGGCTGGTGCGTGCCTCCTTCTGCTTCGAGGTCAGACCAGTCGCCCGGTTCTCGATCGTCTGCTCGTAATCGTCGAAGCGCGCACCCAGGCGCAACTGCAAACGGTCGCTCAGGTTGATCTGGTCCTGCACGAACACGCCCACCGACTGCTGCGTTTCCACGCGGTTGGTCAGCGGTGTCGGCGTGGGCAAGGTGTAGCTGCCATACACCGGGTTGAAGATGTTGATCGCCTGCTGCTGCGCCAGCGTCGGGTTGCTGGCCAGCGTCGGCGCGCGGGCGCGCAGGAAGACCTGGTCGTTCTCGAACCGGTCGGCATCGACACCGAAGATCAGCCGGTGCTGCAGCCCGGCCAGCTGGAAGCGGCCATTGATCTCGCCGCGCACCACTTGGTAAGAAGCGTCGTAGTCGCGGAAGCGGCGTTGCCGCGTCAGCGTCTGGCCGTCCACCAGCAGGCGCTGGCGGTTGGCGGCCAGTTCGGCCTCGGTCGAAAAGCCTTCGAGCGAGGTCTTGCGCGTGGTGAAGCCCACGAGGGCGCTCCAGTCCTGGCTGAAGTCGTGCTGGAACTCGAGTTGATGGCCTTGCACGTCGGCCTTCAGCGGGCCGTCGCCGGGTTCACCCAGGAAGCGGCTCTGCGGGACGCGGCCAAGCTGGCCATTGACCGCAAGCACACCGCGATCAAACGGGATTTCCTGGTGGCTGAGCTCCAGTTCATAGATCAGCTTGCTTTGTGGGCTGATGCGCCATGCCAGCGACGGGCTGATGCCGTGCTTGCGGGTTTCGACCGTGTCTCGGAAGCTGCCCGCATCCTCAGCAAAGCCGACCAGTCGCACGGCGACGGCGTCGGACAAGGGCGCCGTCCAGTCGGCATCAGCCCGGTAGGTCTTGAAACTGCCAGCGGACACGCGGAACTCACCGGCCGTCTTGAAGGTGGGGCGTTTGGTCACCAGGTTGACCGTGCCGCCAGGTTCACCGCGACCGAACAGCGCCGCGCGCGGGCCCTTCAGCACCTCGACCGATTCGATGCCCGACAGGTCGCGCGGCCCGCCGAAGCCCCGACCGGCGTTGAAGCCGTTGACCAGGTAGTTGCTGGGCAGGTTTTCGTCGCCCACGAAGCCGCGCAGCGCGAACGCGTTCCACAGCCCGCCGAAGTTGTTTTGCCGTGCAACCGACGCCGATAGGTCAAGTGCTTGAGTCAGGTTGACCGCACCCGAAGCGCGCAAGGTTTGCGCATCGATGGACTGTTCGGCCTGGGGCGTTTCCAGCCGTTTGAAGTCGCCCTGGTAGGCCTGGCGCGTACCGGTGATGGTGATGGACTCCTGACGCGCGCCAGGGCTGGCATCTTGGGCGAAGGCTGGCAGGGCCCATGGGGCGGCCGAGCAGAGCAGCAGCGCTGCGCGTTTGTAGCGTTTCAAAGGGGAACCTCGAAGAATCGGAAGTGGCATGAAGGCGAGCTGAGTGCCGAGACAGATGTTTGTCTGCGCAAATGATAACGACTTCGCATATGCACAATAGAAGCGAGAGGCAC
>JANNWL010000336.1:0-10039 GCA_031414735.1 Burkholderiales bacterium | reverse complement strand
ACATTTATTTCTCTTTTGTTTGCAGGAAGTTAGATTGTAATCATATTTCGGAATTATTATTTAATAGTTGTCCCATTACGGGAAATAGATAATAATATGACCGAGAGCAATTATCCATGACTTTTCAAACACTGCACGACCAGCTCATCCGCGAAATCTCACGGCGTGTCGACGCCGGGGACACCTCCGTCTCGTCGCTCGCTCGCCGGGCCGGCATCTCCCAACCCCACCTGCATCTGGTGCTGAAGGGCAAGCGGGGATTCAGTTGGGACTTTGCTGACCGAGCCGCGCTCGTTATCGGCCTTCGTATCGAGGACCTTGTCGCCCTCTCTAGGCCGTCCTCGCCGTCCCAGCCCCAGCCCTTATCCCGTCTAAAGTCCCACCCGAAGCCACACTGCGGTACAGAGCCATAGTTTGCTCCGCCGTCCGCTCCCACCGAAAGCGTTCCACCTGCCGAAACCCGCGCTGCCGCAAATCACGGCGCAGCTCGAGATCGAGCAAAGCTTCCTTAATTCCCCGCGAGATCGCAAAGACATTCTCCGGGCTCACCATCACGGCGGCGTCACCCACCGCCTCAGGAAGCGAACTCACGCTCGACGTCACCACCGGCGTGCCGCAAGCCATGGCTTCAAGCAGCACGTTGGCCCACCCTTCCCGGCTCGAGGCCAGGATCAGCGCGTCGGCGGCGCCATACCAGGGCGCGAGCTGTGCGTTGGGCACCGCACCGGCCAGCGTGACGCGCTCGGCCACGCCCAGGGTCAGCGCCAGGGCCTGCAGGCGCGAACGCTCTTCGCCCTCACCCAGGATGACCAGGCGGGCCTGCGGGTGGCGGCGCAGCACCGCCGGCATGGCACCAATCGCAAGGTGGTGACCCTTGCGCTCGATCAGGTGACCGACTGACAGCAACAGCGGCGCGCCATCGACAGCCACGGCTTGGCGTGCGGCCTGCAGGGGCCAAGGTGAGAAGCGCTGCAGGTCAACGCCGTTGCGCATGACATGCAGCTTGTCAGGGGACACACCCCACGCACGCAGCACGTCCACCAGCGCCGCACAGACGCCAATCGACGCGTCGGCCTGCTGTGCGGCCCAATGCATCATGCGGCGCGGCAAGGCGAACTCGGGAATCAGGTTCAAGTCCGTGCCGCGGGCGGTGATGGTCAGCGGCTTGCCGAAGCGGCGCGCCAGAATCGCCGCGGCAACGCCGTCAGGGTAGTAGTAGTGGGCGTCGATGACGTCGAAGTCGAAGCCTTCGTCGATGACCCGCTGCAGGGCCGGCATCGAGGCCAGCGCCAGCAGCAGCGGTGCTGCGGTCATGCCCACCTTGGGTATCAGCGGATACCGGGGATGCAAGACATCGATGCCGTTGCGCTGTTCACGCGCCGGCGTGCGCGCCATGCGGGCGCGGTCACCCCAGCGCTCGTGGGTGGACGGAAACCAGGGCACGGGGGCGACGACCCGGGTTTGCACCTCACCGGTCTTGAGCAGTTCACGCAGCCGTGTCTCCACGAAGATGCCGTGCAAGGGCCGCGCGCTGCTGGGGTACAGCGTGGAGAACAGCAGCGTGCGCACGGGCCGACTCAAGGTGCACCCGCTTGCCGCGCAGCCGCGTTGGACGCCGGCCGCCCGGCATGCAGGGTGGCGGCCAGTGCGGCCACCCGTTGGGCGTTGTTGCGCCAGGTCAGGCCCATGCCCGCAATGGTTTGCGCGGCTCCCGCAGCCAGATGGTCACGCAGCAAGGCGTCCTGGCACAGGCGTGTCAAGGCGCGCTCCAGGCCGCCCTCTTCACCCGCATCAAACAGCAGCGCGTTCTTGCCGTCGACCAGAACTTCCTCGATGTTGGGCTGGCGTGGGGCAACGATGGCCTTGCCCATGGCGAGGTACTCGAACAGCTTGAGCGGCGACGCGTAGGCCACCACCGCCGGTTGCAGCGCGATGTCGAAGGCCGCCACGTGAGCGGGCACGCGGTCGCGGCTGATCACACCCGTGAAGTGCACGCGGTCCTGGATGGCCAGATGCTGCGCCAGCGCCTCGAGTTCGCCGCGCGCGGGGCCGTCGCCCACCACCAGCAGGCGCGCGTGACGCGGCGTGTCCTCGCGCGCAAGCCAATGCAGCACGCGGTCCACGCCATGCCAATCGCGGACGAAGCCGGTGAAGCCAAGAACCAGGGCGTCGGGCCAGCCCAGCGCCCGCTTGGCTTGCGTGGGCGATGGCGCGGCCGCGAAGTGGGCCTCGTTGATGCCGTTGGGGATGACGGTGATGCGTTGTGCTGGCACACCGCAGGCCGCCACGTGGCTGGCCAGCACCTGGGTCACCGGCAGCACGACATCTGCGCCACGCCAGACCACGCCTTCCGCCCAGCGCCCAAGCCAGGGCAGGCCCAGGCCCCCGAAACGCATGCGCTCGTCGACCAAGGGGGCGTTGACCTCCAGGAGCAGCGGTATGCGGCGGCGCCGCTTGAGCAGCAACCCGGCCAGAAGGAACAGGTTGTAGCGCTCGTAGATGACGTCCGGCTTGAACTCGCGCGCGGCACGCGACAGGCGCAGGTAGGCCAGGCCCGAATAGCCCAGCTCCAGGCACTCGTAGACGGCTTTGGGCAGGTGCGCGCGCAGGCGCCTGACCCAGTTCACCTCAGCGCCCAGGTCGTCACCCCCCGCATCGGGCGCCACGACAAGCACCTCGTGTCCGAGTTCGCGCAAGGCGTGAATCAGTTCTTCGATGTGCACCGCCTGGCCGTCCTTCGACGCCGTGCGGTGGTGGTACAGGATCCTCAAGCGACGCTCCGCGCTCAAGCCGCCGCCGGCATGCGCGCTTCGCCCATGGCATTGCGCAGGAAGGCGTCGAACATCAGCATCGTCCAGATCGGCGTGCTGTGGTCATGCAACCCGGACTCGTGGTCCTCGACCATCTTCTGCACCACCGTCGGGTTGAGCCAGCCGCCGTCGAGCATCGGGCCGTCCAGCAGCGATGCACGCACGCGGGCGCGCAAAGGGCCGCGAAACCAGCGCGCCAGCGGCACCGCAAAACCCATCTTCGGGCGGTACAGCACGTCGGCCGGCAGGTGCGGCTCCATCGCTTTCTTGAGAAAGTGCTTGCCGTTGCCGCCGCGCAGCTTCAGGTGCGAAGGCAGCGTGGCCGCCCACTCCACCAGCTTGTGGTCCATCAGCGGCTCGCGCACCTCGAGCGAGTGCGCCATCGACGCGCGGTCGACCTTGGTGTTGATGTCGCCGACGAGGTAGGTGTGCTGATCGATGTACTGGATGAGCGCGAGCGGGTCGTCCGTTTCGGCGTGTCGCGCGTGGCGCTCGAAGACCTCCATCGCGCTGTAGCCCCCCAGCTGGGCCTTGAATCCTGCGCTGTACAAACGGCTGCGCTGGGGTTCGCGAATCAGCGACATGCTGTGGAAGTAGCCTTCCACCGACGAACGCGCCATGCCTTCAAACGTGGTCTTGGCGCGCAACACGCGCGGCGCCCAGTCGGCCTTGGGATAGACACGGCCGAGCAGGCCGAACAGCGGGCGGCGCAGGCTCGCCGGCAGCGCCGAGCGAAGCCGCTCTTCCATCATGTGCAGCCGGTAGCGCCGGTAGCCGCCAAAGGTCTCGTCGCCGCCGTCACCTGACAAGGCCACCGTGACGTGCTTGCGCGCCAGTTGACAGACGCGGTAGGTGGGGATCGCAGAACTGTCGGCAAAGGGCTCGTCGTACAAGCCCGCGAGCGTGTCGATGAGATCAAAGTCGTCGCTGTTCACGGTCTCGACAAAGTGCCGGGTGGCATAACGCGTGGCCACACTCTGGGCAAACTCCGACTCGTTGTAGGCCGGGTCGTCGAAGGCGATCGAGCATGTGTTCACCGGGTCAGACGACACGCTGGCCATCATCGCCACCACGGCGCTGGAGTCGACGCCGCCAGACAGGAATGCGCCCAGTGGCACCTCGGAGATCATGCGCAGCGACACCGACTCCTTCAGCCGCTGAACGAACTCCTCGCACACGTCTTCCAGGCTCGCCGGGTTGCCCAGCGTGAAGCGAACATCCCAATACTCCACCGGCTCGACTTGCGCCTGACCACGTCGCCAGCACAGCGTGTGCGCCGGCGGCAGCTTCCTGGCCTGGCGAAAGATGGTGCGCGGCTCGGCCACATAGCCGAGCGCGAAGTACTCTTCCACGGCGAGCGGGTCGATGTCGCGGCGCAGGCCGCCATGCGCAAGCAGCGACTTCAGCTCCGACCCGAAGAGCAAGGTGCCGTCGTCAAGCACGGCGTAGTAGAGCGGTTTCACGCCGAGCCGGTCGCGCGCCATGAACAGCGTCTGGCGGTTGCGGTCCCACAGCGCGAAGGCAAACATGCCGCGGAATCGGTCGACGCACTTCTCGCCCCACTGCTCCCAGGCGTGCACGATGACTTCGGTGTCGCTCTTGGTGTGGAAGACGTGGCCGTGCGCCTGCAACTCGGGGATCAGTTCGCGGTAGTTGTAGATCTCGCCGTTGAAGACGACCACCACCGAGCCGTCCTCATTGAACAGCGGCTGCTGGCCGGTGGCGATGTCGATGATCGACAGCCGCCGGTGTCCGAAACCCAGGCCCGGCTCGATGTGCAGACTGCCCTCGTCGGGACCACGGTGCAGCTGCGAGTCGTTCATGCGCTGCAGCACGCGGGGATCCACAGGGCGGGCGCCGCGGGTGTCGAACTGGCCTGTAATGCCGCACATGAAGATCGGTCCCGTTCAGGTTGTTGGGTGCGCTGCAGCGCGCAGCCGGTCGTACAGATCGCAGTAGGTAGTCACCATGGCGGACAGCCCAAATCTCCGTTCGGCAATCTCCCGGCCGGCCGAGCCCATGGCACGCGCGCCAGCCGGGTCTTCGGCCATTCTCATCAACGCCTGCGCCAGCGCTTCGACATCGCCCGCCGCAACGAGTACACCTGTCTTGCCAGGAACCACCAGGTCGGCATTGCCGCCCACGTCGGTGGCCAGGACGGGCAGCGCGCAGGACATCGCCTCGAGGATCGTATTCGAGATGCCCTCGGCCAGCGAAGGCAGGACGAAGGCATCCAAACCCCGCATGACATCCGGCACATCTTCGCGGTCGCCCGGCAGCCAGGCAAGGTGGGCGACACCTGCCGCGTCGAGCAGGGCTTGCGCCTCGGCGCGCAGCGGGCCGTCTCCCACCATCACCAGGCGACAACGCTGGCCAAGCACAGGCCGCAGGTCCAGGGCACGCACGAAGGCGCGGGCCAGCAGGGTTTGCGCCTTCACGGACTGCATGCGCCCGACCGTGCCAAAGATGAAACCCGCCTCATCGCCGAACGGGCAGCCCGGGATCGGCTGGCGGCCGCTGCCGGCGGGACGAAAGCGGTCGGTGTCGACGCCGTTGTAGACCTGGGTGATGCGCCCTGCCTTCACGCCCACCTGGGCTTGGAGATAGGCCCCCAGGTCACGCGACAGCGCGATGTAGTGGTGCACGAAGGGTTTGTAGAGGCGGCGCAGCCGTTGATAGCGCTTGTTGCTGCCGTCCAGGTCGCCTATGTCACGCCCGTGCTCGCCGTGGATGCGCACAGGCACGCCGGCCAGCATCGCCGGCACCTGGCACTCCAGCGCACCCAGGTTGCGGGTGTGCACGATGGCCGGCCGCAGGGTGCGGAAGAGCGACCACAGGCGGGGGTAGAGCCAGATGGCGTGACCCGGGGGCTTGTGCAGGGCGATGAACTCCACACCCTGGGCCCGGATGCGCCGGCTGAAGGCGGGTGCGACCTCGGTCAGCGCAATCACCACATGCCGGTAGGCGCCCGGCGGCAGGCGGTTGATGAGGTTGACGATGCCGTTTTCCAGGCCCCCGGTGTCGAACCGGAACACCACATGGGCCACCAACGGAGTCGGCACGCTAGAGCCGCCAAACGCGCAGGCCCGCCGCGCCCAGGGCCTTGGCGTCGAAAGCGGCCTTGACGTCGATGAACGCACCACCCACGACCACCTTGCGAGCGAAGTCCGCCACCGACAACGCGGCGTACTCACGGTGCGCCACCGCCGCCACGATGGCGTCGGCGCGCGGCAGGTCTTCGAACGGCGTCAGCTTGACCCCGTACTCGTGCATGGCTTCGTCGGCCCCGGCCTGCGGGTCGGTCACGAACACCTCCACGCCATAGCTCTGCAGCTCGTGGATGATGTCGATGACCTTGCTGTTGCGCAGGTCGCCGCAGTTTTCCTTGAAGGTCAGCCCCAGCACATTCACCGTGGCGCCCTTGATGGTGCTGCCCGCGGCGATCATGTGCTTGATGGTCTTTTCGGCAATGAACTTGCCCATGCCGTCGTTGATGCGCCGCCCGGCCAGGATGACCTGCGGGTGGTAGCCGATCATGTCGGCCTTGTGCGTCAGGTAGTACGGGTCCACGCCGATGCAGTGGCCGCCCACCAGGCCCGGCTTGAACTTGAGGAAGTTCCATTTGGTGCCTGCGGCCTCCAGCACCTCGGTGGTGTCGATGCCCAGCTTGTCGAAGATGATGGCCAACTCGTTCATGAGCGCGATGTTCAGGTCACGCTGGGTGTTCTCGATGACCTTGGCAGCCTCTGCCGCCTTGATGGAGCTGGCGCGGTGCACACCCGGCACGATGATCTTCTCGTACAGCCGGGCGACCTTTTCCAGTGTCTCGGGGCTGTCGCCGGAGACGATCTTCAAGATCTTGGTGAGCGTGTGTTCCTTGTCGCCGGGGTTGATGCGCTCGGGGCTGTAGCCGACGAAGAAGTCGTCCTTCCACTTCATGCCGGATTCACGCTCGAGCACGGGGATGCAGACCTCTTCGGTGGCGCCGGGGTAGACGGTGGATTCGTAGATCACCGTCACGCCCTTCTTCATGTGCCTGCCGACGCTGGTGGAAGAACCAATGAGCGGGCGGAAATCCGGGATGTGCGCGTCGTCCACGGGCGTGGGCACGGCGACGATGATCATGTCGGCCTCGGCCAACATCGCCGGGTCGTCGGTGTAGACGGCGTGCCGGGCCTCGGTCAACTGCTCGTCTTCAAGCTCGCGGGACGGGTCCACGCCGCGCTGGCAGGACTCGACCTTGCTCCTGGCAATGTCAAACCCGATGGTGCGCAGCTGTTTGCCGAACTCCACGACGAGGGGCAAGCCCACGTAGCCCAGGCCGATGACTGCGATGGTGTTCATGTTCGTGACTGCCGCATTCTGTAGGGATGGGGAACTGCTCAGCGCGTGGCGCGCGTGGCTGCCAGCTGCGCTTCAAAGGCGCCCAGATGCGTCCGGACAAAGCCGTCGAGCAACCGGCCGGTACCTTCATCGGCTGCGCCTGCGGTGACGAAGGTGAGCAAGGCCCCGTCGTCGCCGCGACCAGACATGCGGCTCCAGACGCCATAGATCACAGCCCAATAGTCGCTGGCGATGAATCGACCGTCGACCCAATAGACCTGCCTCACGTCCAGACGTTCACGGGCACCGTGCCCGAGTGCGCCGGCGCCAACGAGTTCTGCCGTGCGCAGCGGAATGCGTTGCCCGTCAATCTCCACGGCAGTTTCGCCACGGCCCGTTGCGTTCCACCGGTTGTTGCCAGGCTTGACAAGCATGTTTTCCGAGGTGACCAACTTTTGCCCGTAGCGCTGACCGCGGTAATAGGCCACGTGCACCGAGACCGTGCGCGAGCCCTGGGCGTAACTGCGCAGCGCCACCGCGCTGGGGCCTTGAAACACAGGCTGGAACTCAGGCGGCTGGGTGCCCACTTCCTCAGTACCTGACAGGGCAGGCAACGCCAACTGGGGGGCGGCACCGACGGGCTGCTGGTTCATGTGTTGCAACAGGCCTTGCGGCCAGGCCACGACCGCCGCCACGGCAAGCGCCATCGCCCAAGTCGGGACACGTCCCGGCCTTGCAGTCTGCGTCTGGTCCGGCGCCGCCGGCATGACGCTGGCAGGGGGCTCTGTCCAACGGGCGCCGATCACGAAGAGCAAAGTGATGACGACACCGAAGAAGACCCAGCCGTAAATCAGGTGGTCCACACCAACGGCCAGCTTGTTGCCGGACAAGTGCCCCAGCATGACGATGAAGTAGGCGCGCAACCAGTTCGCCACGATGGGCAGCACCAGGGAAACGGCACAGAAGATCAACCGCCGCTTCGTTGACGTGTAGTTCAGGTAGGCGAACAAGGAACCCACCATGAACGAGGCGATGAGGTAACGCACGCCGCTGCACGCCTCCACCACCGACCATGTGCCCGAAGGTATGACAAACGTCATGCCCTCCCGGTACACCGGCACGCCACTCAGCCCGACCGCCAGCACAGTGAAATCGGCCGTGCCTTCCATCAGAACCGGGAGCAGGAACTCGCCGAAAGGCACCATGAAAAAGAGGAAGGCAAGCGGGAACGCCAGCTCCCGCGCCACAGCCAGCCCCAGCACAGCCGGCACAGCCATCACCAACATGGCCACGAACATCGCCTGTGTCAGTGCATTCACGCCCGCGATGTCGCCGACCAGCCAGGTGCATGCAGCCACCCCCATGGGCAGCAACATCCAGGGCTGCGGCTGTGGCAGCATGGCCGCAATGCGATGGCGCAACCGCCATACCAGCCAGATCGAGATGGGCGCCACGAGGTAGGCGTGCGCGAAAGTCTCGGAGCGGCTCCAGATGCCCTCCATGGCGCGTGCCGTGTCGATGTAGAGCCCCGTCAGCGCCAGCAGCAGCAAACACAGCACCGGCAATGCCACCCGCCACGCGGGGTCAAGGACGCGCGTGGGCGTCAAGACGGCGCTCATTCGTGCACCTCGGCCCCGTGACGTGACGGCGTTGCTGCGCGGGACGGAAGTGCCAGCGGTATCGGCATGGTTTGCGCGTCGAGTTGTTGGTCGAGAACGCCCATGTGGGCGTCCCAGGTGTAGGTCTGGAGCACACGCTGTCGTCCGGCGAGGCCGATGTTCGCCGCGTGCTCCGCAGCGCCCAGCAACACCGCTATGGCGTCGACATAGTCCTGGGCGTTCGATGCGGCGACGATCTCTGTGCCGGGCTCGGCCATGATCGCCTCGACGCAGCCCTTGGCCGCCACCACGGGCCGCCCCATGGCCATCGCTTCCAGGATTTTGTTCTGGATACCGCGCGCCAAGCGCAAGGGTGCCACCACAACAGCCGCGTGTTGAAGGTAGGGGCGCACGTCAGGCACGGTGCCGCTGACCACCACGCCCTCGCCGGCCAGCGCACGAACCGCGGTCGTGGGGCTGCGGCCTACGATATGGAAGCGCAAGCTGGGCCGTACCTGGCGCAAGCGCGGCAGCACCTCGCGTGCGAACCAGGTGACGGCATCGATGTTGGGCCAATAGTCCATGGCCCCTGTGAAGACAATCGGCATCTCTCCAGCAGCATAGGGCGAAGGCCGCTGGGCGTCGGGTGAGAAGTACACACCATCGACGCCATTGTTCATGGCGACCACGTTGTGCGCGCACTCGGGCGCCCGCTGTATGAACAGCGCGGCCTCTTTGTCTGTGGCGAAGTAGGAACGCCGCGCCGCGGCGGCCACGGCCCGTTCGTAGCCCAGCAAGCGCCTGCCCTCGCGCCGGTACAGCCAAGACATCGGCCAGCGATGCTGCGGTGCATAGGCCTCCCACTTTGCCGAGTCGACGTCAACGAAGTCCACCCACATCGGCAGGCCGAGCCGGCCCTGGGCGTACTGGGCCATGACCGACGAAAACACCACCGCCGCGTCGATCTTCTCGGCGGCCAGCGTTTCATCCACCCAGCGCGCCAGGTCGCCGTCACGGTAGTAAGGCAATGTCAGCGCTTCGCCCGTGAACAACCCGGACAAGCTGATCAGCCGCGCTCGCAGCGGATGCAGCCGCGCCACATGCAGGCCGGCGCACAGACTGCGCAGCTTGGGGATGTGGACTTCGTCGTCCGGATCGTCGATGAAGGTGCCCACGAAGACCCGGTGCCGCTGCGCCAGGTGCTGCAGCAGGTGAAAGGACCGCACCTTGTCGCCCTTGTTCGGCGGGTAGGGCATGCGGTGGACGAGGAAGAGCAGGTTGGCCACGTCCCTGCCCTACCCAAGATTG
>JANNWL010000335.1:0-3895 GCA_031414735.1 Burkholderiales bacterium | reverse complement strand
CAGGCCGTGCACCCGTCGCCGGTGGATCACGACGAGCGCCAGGCCGCCCACGCCTCGTTCGAGGACGTGTTGCTGGGCAAGGCCCCGGCCACGGCCGACATGCTGGAAGAGCTGGCGGCAATGCAGGGCGCGCCCGCCCTGAGCGATGAAGAGTTGGCGCGGCAGGCGCTGGCCGAGGGCGGGGCGGACGGGGATCCGTCCACGCCCGAATAGGCCGGGCCCGCCCGTGGCTCAGGCGCCGCGGCGGCGCTGCGCAGCGCCGGCCACGGCGGCCAGGCCCAGCAGCATCAGCGCGTAGGTGCCGGGTTCGGGCACCACGGCGGCCACGCCGATGTCGGGGTGGTCGGTGAAGAAGCCGTCCATGCCCAGCGCCAGGAAAGCCTGCACCTGGCCGGTCATGTTGCCCAGCGCGGCCGGGTCGGCGCTGCTGTCGAAGTTGTTCGGCAGAAAGGCGTTTTCGGCACGGAAGGTCCAGCCGTGGATTTCCAGGCCCTTGGCGTGCGCGTCGTCCACCAGCGTGGTGGGCGTGCCCAGGTTGCCGCCCACCAGCGGGATCATCAGGTTGGTGTTGGCGCCCACGCCCTGGGCGTAGTCGTTGATGAAGTCCAGCCCGGCGGGCGTGGCCAGGTCGGCGTAAGTGCGGGTGTCGCCAGACACCGTGAAGTCGTAGGGCCGGCCGCCGCTGCTGAGCAACTGCACCACGCGGATGTCGGTCAGCGGCGCCATGTACTGCAGGTTGCTGACCTCGAAGCTCTGGATGTACACCGGCGCATTGGCCAGGTTGCCGTAGTTGGCATGCAGCGTCTGCAGCAAGCGGTCTTCCATGCGCTGGAGGCCGTTGGCCTGGGTGTGCGCGGCAAAGTAGGTGGGGTGTTTGGTCTCGGGGTAGATGCCGATGGGGCGGCCGAGCTCCACGCTCTTGGCCTTGGCCAGGTTGATCACCTCCTGCAGCGTCGGGATGACGAACTGGTCGTTGTAGGCGTTGTTGCCGGTGCGCAGGTCGCGCAGACGTTCCTGGGCGCGGATGTCGCTGCGGATCTCCGCGGCCGTGAAGTCCTCGGCCCACCAGCCGCCCACCTTGACGCCGTCCAGTGTCTTCACCGTCAGGCGGCCCGCGTACTGCGGCAGTTGCCACACGTTGGTGCTGGTGTCGGTGCGGTTGATGGTGGGCTGGCCGTTGGTCAGCAGGATGTTGCCGGCGGCGTCGAGGTTCACACGCGCCAGCATGGGCTCGTGGCGGGCCAGCAGTTCGCCGTCGCGGGTCATGACCAGGTCGGGCTCGATGTAGTTGGCGCCTTGCTGGATGGCCAGCGTGTAGGCCTCCAGCGTGTGCTCGGGGCGGTAGCCGGAAGCGCCGCGGTGGCCGATGACGATCGGCGCAGCACCGGTCAGTGTGCCGGCGGCGGCGGCGGGCGCTGGGGCCAGCGAGGCGACCGTCGCGGCAGCGACGGCGATCAGGGTCAAGGTCAAGCTCGGGCTGATGAAGGACATGGAACTGCTCCTGCTGTGGTTGAGGTTGAGGCGACGGCGAACTGCGAGGTCCACCCGCCCCATCGCGGATGCTCCGGTCCGTTCATGACCGGCCTGCGAACGCACGACGACAGCGGCCGTCACCGCAACGTCACTGTCGTTTCACCAAGGGCCCCTACCGTGGACGTCCGAATGGCCGATGCTTCCTACTTCGCTCGCGTCCCCTGCCCTCGCCGGCCCTTGCGGCGCGCCGTGGCAGCCGCGACGGTGGCCGCCTTGGTGTTGACGCTGGCAGGCTGCGCACCAAGCACCTTGTTGCTCAAGGGCGTGGCCGACGAACTTGCCGGCCAGGGCCAGACCGAGGAAGAAGACCTGGGACTGGCGCGCGACGCGGCGGCCTTCTACCTCAAGCTGTCCGAATCCGTGCTGCGCCAGACCCCCGGCCACCCGGCGCTGGCTGAGGCGGTGGCCGGCGGCTTCACGCAGTACGCCTACGCCTTCGTGGCCTTCGAGGCCGACAAGCTGGAGGCCACCGACGTGCGTGCCGCCGCACGCCAGCGCCAGCGCGCCGCGCGCCTGTACCAGCGGGCGCAGCGCCATGCCCTGGCGGCGCTGGAACTGCAGCAGCCCGGCCTGGCCCGTGCACTGGCCGTGCCCGCGACTGCAGCCGCAACGGCAGGGTCGGCCCCGTTGCGCCTGGCGCCGCAGCAGGTCGGTCTGGCGTATTGGGCCGCGGCGTCGTGGGGCGCCTTCATCGCCTTGTCCAAGGACCAGCCCGAGGTCGTGGCCGACCTGCCGCTGGCCATGCGTCTGGCGGCGCTGGCCTATGACACCGCGCCCGAGCACGGCCAGGGCAGCCTGGCCGTGCTGATGGCGCAGTTCGAGCTGGCCCGCCCCGGCGGCACGGCCGCGGCCGCCGAGCGCTACCTGGCGCGCGCCGACGCCGCGTCGGGCACGCCCGCGCCAAGCACGCTGGTCACGCGCGCCGAATCGCTGGCGCTGCCCGCCGGCGACCGTGAAGCCTTCGAGCGGCTGCTGCGCCAGGCCATCGCCGCCGCTGTGCCCCGTCGCGACCTGGCCAGCCAGGTGCTGCGCGAACGTGCGCAATGGCTGCTGGACACCGTCGACGACCGCTTCTGAACCCCACCGCGCCAAGCTCGAACCCACCGATGCCCACACCCTCACCGACACGCCGCCGCCTGGCCCTGGCCACCTTGATGGGCCTGGGCCTGCAGTCCGCCGCGCCACCGTTGCAGGCGCAGCGGCCCGTGCAACTTCGCGTGGGCTCGCTGGTGCCCAAGAACTCGCTCTACCACCAGAGCCTGATGGAGCTGGGCGAAACCTGGCGCGCCGCCCAGGGCGGCAGTGCGCGCTTCACGGTGTTCACCGACGGCAGCCAGGGTGGCGAAGCCGAGATGGCGCGACGCATGCGCATCGGCCAGTTGCAGGGCGCGCTGATGTCGGTGGTGGGCCTGCGCGAGATCGAGCCCACGGTGGCCGCCATGCAGAACCTGCCGCTGCTCTTTCGCAACTGGGAGGAAGTCGACCACGTGCGCGAGAAGATGCGCGGCTCGCTGGAGGCGCGTTTTGCCGAGAAGGGTTTCGTCATCCTGGGCTGGGGCGACGCCGGCTGGGTGCGCTTCTTTTCGACCAAACGCGCCGTGCGGCCCGACGACTTCAAGGGCATGAAGTTCTTCGCCTGGGGGTCCGAGCCCGAGCAGCAGGAAATCATGAAGAGCCTGGGCTACACGCCGGTGCCGCTGGAGACGGCCGACATCCTGCCGGCCATGCAGACCGGGATGGTCGAGGTCGTGCCGTCCACGCCCTACTTCGCGCTGGCCGGGCAGATCTTCAACACCGCGCAGCACATGCTGGAGATCAACTGGGCACCCATCGTCGGCGCGCTGGTGGTCACCAAGAAAGCCTGGGACGAGATGTCGCCCGCCGGCCAGCAAGCCTTGCGCACAGGCGGCGAGCGCGCGGGCCTGCAGATGCGCACGCAGGCGCGGCGCGAGGTCGACGAAGCGGTGGACGCGATGAAGAAGCGCGGCCTCACGGTCAACCGGCCCACGCCCGAGCAGATGAAGGAGTGGGACCGGCTGGCTGAGGCCCTGTACCCGCGCATCCGCGCCACGATGGTGCCGGCAGCCACCTTCGACGAGGTCTTCGCCCACCTGCGCGCCTTTCGCGCGGGCAAGGGCCGCTGAGCTTGTCGGCGGCCGACATCGCTGCGCCTGTGCCGCAAAACGGCGGCGGACTGGCGCGTTGGGACGAAGCCCTGGCAGGCGCCGCGCTGGTGCTGATGACGCTGGTGCCGCTGATCGAGATCGCGGCGCGCCCTTTCCTGGGCCGCGGCATCGAGAACGCGCCCGTGCTGGTGCAGCACCTGGGCCTGGTGCTGGCGATGTTCGGCGCGCTGGCGGCC
>JANNWL010000334.1:0-2075 GCA_031414735.1 Burkholderiales bacterium | reverse complement strand
TGGCCCAGGCCATCACGGCGCTGGAAAACGGCAAGGCCACGGCGGCCTTCAAAGCCGCTCTGGCCGCTGCAGCCGCAGCGGCGAAGATCCCCGTGCTCGGCATCACCGGCACCGGCGGCGCGGGCAAGAGCAGCCTCACCGACGAGCTCATCCGCCGCATCCGGCTGGACCAGGGCGACGCGCTGCGCATTGCCGTCATCAGCATCGACCCGAGCCGGCGCAAGAGTGGCGGCGCGCTGCTGGGCGACCGCATCCGGATGAATGCAATTTCGCCCTGGAGCCAGGGCTCGAGGGTCTTCATGCGCAGCCTGGCCACGCGCGACTTCGGCAGCGAGATCAGCCAGGCCCTGCCCGACGTGCTGGCCGCCTGCAAGGCCGCGGGCTTCGATCTCATCGTGGTCGAAACCAGCGGCATCGGCCAGGGCGACGCGGCCATCGTGCCGCTGGTGGACGTGCCCATGTACGTCATGACGCCCGAGTTCGGCGCCGCCAGCCAGCTCGAGAAGATCGACATGCTCGACTTTGCCGAGTTCGTCGCCATCAACAAGTTCGACCGCAAGGGCGCCGCCGACGCACTGCGCGATGTCGCCAAGCAGGTCCAGCGCAACCGCGAAGACTGGATGCAGCGGCCCGAGCAGATGCCGGTGTTCGGCACCATGGCCAGCCGCTTCAACGACGACGGTGTCACCGCGCTCTACCAGGCCCTGCTGCCGCGCCTGGCCGCGTTGGGCCTGCCGGTGCAAGCGGGCCGCCTGCCGCGTGCCGCCACGCGCCACAGCACGCACGAGGTGCCCATCGTGCCCGGCGCACGCGCCCGCTACCTGGCCGACATCGCCGACACCGTGCGCGGCTACAAGCGCCACGCCCTGGCGCAAAGCCGCGTCGCGCGTGAGGTGCAGCAGCTCTACGCCACTGCCGCCATGCTGCGCGTGGACAAGCCCACCCGCGCCCCGGCCGCCGAGGCCTGCATCGACCTGGCCCAGCAGCGTGAAGCGCGCCTGGACCCTGCCGCACGCAAGCTGCTGGCGCAGTGGCCGGCCATGCAGCAGGCCTACGCCGGCGACGAGTACGTGGTGAAGATCCGCGACAAGGAAATCCGCACCGCGCTGACCCACACCACGCTGAGCGGCAGCAAGATCCGCAAGGTCGCCCTGCCTCAATACGAGTGCCATGGTGAGCTGCTGAAGTGGCTGCTGCTGGACAACGTGCCCGGCAGCTTCCCCTACACCGCCGGCGTGTTCGCCTTCAAACGCGAAAACGAAGACCCGACGCGCATGTTCGCTGGCGAGGGCGATGCCTTCCGCACCAACCGCCGCTTCAAGGTGGTGAGCGAAGGCCTGCCCGCCAAGCGCCTGAGCACCGCCTTCGACAGCGTCACCCTCTACGGCAACGACCCCGACCTGCGGCCCGACATCTACGGCAAGGTCGGCAACTCAGGCGTCAGCATCGCCACCCTGGACGACCTGAAAGTGCTGTACAGCGGCTTCGACCTGACGAGCCCCACCACGAGTGTGAGCATGACGATCAACGGCCCGGCGCCCACGATCCTGGCGATGTTCATGAACACCGCCATCGACCAGAACCTGGACAAGTTCGTCGCCGACAACGGCCGCAGCCCGACGGAAGACGAGGCCGCGAAGATCCGCGCCTGGACGCTGGCCAACGTGCGCGGCACGGTGCAGGCCGACATCCTGAAAGAAGACCAGGGCCAGAACACCTGCATCTTCAGCACCGAGTTTTCACTCAAGGTGATGGGTGACATTGCGCAGTACTTTGTCAACCATGACGTGCGCAACTTCTACAGCGTCAGCATCAGCGGTTATCACATCGCCGAGGCTGGGGCCAACCCCATCAGCCAGCTCGCCTTCACGCTCAGCAACGGTTTCACCTTTGTAGAAGCCTACCTGGCGCGCGGCATGCTGATCGACGACTTTGCGCCCAACCTGAGCTTCTTCTTCAGCAACGGCATGGACCCGGAGTACACCGTGCTCGGCCGCGTGGCGCGCCGCATCTGGGCCGTGGCCCTGCGCGACCGCTACGGCGCGAATGAACGCAGCCAGAAGCTGAAATACCAC
>JANNWL010000333.1:0-2388 GCA_031414735.1 Burkholderiales bacterium | reverse complement strand
CGCTGCCGGCTTCTGGTTCTGCGGCTGCGCCGGCCTGCCCATCGTGGAAGGCGGTGGCGGTGGCGCAGCGCCCCAGCCTGCCCGCAAGCCGGTGCTGGTGGGCGGCCGGCGCGCACGCACGGTGGACGTGCACGCGCACTGCTACTTCCAGCCCGCCATCGACTTGATGGGTACCGAGGCCAAGGCCGTGCTGCCGCCGGTCAAGGGTGTGCCTGAACACTTCCTCAACAACACGGCAGACGCCGTGATGGCGCAGCGCCTGGCTGCGATGGACCGCATGGGCATCGATTTGCAGGTGCTGAGCATCAACCCGTTCTGGTACCGGAAGGACCGCGACACGGCCGAGGCCATCTGCCGCATCCACAACGAGAGCCTGGCGGAGATCTGCGCCACGCACCCCAAGCGCTTCGCGGCCTTCGCCTCGCTGGCCATGCAGTTCCCCGACCTGGCCGTGCAGCAGCTGGAAGAGGCCGTGAAGAAGCACGGCCTGAAGGGTGCGGCCATCGGCGGCAGCGTGGCCGGCGACGACTTCGCCAACCCGCGGTACCACCCGGTGCTGGCCAAGGCGCAGGAGCTGGGCGTGATGCTCTTCATCCACCCGCAAAGCACACCCGAGTTGCAGGCGCGCTTCAAGGGCAACGGCTGGCTGTCCAACGTCATCGGCAACCCGCTGGACACCACCATCGCGCTGCAAAAGCTCATCTTCGAAGGCGTGTTCGACAAGTACCCGCAACTCAAGGTGCTGGGGGCGCACGGCGGCGGTTTCCTGGGCTCCTACGCGCCGCGCATGGACCGCAGCTGCTTCGTCTCACCGCAGAACTGCAACCCGGCCACCGTGCTGCAGAAGAAGCCCACCGAGTACATCCGCCAGATCTACTTCGACGCCCTGGTCTTCACCGGCGAGGCGCTGCGCCACCTGGCGGCCGAGGTGGGCGCGGTGCAGATCATGATCGGCACCGACCACCCCATCCCCTGGGAAGAAGACCCTGTCGGCCATGTGATGGCCACCCCCGGCCTGAGCGACGAAGAGCGCCTGGCCATCCTGGGCGAGACCGCCATCCGCGTGCTCGGCCTGGATCTCTGAGATTTCGGTTTCGCAAACAAGACATCCTGGAGACAACATGACACACCACGCACTCACCCTCACCCGCCGAAGCGCCCTGGCCCTGACGGCTGCATCGGCGCTGGCCTTGCCCGCGCAGGCCCAGGACGGCTACCCCAACAAGCCCATCCGCATGATCGTGCCGCTGGCTGCGGGCAGTGCCGTGGACGTGGCCGCGCGGCTGCTCGCCCAGAAGATGTCGGTCAACATGGGGCAGACGGTGGTCGTCGAGAACATCGTGGGCGCCGCCGGCATCATCGGCGCCGCGCAAGTCTCCAAGGCGACCCCTGACGGCTACACCATAGGCGGCTTCAACGACAGCGTGCTGACGATGGTGCCCAACCTGAACCCGAAGACGCCCTTCAACCCGCTCACCGACTTCGTGCACGTCACGCAGGTGGCGACCATCGAGTTCAGCGTGGCGGTGGCCAGCACCTCGCCCTGGAAGTCGGCGGCCGACCTGGTGGCCGCCGCCAAGGCCGCGCCGGGCAAGATCACCTACGCCTCGGGCGGCAATGGCAGCCCGCAGCACCTGGGCGGCGCGCTGTTCGCCGCGCACACCGGCATCAGCATGACCCACGTGCCCTACCGCGGCGCCAGTCAGGCGGCGCAGGACGTGGCGGGCGGGCAGGTGGACGTGACCTTCCAGGGCATCGCCACCGTGGCCTCGCTGGCCAAGGCCGGCAAGCTCAAGCTGATCGGCGTGATGGCGGGCAGCCGTTCGCCCGAGTACCCCGACTCACCGACGCTGAAGGAAGTCGGCATCAATGGCTTCGACTTCAGCACCTGGTTCTCGCTCGCAGCACCCCCCGGCACGCCGCGGCCCATCGTCGACCGGCTGCAGCGCGAAGTCGTCAAGGCCCTGGCCGACCCCGAGATGAAGGAACGTTATGCCGCGCTTGGCTTGAAGCCCAACGGCACCACGCCTGCCGAGCTGAGCACGCTGGTGCGCGACCAGTTGGCGCGCTACGGCAAGGCCATCAAGGACAACGACATCAAGGCGGAGTGACGCGCCCCCGCCAAGACAACACTGACTGGAGACTGAAGCCATGACCACTGACACCGCACTCAAAGCCCGCGTCCTGCGGCCGTCCGAAATCAAGAGCCACGACCGCGGCGGTGGTGCGCGCACAACGCCGCTGGTGTCGCCGGCCATCGGCGCGAAGGGCTTCATCAACGGCATCACCGAATTTGCGCCGGGTGCGGCCATCCCCTTCCACAGCCACAACTGCGAAGAGAGCGTGGTGCTGCTGGAAGGCGACGCCATGCTCGACATCGACGGCCAG
>JANNWL010000332.1:0-6438 GCA_031414735.1 Burkholderiales bacterium | reverse complement strand
GGGTGCTGGTCGAAGCGCTGGCGCAGCCCGGCGGCGATGCGGTCCCACATCCAGGCTTCGTCCTGCAAGCGCCGCCGCTCGGCGAAACGCCCCATGGCGTTCTGCTGTTCGCGGAAGCTGCCTACCTCGCCCCAGAACTCGTCCAGCCCCGTGCCCTTCAGCGCGCTGAGCTGCAACACCCGGCCGACGGCGTGCGTGTGCGGCCCCAGCCAACGCATGGCGCTGGTGACCTGGGCACGGGCGCGCATGGCCGCGGCTTCGTCGAGGTCGGCCTTGTTGATCACCACCAGGTCGGCCAGCTCCATCACACCCTTCTTGATGGCTTGCAGGTCGTCGCCGGCATTGGGCAACTGCATCAGCACGAACATATCGGTCATGCCGGCCACGGCGATTTCGCTCTGGCCCACGCCCACGGTCTCGACGATGACGACGTCGAAGCCGGCGGCCTCGCACACCAGCATCGATTCACGCGTCTTCTCGGCGACGCCGCCCAGCGTGCCGCTGGCCGGGCTGGGGCGGATGAAGGCGCGGTCGAGCACGCTGAGCCGTTCCATGCGCGTCTTGTCGCCCAGGATGGACCCGCCGCTGAGGCTGGACGACGGGTCCACCGCCAGCACCGCCACGCGGTGACCGCGCTGCACCAGGAACACGCCCAGCGCCTCGATGAAGGTGCTCTTGCCCACGCCCGGCACGCCAGACAGGCCGATGCGCAGGCTCTTGCCGGCGTGGGGCAGGACCCGGTCGAGCAGCCGGTCGGCGGCCAGACGATCAGCTGCCCGGGTGCTCTCAAGCAAGGTGATGGCTTTGGCAAGCGCCCGGCGCTGCGGCGCGCCTTGGCCTTGCACCAGGTCGTCAACCCAGCGCAGGGCGTCCGGCACACCTGAAGCGCTGCTGCTCACGGCCCGACTTCTCCGGTGCATCGTGCGTCTTGCGTCGGGTCGAAGCGTTCGCGACCTGCCAGGGCGTCGCGCCAGGCCGGCGGCGGCTCCAGCGTGCCCCAATACTCTTCGACTTCGACGAGACGCCCTGCCACCACACGAGCGATGGAGGTGCAGAAGAAGACACCGTGCGGCGGATGGTCCACCCGTACAAGCGACAGCACGCGGCCATCCACCAGCGGCGATATCTCCAGCACATGCAGCGTCCAGCCCTCGGGATAGTTTGACTGCGCGCTGAGGAAACCATCGGCACCGCGGAAACGTTCGCCGCTCGTCCACCAGGTGGCCACAAGTTCGTCAGCCAACAGCTCACGTGCTTGGCTCCAGTCGCGCCGCTGGAATGCCGACCAGACGGCACGCACGGGTGCCAGCACCGTTTCACTCATGCCAGCGACTGTTTGATTTGCTCGAGCACGTCTTTGGCACTCACGGGGATGGGCGTGCCCGGACCGTAAATACCCTTCACGCCAGCGGCGTAGAGCGCGTCGTAGTCCTGGTGCGGGATGACGCCGCCCACGAAGACGATGATGTCATCCGCCCCCTGCCGCTTGAGTTCGGCAACGATCGCCGGCACCAGCGTCTTGTGTCCTGCCGCGAGTGTGCTCACGCCCACCGCATGCACGTCGTTCTCGATCGCCTGGCGGGCGCATTCCTCGGGCGTCTGGAACAGCGGGCCGATGTCGACGTCGAAGCCCAGGTCGGCGAAGGCCGTGGCCACCACCTTGGCGCCGCGGTCGTGGCCGTCCTGGCCCAGCTTGGCAATCATCACCCGGGGCCGGCGACCCTGCGCGGTGCCGAAAGCGGCGATCTCGGCCTTGAGCTTTTCCCAACCCTCGGCGCTGTCATAGGCGGCTGCATACACACCGGTCACCTTTTGAATGTCGGCGCGGTGGCGCCCGAAGACTTCTTCCAGCGCGTCGCTGACCTCGCCCACCGTGGCGCGCAAGCGCATGGCGGTGATGCTGAGTTCCAGCAGATTGCCCTGTCCGGTTTGCGCCGAGTCAGACAGCGCGGCCAGTGCGGCTTGCACCTTGACTGCATCGCGCGTCGCGCGCACCTGTGCCAGGCGGACGATCTGCCCGTCGCGCACCCTCACGTTGTCGACTTCGCGCGCCTCGATGGAACCCTCGGCCGCCAGCTTGTACTTGTTCACACCGACGATCACGTCACGGCCGGAATCAATGCGTGCCTGCTTTTGCGCCGCGCTGGCCTCGATCTTGAGCTTGGCCCAGCCCGAGTCCACCGCCTTCGTCATGCCGCCCAGAGACTCGACCTCCTCGATGATCGCCGACGCCTGGTCGGCCATGTCCTGCGTCAGCTTTTCCATCATGTAGCTGCCGGCCCAGGGGTCGACGACGCTCGTGATATGGGTCTCCTCCTGGATGATGAGTTGCGTGTTGCGCGCGATGCGCGAACTGAACTCGGTGGGCAGCGCGATGGCCTCATCGAAGCTGTTGGTGTGCAGGCTCTGCGTGCCGCCGAACACCGCGGCCATGGCCTCGATGGTGGTGCGCACGATGTTGTTGTAGGGGTCCTGCTCGGTCAGGCTCCAACCCGAGGTCTGGCAGTGCGTGCGCAGCATCAGGCTCTTGGGCTTCTTCGCGCCCACGCCCTTCATCAGCCGCGCCCACAGCAGCCGCGCGGCGCGCATCTTGGCCACTTCAAGATAGAAGTTCATGCCGATGGCCCAGAAGAAGCTCAGCCGGCCGGCGAACTCGTCGACGTCCAGCCCGCGCGCCTGCGCCACCTTCACGTACTCCATGCCATCGGCCAGGGTCAGGGCCAGTTCCAGCGCCTGGTTGGCGCCGGCCTCCTGCATGTGGTAGCCCGAGATGCTGATCGAGTTGAAGCGCGGCATCTGCTTCGACGTGTACTCGATGATGTCGGCGACGATGCGCATCGACGGCTCGGGCGGGTAGATGTAGGTGTTGCGGACCATGAACTCCTTGAGGATGTCGTTCTGGATGGTCCCCGACAGCAGGTCCTGCGCCACGCCCTGCTCTTCCGCCGCCACGACGTAGCCGGCCAGCACGGGCAGCACGGCGCCGTTCATCGTCATGCTCACGCTGACCTTGTCGAGCGGGATGCCGTCGAACAGGATCTTCATGTCCTCCACCGAATCGATGGCCACGCCGGCCTTGCCGACGTCGCCCGTGACGCGCGGGTGGTCGCTGTCGTAGCCACGGTGGGTGGCCAGGTCGAAGGCCACGCTCACACCCTGGCCGCCGGCGGCCAGGGCCTTGCGGTAGAAGGCGTTGCTTTCTTCCGCTGTAGAGAAGCCCGCGTACTGGCGGATGGTCCACGGCCGCACGGCGTACATGGTGGCTTGCGGCCCGCGCACAAAGGGCTCGAAGCCGGGCAAGGTGTCGGCATGCGCCAACCCGGCCGTGTCGGCCGCGGTGTACAGCGGCTTCACGGTGATGCCCTCCGGCGTCACCCAGTTCAAGTCGTCCAGGTTGCCGCCCGGGGCCGACTTGGCCGCCGCCTGCGCCCATTGCGCCAGCGATGCAGTAGTGAATTCCGCTGCTGACCGTTCGGTGTCATTGCTCATTTGCGCCCCTTGAACCGGCTGTACACAGCGCAAGCCGCCGGCTTGCGGGTGCGTGAAGATTATGGATAATTATAAATTCAAAACTAACGCCCGCCTGACTTTCGACCCCGCCTTGGCCGCCCTGCCCGCACCCGCCCCGCTGTCACCGCGCGCCCTGTACCAGGACGTGGCGGAGCGCCTGCGCCAGCAGATCTTCGCGCGGCAGCTGGAGCCAGGGAGTTGGATCGACGAACTCAAGCTGGCCGCCGAATTCGGCATCAGCCGTACGCCTCTGCGCGAGGCGCTGAAAGTGCTGGCCGCTGAGGGCCTGGTGACCATGAAGGTACGCCGCGGTGCCTACGTCACCGAAATGTCGGCGCAGGACGTGGCCCAGGTTTACCACCTGCTCGGTCTGCTCGAAAGCGACGCTGCCAGTCAAGTCGCCGAGCACGCCAGTGCAGAGGACCGCAGCCAACTCACGCGGCTGCACGCTCTGCTGGAGAGGCAGGCACGCCAGCACGACGCCTTCTTCGCCACCAACGAGCAGTTCCACATGGCACTGCTGCAAATGGCCGGCAACCGCTGGGCGGTGCAGGTGGTGACGGACCTGCGCAAGGTGATGAAGCTCAACCGGCATCATTCCTTGCTCAAGCGTGGCCGCCTGGCCGAGTCACTGACGGAGCACCGCGCGCTGATGCAGGCCATTGAGCAGCGCGACCCGGCCCGGGCCCGCGCGTTGATGCAGGCCCACTTCAACCGCGGACTGGCGGCGGCCGCGTGACGGGAGCCGGCACAGCCCCCCCCTTAAGCGGCGCGCCGCCCGCAGACGGCCCGGCCGCCCGCGGGGCAGACACGGCAGGCTAGCGCTGCGCGATGGGCATCACGTCGCGGTGGGCTGCGCCGACGAAGAGCTGGCGCGGGCGACCGATCTTGTATTCCGGATCGCCGATCATTTCATTCAGCTGCGCGATCCAGCCCACGGTGCGCGCCAGCGCGAATATGGCAGTGAACAGGCTCACCGGAATGCCCAGCGCGCGCTGCACGATGCCGGAATAGAAGTCGACGTTGGGGTAGAGCTTGCGCGACACGAAGTAGTCGTCTTCGAGCGCGATCTTCTCCAACGCCATGGCCAGCTTGAACAGCGGGTCGTCGTGCAGGCCGGTGGCCTGCAGCACCTCGTGGCAGGTCTCGCGCATGAGCTTGGCGCGCGGGTCGTAGTTCTTGTAGACGCGGTGGCCGAAGCCCATCAGCTTGACGTTGGAGTTCTTGTCCTTCACCTGCTTGATGAATTCGCCGATCTTCTCGACGCCGCCATTGCGCTGGATGTCGCCCAGCATGTTCAGCGCCGCCTCGTTCGCGCCGCCGTGGGCCGGGCCCCACAGGCAGGCCACGCCTGCGGCGATGGCCGCGAAGGGATTGGTGCCCGAGCTGCCGCACAAACGCACGGTGGAGGTGCTGGCGTTCTGCTCGTGGTCGGCGTGCAGGATGAAGATACGGTCGATGGCGCGCACCAGCACGTCGTTGGGCTCGTACTCCTCGCAGGGCGTGGCAAACATCATGCGCATGAAGTTGGCGCTGTAGGACAGGCTGTTCTTCGGGTAGACGAAAGGCTGGCCGATGCCGTACTTGTAGGCCATGGCCACGAGAGTGGGCATCTTGGCGATGAGGCGAATGGCCGAGATCTCGCGGTGCTGCGGGTTATGGATGTCTGTGCTGTCGTGATAGAAGGCCGACAGCGCACCCACCAGCCCGGTCATGACGGCCATCGGGTGCGCGTCACGCCTGAAGCCACGCAGGAAGAATTGCATCTGCTCGTTCACCATCGTGTGGTTGGTGACAAGCTTGACGAAGTCGTCCTTCTGCTGCACGTTGGGCAGGTCGCCCTTGAGCAGCACGTAGCAGGTTTCCAGGAAGTCGCAGTTGTTGGCCAGCTGCTCGATCGGGTAGCCGCGGTACAGCAGTTCGCCCTTGTCGCCGTCGATGTAGGTGATGGTGGAATTGCACGCCGCCGTCGACAGGAAACCCGGGTCGTAGGTGAACTTGCCGGTCTGCGCGTAGAGCTTACGGATGTCGATCACATCGGGCCCGATGCTGCCCTTGTAGATGGGCAAGTCCATGCTCGGGCTGCCGTCACTGAAGGACAGCGTGGCTTTGACGTCAGAGGGTGTCATGGCGGTGGGCCTTTCAGGGTGTCGTGATCGGTGTCGGGTGGTTCCAGGCGTTCACTGGCGCGGGGCGCAACAGGGCCAGGGTCTCGTGGACTTCCGGGAGGTCGGTTTCGCCTGCGGGCTCCTTACGGCGCAGCAGCAGGTCCAGCAAATCGTTGTCGGCCAGGTCCATCAACATCATCAAGCCATCGGCCTGGCGAACAGTGAGGGTGGCTGCGTGCTGGTTGAAGAAGCGTTCGATGAAGAGGTCGTTCTCCAGCAAGCCGCGGCGGCAGCGCCAGCGGAGCTTGCTGAGTTCGCGTTCACCGAGCTTCATGTTCAGACAGCTCTTCTGACCATCAACTCTTTGATCTTGCCGATGGCCTTGGTCGGGTTCAGGCCCTTCGGGCAGACGTCGACGCAATTCATGATGGTGTGACAACGGAACAGCCGGTAGGGATCCTCCAGATTGTCCAGGCGCGCGCCGGTGTCCTGGTCGCGGCTGTCCGCGATGAAACGGTAGGCCTGCAGCAAGCCGGCCGGGCCCACGAACTTGTCCGGGTTCCACCAGAAACTGGGGCAGGCGGTGGAGCAGCTGGCGCACAGGATGCACTCGTACAGACCATTGAGCTCGTCGCGCTCTTCCGGGCTTTGCAGCCGCTCTTTCTCAGGCGGTTGGGTATCGTTGACGAGGTAGGGCTTGATCGAGTGGTACTGCTTGAAGAACAGCGTCATGTCGACGATGAGGTCGCGCACCACGGGCAGCCCGGGCAGGGGCTTGAGCACGATGGTGCCCGGCAGCGTGCGCATGTTCGTCAGGCAG
>JANNWL010000331.1:0-1750 GCA_031414735.1 Burkholderiales bacterium | reverse complement strand
TCAGCACCTCGGCGTCGGTGGCCAGGGTGACCGGGTCGCGCGCAGTCTTCTGGTTGCAGCCGCTGACCAGCGCATTCAGCGACAGCGGGTAGGTGTCGGGAACGGTGTGCTGCTTTTCGATCAGCACACCCAGCACGCGCGCTTCGAGTGGGGTCAGTGCGCGCATGCCAGGCGGCGATCCGGCTCAGGCCACGAAGCCGTCGTCGGCGGTGATGATGGCGCCGTTGACGAAGTGGCTCTCGTTGGCGCACAGCATCATCAGCACGGCATCAAGATCAGCGGGTGTGCCCACGCGCTTGCGCGGCAGGGTCTGCACCATCTTCTTGCCGGCTTCGGTGTTCCAGATGTGGTGGTTGATTTCGGTGTCGATGTAGCCCGGGCAGATGGCATTGACGTTGATGCCGTGCTTGCCCCATTCCTGCGCCATCTGGCGCGTCATGTGCACGACGGCCGCCTTGGTCATGCCGTAGACGCCGATGTTGCCGCCCGCCCGCAGCCCGGCCACCGAGGCGATGTTGACAATGCGCCCGCCCGTGAAGGTGCCCGGCGCCTCGCCCTTGCTGCGCGCGATCATGCGTTTGGCCACCTCTTGCGCCACGAAGAAGGCGCCGCGCAGGTTGGTGTTCATCTGGTAGTCGTACTCGTCGACGGTGACGTCAGTCAGCTTGGCCGACACGCCCACGCCAGAGTTGTTGACCAGGATGTCGATGGCGCCCATTTCGGTCTCGGCGTGGGCCACGGCGGCGCGGATGCTGTCCGGGTCGGTCACGTCCAGTCCCACCACGTGGGCGTCCCCGCCTTCGGCCTCGATCTCGGCGCGCAGCGTCTTCAAGCGCTCGATGCGCCGCGCCGCCAGCACCACGCCGGCGCCGGCGCGGCTGAGCACCTTGGCGAACTGCTCGCCCAGGCCGCTGGACGCGCCGGTGATGAAGGCCACGCGGCCGGAAAGATCGATCTGGTAGGCCATGGTTTTCTGCTCCTCGTTCCGGTTTCACGATAGCACGCAGCCCATGACAGCCATCCCGCCAAACAGCCCCTGAAACGCGGTCAGCACGCAGGGTCAGGCATCATCGCGCGCACATGCTGCGCATTGATAACCTGGGCAAGTCCTTCGGCGCCACGCCGGTCTTCGACGCCGTGTCGCTGGAGCTTCGCAGCGGCGAGTTCACGGCCCTGCTTGGCGAATCGGGCGTGGGCAAGTCGACCTTGCTGAATTGCATCGCCGGACTGGACCGCGCCGACCGCGGCACCGTGCACATCAACAGCACCGACTTGAGCCTGCTCGACGACGACGGCTGCGCGCGGCTGCGCCGGCAGCACCTCGGCTTTGTCTTCCAGGCCTTTCACGTGCTGCCGCACCTGACGGTGGCCGAGAACGTGGGCCTGCCCTTGCGCCTGCTGGGCCGGCCCGACGAGAAGCGCGTCCAGGCGCTGCTGGCCGAGGTCGGACTGGCCGGCTTGGGCGGGCGCTTTCCGGCGCAGTTGTCGGGCGGGCAGCTGCAGCGCGTGGCCATCGCCCGCGCCGTGGTGCATGCGCCGGGCCTGATCCTGGCCGACGAGCCCACCGGCAACCTCGACCCCGACACCGCCGAACGCGTGCTGGCCGTGTTGCGCGCCGAGGTCGCCGACACCGGCGCGGCGTGTCTGCTGGTGACGCACTCGGCGGCGGCCGCCGCGCGCGCCGACCGTGTGCTGCGCCTGACGACCCACGGCATCGTGCCCGGCCCGTGAGATCGCTGGCCTGGCTGTG
>JANNWL010000330.1:0-13122 GCA_031414735.1 Burkholderiales bacterium | reverse complement strand
GTGGACAGCGTCCAGGCGCGGTACAGCGCCTCGGCCAGCAGCACGCGGGCCAAGGCGTGGGGCAGGGTCAGGTCGCTCAGGCGCAGGGTCTCGTCGGCGCTGGACTTGAGCGCAGGGTCCAGGCCGTCGGGGCCGCCGATCAGCAACGCCAGATCGCGGCCGTCACCGCGCCAGAAGTGCATGCGCTCGGCAAGCTGCGCGGTGGTCATGCGCTGGCCGGTTTCGTCCAGCACCAGCCGCCGCGCGCCGCGTGGCAGCACGGCGACGAGGCGTGTGGCTTCTGCGGCCATGCACTGCGCAGCGGTCTTGCCGCCCGTGCGCGGCTCGGCCTTCACCGCCGCCAGTTCCAGCCGCATCTCAACCGGGAAGCGCTTGGCGAAATCGGCCCAGGCTGCGTCAGCCCAGGCGGGCTGGCGCTGGCCCACTGCCACCACCAGCAGCTTCATGCCGTTATGGGAAAAGTCAACGGCGGCTGGCGACCTTGGTCAGGGGACCCTTGCGCGCCACCACCTTCTTGCGCGCCGGGGCGGTCTTGGCAGCCGTCTTCTTGGCCGCTGGCTTGCCCACCACCATCGTCTTGATCTTGCCCGCAGGCTTGGCTGCGGACTTGGCAGGAGCCCTGCCACCAGCCGCTCCCGCAGCCTTGGGAGTCGCCTTTGCGGGCGCCTTGGCCGCGCCGACCTGGAAGCGCACGGGCGCCGCCTTCTTGGCCGCCGGCCGCGCAGCGGTGCGGGTGGGTGCAGGTGCCGCACCGGCACCCTTGCGGGCCTCGGCCGAGCGCGCAGCGGCGCGCGGGCTGGGCCGTTCGTCGCTGTCGTCAGCAGCCACAGGCCGCGCCGCAGCCCGGCGCTTGGGCGCGACCGCTTCGGGCTCTGACGCCTTCACCAGACCGGTCGACTTGCCGCCCAACTTCATGTTGACGGCCTTGCCACCCCAGATCTCTTCGAGGTGGTAGTACTCGCGAATTGCGGGCTGCATGACGTGAACCACCGCCGCACCGCAGTCGACGATGATCCATTCACCGTTGTCTTCGCCCTCGGTGCGCAGCACCTGCAGGCCGGCTGACTTGACCGAGGTGCGCACGCTGCTGGCCAGCGCCCGGGTCTGCCGGTTGCTGGCGCCCGAGGCGATGATCACGCGCTCGAACATCGACGACAGGTGCTCGGTGTTGAAGACCACGATGGTCTGGGCCTTGACGTCTTCCAGACCGTCGACGATGGCCCGTTGCAGTTTTCGAATGTCCATTCAGCTCCTGAAAAATGTTGACTCCGCCGCCGCGGGTCCGCCATAAAGGCGGCGGGTTTCAATATAGCGCGCCACCTCGGGCGGCACCAGTGCGCTGATGTCAGCACCTGTTTGCACGCGCTGGCGCACGTCGGTGGAAGAAATGTCCAACATCGGCAGCGGCACGGCCCGGTGCGGGAAGGCCAGCACCTCGGGGTGCACCGCCGGCGGTGCGCCCGGGCGGTTGGCCACGGCCAGCGCCACCAGGCCGAGCAAATCGCGCCACTGACCCCAGGTATGCAGGCCGGCGTACTGGTCAGCGCCGATGATGAGAAACCAATCGGTGTTCGGATGGGCCGCGCCCAGCGCCTTGACCGTGTCCAGCGTGAAGCTCGGGCCGCTGCGCTCGATTTCGATGCGGTCGAGCACGAAACGCGGCTCGCCCGCGATGGCCAGTCGCACCATGGCTTCGCGGTGCACGGCGGCGGTCACCTGGCGTGTCTTCTGCCACGGCTGGCCGGCGGGTATCCAGCGCACCTGGTCCAGTTGCAGGGCTTGCAGCGCGGCCTGGGCCAAGGCCACATGGGCCACGTGCACCGGGTCGAAGGTGCCGCCCAGCAGCCCCACACGCCCGAAAGGGGCCTCAGGCATCCACCCAGTCCCGGGGGCGCAAGTAGTCGGTGTACAGGCGCGCCTCTTCGCTGCCGGCCTCGGGCTTCCAGTCGTAGCGCCACTTCACGATGGGCGGCATGCTCATCAGGATGCTTTCGGTGCGGCCGTCGCCATGCAGGCCGAAGTGCGTGCCGCGGTCCCACACGAGATTGAACTCGACATAGCGGCCACGCCGGTAGGCCTGGAAGTCGCGCTCGCGCTCGCCATACGGCGTGGCGCGGCGGCGCTGCACGATGGGCAGGTAGGCGGGGATGAAGGCGTCGCCCACGGCGCGCAGCATGGCGAAGCCGTCCTCGAAGCTGCCTTCGTTGAAGTCGTCGAAGAACACGCCGCCGATGCCGCGCGGCTCGTTGCGGTGCTTCAGGAAGAAGTACTCGTCGCACCACTGCTTGAAGCGCGGGTACTTGTCGGGGCCTGAGGGCGCCAACGCGTCGCGGCAGGTGCGGTGGAAGTGCTGGGCGTCTTCATCGAAGCCGTAGTAGGGCGTGAGGTCCATGCCGCCGCCGAACCACACCACGGGGGCCTTCCCCTCGGGCAAGGCGGCCAGCATGCGCACGTTCATGTGCACGGTGGGCACGTAGGGGTTGCGCGGGTGCATGACCAGCGACACGCCCACGGCCTCGAAAGGCGCGCCGACCAGTTCGGGCCGGTGCTGCGTCGCCGAAGGTGGCAGGGTGCGCCCGGTGACGTGACTGAAGTTGCAGCCACCCCGCTCGAGCAGGTTGCCTTCTTCCACCAATTGCGACAAGCCGATGCCTTCGAGCTTGCCGCCGGCCGGCCGCGTCCAGCCGTCGCTGATGAAGGTCTTTCCGTCTTCGGCCTGGAAGGCCGCGACGATGCGGCCCTGCAGGCCCATCAGGTAGTCACGAACGGAAGCGGTGGTGTGCATGGCAGGGTGGGCGAAGCTCAGTGCTTGATGGCGCGGTGGCCGATGTCGTTGCGCCACTGCGCGCCGTCGAAGCGCACCTGGCGCGCGGCTTGCAAAGCCGACTGCTGCGCCTGCTTCACGGAGTCGCCCAGCGCGGTGACGCACAGCACACGGCCGCCGTGGGTGATCAATCGGCCATCGAGATCAGCCGTGCCGGCGTGGAAGACGTGCAACTCGGCCTCGTTGGCGGGCAGCGCAGTGATGGCATCGCCCAGCCGCGGCGCCGCCGGGTAGCCGGCCGCGGCCAGCACCACGCCCAGCGCGGTGCGGCGGTCCCACTGCGGTTCGGCCTGGGCCAGGCTGCCGTCGGTGGCCTGCATCAGCAGCTCGAACAGGTCGCTCTTCAGGCGCATCAGGATGACCTGCGCCTCGGGGTCGCCCAGGCGGCAGTTGAACTCCACGGTGCGCGGCTGGCCCTGGGCGTCGATCATCAGCCCGGCGTAGAGAAAACCGGTGAAGGGCAGGCCGTCGCGCGCCATGCCCTGGAGGGTGGGCAGCACAATCTCGTGCATCACCCGCGCATGCACATTCGGCGTGACCACGGGTGCGGGCGAGTACGCGCCCATGCCGCCGGTGTTGGGGCCGCAATCGCCTTCGAAGATGCGCTTGTGGTCCTGGCTGGTGGCCAGGGGCAGCACGTTCACGCCGTCGCTGATGACGATGAAACTGGCCTCTTCGCCGGCCATGAATTCTTCGATGACCACACGCCCGCCGGGCAGCGACAGCATGTCGTCGATGGCCGCGTGCGCCTGCAGGACGGTCTCGGCCACGACCACGCCCTTGCCGGCAGCCAGGCCGTCGGCCTTGACCACGATCGGTGCGCCCTGTCGATCGACATGCGCATGCGCGGCGGCGGCGTCGGTGAAGGTGGCGTACAGCGCGGTGGGGATGCCGTGGCGCTGCATGAAATCCTTGGCGAAGGCCTTGGAGCTTTCCAGCTGCGCCGCACCGCGCGTGGGTCCGAAGATGCGCAGCCCGCGTGTGCGAAACAGGTCGACGATGCCTGCGGCCAGCGGCGCCTCGGGTCCGACGACCGTGAGCGCGATCTTCTCGGCCACGCAGAAGTCGGCCAGCGCAGCGGGATCGGTGATCGGCAGGTTGCGCAAACGCGGGTCGGCCGCCGTGCCGCCGTTGCCGGGTGCCACGTAAACGGTCTGCACGCGTTCGCCCTGGGCCAGCTTCCATGCCAGCGCGTGTTCACGGCCGCCGCCCCCCACCACAAGCACCTTCATTCCTGGATCAGCGCGTTGTGGAAGACATCCTGCACGTCGTCGAGTTCCTCGATCATGTCCAGCAGCTTCTGCATGCGCGTGGCGTCCTCGCCGCTGATCTCGATGGCGTTCTCGGCGCGCATCGTCACCTCGGCGATCTCGGGCTTGAAGCCGGCGGCTTCCAGCGCGGCCTTCACGGCTTCGAGTTCGGTCCAGGCGCTCAGCACCTCGATGGAACCGTCGTCGCCGGTGATGACGTCTTCGGCGCCGGCTTCCAGCGCCACTTCCATGACCTTGTCTTCGTCGGTGCCCGGCGCAAACACGAGCTGCCCGCAATGCTTGAACTGGAAAGCCACCGAGCCTTCGGTGCCCATGTTGCCGCCGTACTTGCTGAAGGCGTGGCGCACCTCGGCCACGGTGCGCACGCGGTTGTCGGTCATGCAGTCGACGATGATGGCCGCGCCGGCGATGCCGTAGCCCTCGTAGCGCACCTCTTCGTAGCTCAGGCCTTCCAGCGTGCCCGAGGCTTTCTCGATGTTGTACTTGACCCGGTCGGCCGGCATGTTCACGGCCTTGGCCTTTTCAACCGCCAGGCGCAAACGCGGGTTCATGGCCAGGTCGGGCCCACCCTGCCGCGTGGCAACCGTGATCTCGCGGATCACCCGCGTCCAGGCCTTGCCACGCTTTTCGTCCTGGCGGCCCTTGCGGTGCTGGATGTTGGCCCATTTGGAATGTCCGGCCATGAAGTGCTGTGCTCCTCGTGAAGAGCGCAGATTTTAGCCGGCCAGGCCGAGGGGCAAAAAATGTGCCGCAACGCAAGGACCCGAAGGTACCCAAACCCCGCTTCTGCGGTGATGCGTCGCGAGAGAAGCGCAGCGATGCTTCAACCGTTGAGTTCAGCGATACCGCTCAGCGCCCCAGTCAATACAACAAGGAGTCGAACATCAAGGATTACGGCAGGGTCCCTCCGTGGAGGCGCGAACAAGGTCGAACTGACCTGGGCTGTACTCCCTTGCGCCTGTGCTCAGCACAAGAGCAAAACTCCTACCCGTTGTAGTGTTTGCCAAACTAGTGGACATCCGCTCCGTTAGGGAGGTGAAAGACGTGCCTCGCTCGACGGTGATCGCCGAACCTTCCAGCGTCAAACGATATGCCAGCATTGCAGTTAGATGCCGACCGGTACGGGCAACTATTGTCTGCTCTGCAACCTCAAAGGTGCCCCCAGTGAGCGGAGCTCTCATTGGCGCGTATCGACTTCCATTAGCCCCGGTGTTTAAGTGTAAGCCCCAACCACGATATGCCGTATTACTCATGGATATGAAGTTCGTACCCCATCGTGACACGGGGTCTAAATTACCGATATCAAGTAGAGTAATGCCAGTTTCCCGCTGACCCATCACCGCCTCGACGACAATCTTGGAGCCACACAGATGAGACTTCCCAAACGTATCCAGCCGTGACCCGGCACCGAAAAACACCGACCCTCCTTGAACAGTAACTTTACTTTCAGGCCATATCGACGCGACGGTCTCCGTCCAAAGTAAGTTGTTCGCGCTCAACCCGTCGAATTCATCGAAAAGACTAGATCGAAGACCCGGCTGAGTATCAGAATAGATTTCGGCCGTAGAGAGCGCCTGCGCCGCTGTCCCCAAGCCCCCAACCAGCAATACCCTACCATCAACCAACATCGTAGCGGAATTATTATAACGGGCCGACAACATCGGCCCCGCCACCCTTCCAAAACTTCCGGTTTGCGAATCGTACAACTCCGCGGTGGTAAGGAATCGTGGCGCGTCAAATCCACCGGCAACCAACACATTTCCATTGCGGAGAACAGTGACTGACGCGCCGCCTCTTACTGAAGTCATATCGCCTGTTAGCGCAAACGACTCTGTCAAGGGCGAGTACACCTCAGTTGACCTCGTTCCAACATCACCAGGTACGTTACCCCCAGGGAAAAGCACCTGACCGTTAGCGAGTACGGCCGTCTGTGTAATCCAACGCGGTGTAGCTAACCGTCCGACAGGCGCAAAGGACAGCGAGGATGGATCAAACACCTCTGCAACATTTGTCCACCTATCGTAACCATCACTACCGGCCGCGATGAGGACTTTTCCGTTCAGCAGTTTCGTCGCTGAGAACCAGATTCTAGGAACTGACATGTCCTTTATCAACGTAAAAGTCCCGGTGCTGGGATCGAAAACTTCCGCCGATTTTAAATATGTACCAAAGACCGGAATCTGATTGTCGAACCCACCAGCGATCAGAACTCGTCCGTCGTCCAATGGCACCGCGGTATGCCAGACGCGCTTCGCTTTCATTCCCCCAGTTGCACGAAACTCCCCAGTCTGCGGATCATAAATCTCGGCCGAAGATAGTGTGCGATTTGTGACATATTCAGATAGCCCGCCAGTGATCAAAACCCTGCCGTCCCGCAACAAAGTTGCAGTATGGCCGCCGCGGGGCGACAACATGTCGCGTGTTGGGGTGAACGAGCCAGAACTCGGTGAATATATCTCTGCGGATCGGAGATAGGACGCTGTATTAGCACTGCTATCGCCTCCTGTAACAAGCACTCGGCCGTCATTCAATCGAGTAGCGGTATGCCCTACCCTTGTGTCGCGCATGCTGCCAGTTGCTACAAAGGATGCAATCCCTACCGGGAGTGTTGCAGCCAAGGTCGGCACATTTGGAAGTTGACCACCGAAACCGGGAACCGTGTATGAGACGACAACGGAAACGCCTGAGGATTGAGGCGTGCAGGTGAATACTCTTGCCGTCGTTGTTCCGCCGGCAACAGCCTGCATTGGTGAAGGGCTGCAGTTCGTGGCCGAGAACCTCGAGCTTGTTGGCAGGTTTTTGCCTGTTAGCGTGCAAGTCATCACAGACCCAACTTCAGGGGCTGTGCAGGAGGCAAAGTCAACTCCGACGGCAAAAACTGGATCTCGCACTTCCAGTTCGTCGGGCACGCCGTTGCCGTTGGTGTCGGTCAACTGGATTGAGACATCGCTGATCTGGCGAGCCCACGGTCCCATTGCGCTGTGCCCGGACAAGCGCACTTTGTAGGAACCTGGTTTGGTGAAACGAATCCAGAAATCACCAGATGCATCTCCAGGCAGCCTGTCCAACAATCCGTAACCGCTGCCGTTGACTGCAACAACCTTAGGGTCGAACCACGTCCTAAATGGTAAAAATGACGCCGGGCCCCAAACTGGCAGGAACGGATTGGGCACATCTACCGCTTGCCCGCGAAACAGGACGGCATAGGGCTCCGTGGGATGCCGCGCAGCGAAGTCCGCAGTCGCCGTGAGCTTTGGAATACCCACTATCAGTGTTCTTGGAATCACGCCGGCTAACCTGTGGAATGACCGATAGTCATTGGGATTCGCAGCTTCCGGCCAAGTCAAAAATGTTTTGTCAAACATCCCGAGATCCGCCATCAGGAATGCGTCCATACCCACGGCCACCTCGGCCTTGTCTAGCCAAGCGTCTGCGTCCAGTAGCGACGTGCCGTCTGCGAACTGCGCCTGCACCGACCCCTGAATACCAGCTTGCGCTTCAACAAAGGGAGCAAGCACCAATCGTGCTGTCGCGACATCGTAGACGGAGACACTTAAACGCGGCAACAGCGTCAGAGTCAAACGTGCCTGTGCATTAGCCTCACCAGTCAACTTTAGGGTCTGGACCGGGCGCGCTGCTGCGGAGGTAAGCCATTGCCCGTTTTCATAGCGCACGCTCGCAGAAATATCTTCTAGGCTGTAGCTCAAGGTTTCACTGGCGGTCATTGCGCCCGTGACTTCGCCTTCCAGCCGCATGTCAACAATGAAAGTTCCTACGACTACCACCGGTACCGGCCCGGCGAAAAATACTTTGATGAATTCCCTCTTTTCGATAAGTTCAACTGTTTGGTCAAGCCGCGCGGCACCTGTCGCGGTGACCGTTAGAATCTGACTCAGTTCAGCACGCCCTTTAACCGCTACGCGAGCGCTGCGCGGCCTGCGGAGACTCAAATCAAACTCACTTTCAAGAATTGGATCAAATGTGTAGTTGGTTGCGTTTTTGACGGAGAATCCACCTTTGAAGTCGAGTAACTTCGACTCTCCCCTTGGAAAATTGGGTGTCGTCGCAACGATTACTCGCACTTCCACGTCGAGTTCTTCGGCCCAACCCCGAGCTTCGGAGCACTTCTTCGACGCCTCACCGACGTAGAGCCGAACCTTAAGTCGATACGGTTCAGACCGAGCAGCCAGACCGGTTGCGTTGACGCTGATGCGCGCGCGTCCAGCCCTCATGGCTTCGTAGTTGCCTAAGTTGGCGAGTATTTCTGTGCTGGTTGCGGTAAGGCTGCCAACCGCAATGTTTGCGGGCAGATCGTTTTCCGAAAGCCGAACATCACAAAGCGCCAGCGGAATTCGCTGAAGACCAAAAAATGTCTTGTCGTCCCTATCGATTCTTACATTGATATCAAATCCATCCCGCGCGCCTGTAAGAATTCCTACCAAGCTCGGCGCCAGCACGGTCGCAAAGCGACCGTTACTGTCCGCAAACTGCGGGCTAACATCTATGCTTGATCTATTGCCAATACTTTGCGGTGCGACAAAATCAGATTTCTGCGGGGCCGCGCTCAGAATTCGTTGAGATGATCCCGCGGTCGGGGGCGGGCTCGAGTTCAACAGGCGCAGTCCATGCGCTGGCCAATGCAGTTCCGAACCTCGGGCGCTAGTTGCCGCGGTTAGGGTTCCAGCCGAACCCAGAATCTGCGTTGACGTGCCAGTGGAGAACGCTGGTAAAGCGACTGAAGATCCAAATCGAACGTCGCTGATTACTTCGTTCAATGCCGCAGGGCGAGTCTGCAAAGTGGTTCCATTCACGCCAGTGACCGCGCGCAAGAAGCCGCTACCCTCGGCACTCGCAATGAACTGGCCGACGGACGGCGGCGTTGTTCCGGCCCTAAGCTGAACAGTGTCGGCGGTGACCGCCGCCACTTGCTCTGGGGCAAGGCTGATGGTCCTAACCCCGGGCACTAGAGTCGCGGTAGTGTCTGCAACGAAGACCGACATCTCAGCACTATTTGCGGTGGCGTTTGCCTGATCTGTTGCTACAACGCGAAAGTAGTAGCGCGCCCCTGGCGTCAGGCCCGTGGAAACGGTCGCTGCGGCAACGCCAACTCCGTCGAATTTCAGCGTGTCCACCGAGGCGACAAATCCAGGCGCGAGGGCAGCATGGACTTGGTACCGGATTGACGCGGCTGGCGTTGTGTCGTCGGTGGACGGAATCCAACTGACAGATACCGCCCCGACAGAGGAAGAGGATGTTTCCACGATCGACGGTGCAGACGGCGCTGAGTTGGGCACTGGCTGCGACTGGGCCATACTCCCTTCCCCGCCCCCGCAAGCTGCGAGGCAGAGCGCCAGAACTAGGGCGAGTGACCAGGAGGCGCACTTGTTGAGTTCTGGGCGACGACGCGGATTGCATCCACTCCTGGGCTCACACGCCGATTTGGGCCTTCTGCTCAAGACTTTCTCCCTTCGAAAGAATTCACAATCGATCACCAGCACATCGGATACAGCAAACCAAGAAGTCCGTGCCCATATCGCTTCCTCATAAGCGTCGAACCACGGTCGAGACGGCAACTATCGCGAACACAGTACGAGCCCGCATTTAACGTGAACCGTTTCGGTCAAGGAAGGCGGGCGAAATTTGCGATACCTGCGGGGGGCGATGCAAGCCAGGCGCGCCTGTGCTGCGCTGGTGCGCTACGGCTCGCACCAGCGTGGCTTGCTGAAACGGAACTACTGAAATAGCGAGAGGGACGCCGCTGCGCCAAATGAAACGCCTGCCCAACTGTCAAGCCGAATCCGCCCAAAACAGCCGAGGTCGGCAACTTGAAGCGGCTCCAACACAACCGCCCCCTCACATCGGACGACTGGTGCCGTCCGACAGGACAACCCGTAACGGCTTGGCGTAAAACTTGTACTTCGCGCCGTTCGAGATTTCGCAAGTCCCAGCGCCGGTGAGTTGTGCGTTGTTCACCGTGTAGTCACAGGTCATCGTCAGTCCCTTGTCGGACAGCGCATTGGCCGACCCGCGGGACGCCGCCGACCGGGTAGTACTCGTAGAACTGCCCTTGCTCTGGGTTGCAGTGGCCGCAGTAGAGACCACTCGCCCCGAAACTCCGACTCCCTGCGCCTGCGAAGTGGACGCGACCCGCCCGCTCGTCGTAACTGCGTCATCGATTGTCTGCATGACACCCTTGAACTTTTGACCTGCCAGTTCAAAGTTGAGTTCGGCATTTCCCTTTCCGCGCTCCTCAACAAGCGCGGTAATCACGCCCATCCTCACTGCTACAGGGTTTTCGGGAAAACCCGTCAATTCGACCTCGACGTAGAGCGGTCGGGCCAAGGACATGCAAGCGCTGACGACCCCAGCGCAACAAATGACACCAAAACTTGATAGACGGCGCATCAATGTTCTCCATGCAATAACAAGTCAGCGTGGAGAGGTTAGTGCACGGGCACCTCTGTCCAATGTGTCACTTGTGTCAGGTAAAACCCTTACGAATTGTTCGCACCGAACAACACAGCCAGTTATCCGCCAACCGGCTGTTTGGTCCCGCGCGATCTCTAATAGACTAGAGCGAATTCAGAGGCATGCCACATTAAAATCGGCGGTCGAGAGACCGATGGCTCTGTACGCAAGGCGGAGGAAATGAGTCGTTCGACAAGCCCATGTTTAGTCGGTCGGTCGTCGAGCCATCCCAGACAAATTTAATCGAGGATGCAACGCTCATTCAAATGCTATTTGAGATCGATCCAGTAGCAAATCTCGTGACGTCGGCCTCGGCAAGGGCAAGGGGTACGCATCGGTACGAGGCACTCTTTCTGTCGATGCTCGTGTCGCGCGACGGCACGCCGTTGGCGTGGGACGAGTTAAACGCAGCAATTTCCCTCGCGGGTCAGGCGCGCGGACTAGACAGAACAGGACGCCGACGGATTCTAGAAAGTCTTGTGGCAATAATTGAGCGGTTGCTGGGGGCGGGAGCAGGAAGCGACAGGCTCAAACACTCGCCGCGAAAGCGAACTGTCGGGCCGTGGTGGTGGATTGCAGCGCCAAACGAAACATGGCTCGTGAGCACAGGGTTCATCCAGGACTCAGAGCAGACTGGCCCAGACACTGAACGCTCATCACCCGCCATTGCGCGTCTGGGCAACAAGCGTTTGTCCGACTCGGGCCGCGCCGGGGATGCCGGCATTGCAGAGTCCGATTGCCGAGCTACATCGCTGACTTGTCTCGAACTGATACTTAAGTCCGATGCACTTGCCCGATCTGGTGCGTTGAACGAAAGCCAGGATCTGCTGGCCCAGATCACCGCCATGACGGGTGTTCGCCCCGAAATGCACGCCACCGTCATGCTGCGAAGGATACGCATCCTGCGCCAGTTAGCGCGCTACGACGACGCTACGGATCTGTGGCAATCTTTATCGGTCCTATCTAGAACGCGGGATGTTCGCCGCAGGGATCCTGGCATTGAGTGGTTGGCGAAGGCTTCCGCATTGAAGGGCGAGTATGACCAACAACCCAGCAAGCACAGGCAGATCGCTGATCAACTTAGCGGCCTGCTGCTTCCATCTACCCCGGATGTGCGGGGCGCATGCCACCAGCACAACTTTGCAGCACTGCTGTGCCGTAGAGAGGCACTTGATCTAATGCGGCTGGGGCCATCAAACCTAACGCAACCGCTGCTCAATCAAGCCTGGCGTCACATTTCAACGGCCATTTACTGGGCGACTACTCTGCGCGATCAAGAGAATCTTCAAAATTTTGTCTTCAACGCTGGCCTGATCCTAAAGACACAGTTCGATGCCGGCGACGTAAGTGCGTTTGGCTACGCGGTGCAAAGCTTTCGACTTGCCATTCGATGTTGTGACGAGTTCTTGGTTGGTAACGACAGCGTCTGGGAGTACATCGTTCTCGGTGAGCTTTGGCTGGACCATCCAACGTATCGGAAGGCGCTCGAAGGAGACATGGCATTTGGTGGATCTGGCCCTCAAGCCCTGGCGTTCTATGACGAGGCAATGAAACGGGCCAAAGAGATTGGCGAACCCAGACAACTCGCACGATGCGCAGCGAACCTATTCCGCTATGCACTCCAGTGCATGGAAGGACTCGAAGGGGAGCGAAGCCGACGCCTCGCAGTAGCGAATCTTAGGGACCTGGTCGCCAAAGATCGCACCGTGTTGGACACCCTGCGCTTGGACGGGGTGTTGATCGTCGAGGAAATGCTCGCTCGCTGATCAGACGCCAATTCGCCCGCTACTGTGGAGTCGTTCAAAAGCGAAACCATCCCTACGCCGCCCGCAACTTGAACACCGCCACCGCCTGCACCAACTGCTGCGCCTGCTGGCGCAGGCTCTCGGCGGCGGCTGCGCTTTCTTCGACCAGCGCGGCGTTCTGCTGGGTGGCGTGGTCCATCTGCGTCACTGCCTGGCCCACTTGCGACACGCCCGAGCTTTGCTCGACGCTGGCCGAGCTGATTTCGCCGACGATGTCGGTGACGCGGCGGATCGCGGACACGATCTCTTCCATGGTGTGCCCGGCCTGGTCGACCAGCACGGTGCCACGGTTGACGCGCTCGACGCTGGCCGAGATCAGCGCCTTGATTTCCTTCGCGGCCTCGGCGCTGCGCTGCGCCAGGCTGCGCACCTCGGACGCCACCACCGCGAAACCCCGGCCCTGCTCGCCGGCGCGGGCGGCTTCCACCGCCGCATTGAGCGCCAGGATGTTGGTCTGGAAAGCGATGCCGTCGATGACCGAGATGATGTCGGCGATCTTCTTGCTGCTCTGGTTGATGCCCTTCATGGTCTCGACCACCTTGCCCACCACCTCGCCGCCCTTGACGGCCACGTTGGACGCGCCCAGCGCCAGCTGATTCGCCTGGCGCGCGTTGTCAGCGTTGTTGCGCACCGTGCTGCCCAGTTCGTCCATGGTGGCTGCCGTCTGTTGCAGGGCACTGGCCTGCTGCTCGGTGCGGCTGGACAGGTCCTGGTTGCCCTGGGCGATCTGCGAGCTGGCCGTGGCCACGCCCTC
>JANNWL010000329.1:0-1839 GCA_031414735.1 Burkholderiales bacterium | reverse complement strand
CCATAACCGGCCAAAATTTCGGGCCGCGAGTAATGTGGGCAGTCCAGCAGCCCGTCGACAAAGCTTTCTTCTACTGCCGACAGCGCAGTGTGCAGCACGCCCGGCAGCTGCCGCGCCACCGCGTCGAGCAGCGTCATAGCGGCCAGCTCGCCGCCAGAGAGCACAAAGTCGCCAAGGCTAAGCTCTTCGTCTACGTGGCGTTCGATAAAGCGCTGATCGATGCCTTCGTAACGGCCACACAGCAGCACCGCACCCGGCGACTGCACCAGTTGCATTACCCGCTTATGGGTAATTTGCTGCCCCGCTGGCGAAAACGTAATGACCTGCGGCGCGCCTAAGCCAGCCGTAGTCCAGTCGGCCCGCACCGCGTTCAGCGTGGCTTCAAGTGGCTCGGCCAGCATCACCATGCCGGGGCCGCCGCCGTAGGGGCGGTCGTCCACGCGGCGGTAGGTGTCGTCGGCAAAGTCGCGCAGCGGCCAGAGGCGAACGTCAACGCCTTCAGGCCCGAACGCGCGGCGCGTGATGCCCTGCGTCAGGTGCGGCGTGAAGAGTTCCGGGAACAGCGTGACGACATCGAAGCGCATGGCTCTGGCGCGCTCAGTAATCGGCTTCCCAATCGACGGTGATGAGACTCCCGGGCCTGTCCACCTTGTCGACATAGGCCGCGACGAAGGGAATCAGGCACTCGTCGGCGCCTTCTTGGGGTGACTGGATGCGCAGCACGCTGTGCGGGCCGGTCTCGATGAGGCCGACCACGTTGCCAAGAGCCAGCCCGGCACGGTTGACGACCGACAGGCCGATCAGGTCGACCCAGTAGAACTCATCGTCGTCGCTGGTGGCCGGGAAGCTGGCGCGCGACACGAACACCCGGGCGCCGGACAAGGCCAATGCCTGGTCGCGGTCGGACAAGCCCTGCACGGTGGCCACCACGGCATCGCCTTGGCCGCGCGCTCGCAACACGTGCAACTGGGCAGGCACGGCCGCCAGGGGCCATGCGCCCGGTGGGCGTGGCTGGTCATTGGCCTGCAAGAACCAGTGGGTGCTCGAGAAAAGCACCTCGGCGCCCGACGAGAACGGCTTGACCCGGATCTCGCCCTTCACACCCCAGGGTCCGATGATGCGGCCGACCTCGACCGCATCGGCGGGCATGCCCGCGGCGCCAGGGCCAGGCGCCAAAAGCGGCGCCACCGAGGGGTGAGACACGGTGCCCACCCCGCTTGGCATCAGGCCGCCTTGCGCGCCTGGACGACCAGGCGCTCGACGGTGGGCGACAGCCGTGCGCCGACGCCAGTCCAGTGGGTGACGCGGTCCAGCGCCATGCGCAGGGGCTGTTCGCCGCCCGCAGCCATGGGGTTGTAGAAGCCCACGCGCTCGATGAAGCGACCGTCACGGCGCTCACGGGCATCAGCCACGACGATGTTGTAGAACGGACGCTTCTTAGCGCCACCACGAGCCAGCCGGATCACGACCATGTTGAAATTTCCTTGGGAACTCTGGGCCGGCAGACACACCACGGGAGACACACCGGGTGGGCTACCGAAAAGGCCGACATCTGGCGCATCTGCGTCTGCATCTGCGTCTGCATATGTGCCCGCGTCGGCCGCGGCTGGCGCCGTAGATACCCCCAAGGTGTTGCCACCGTGAGGCCAGCGCCGAAAACCCAACATTATAAACCGCCGCGTCTCCACATTTGCAGTTTCTCCTGTGCAGCTTGCATGAACACGCACTACCGATCCAAAACCTTGGCCGCCTGGCTGGCCCTGTTACTGGGCAGCCTGGGCCTGCACCGGCTGTACCTGCGGGGCTTTGGCGATTGGTTGGGCTGGCTGCACCCGCTGC
>JANNWL010000328.1:0-2478 GCA_031414735.1 Burkholderiales bacterium | reverse complement strand
GGCGGCGGCGTTTTCCCACTCGGCCTCGGTGGGCAGGCGGTGCGGCGGCTGCCCCGGATGCTGGGCCGACGACCAGCGCGCATAGGCATCGGCCTCGAAGAAACTGATGTGGGTGATGGGGGTGTGCGGGTCCAGCGGCACGTCGCCATGCAGCGTGAAGACGCGCCAGACGCCGGTCCCGGTGCCGTCGCTGCGCCAGTAAAGAGGTGCCTCGATGCGCTGGCTGCGTACCCAGTCCCAGCCGGCGGCCAGCCACCAGCGCGGGTCGCGGTAGCCGCCGTCGGCGATGAACCCGGCCCACTCGCCGTGCGTCGTCAGGCGGTTGGCCAGAGCGTAGGGGCGCAGCCAATGGCTGTGACGCGGCGTTTCGTTGTCAAAGGCAAAGCCGTCGCCTGTGTGGCCCAGCTCGACCAGGCCACCTTCGAAGCCCACCCAATCCAGCGCCACAGGTGACACCGCGGCCAGCGGCCATTGCGGCCGGTAGACCGGTGCGAGCGGGTTCAGCGACAGCAGGTGCAGCAGGTCTGTGAGCAGCAGTTCCTGGTGCTGTTGCTCGTGCTGCAGACCCAGTTCGATGAGGGCCGCCGCTTCGGCCCAGGCGGGCGCTGGCAGGTCTGGCAGCAGCACGGCGACGCGCTCGTCCACTGCCGCGCGCCAGGCCCGCACCTCGGCCAGGCTGGGTCGCGTCACCAGCCCGCGCTGCGTCCTCGGGTGCTGTTCACCCACGCCGTTGTAGTAGCTGTTGAACAGCACGCGGTAGGCGGGGTGGTGCGGCTTGAAGCCGGGCTCGAAGCGTTCGAGCACGAAGGTCTCGAAGAACCAGGTCACATGCGCCAGGTGCCACTTGGCCGGGCTGGCATCGGGCATCGACTGGGCCTGCGCGTCGGCCTCGCCCAGCGGCGCGGCCAGGGCCAAGGTTTGGGAGCGGACCTGGGCGAAACGCTGCAACAGCGGGTCGCCGCCAGCGTGCGAGATAGGGGCGGGGTGCATGGTGACGGCAGACGTGCCGCTAGTATCACCCGGCACGCCCGCCGACACACCGGCCATCCGGCACTGAAGCCCAGCACGATGACACCCATCGAACAAACCCGCCGTTGGCTGGAACAAGCCGTGATCGGCCTGAACCTGTGCCCCTTCGCCAAGGCCGTGCACACCAAGGGCCAGATCCGCTGGGTCGAAAGCACCGCGGCCGACGTGCAGGCCCTGATGGGAGACCTGGTGTTTGAGCTTCAACTCCTGGCCGCTGCCGACCCCGAGGCCATCGACACCACACTGCTGGTGCACCCGCAGGTGCTGGGCGACTTCCTGGACTACAACGACTTTCTCGACCTGGCCGACGCCGCGCTGGAAGAGCTGGGCCTGGACGGCGTGCTGCAGATTGCCAGCTTTCACCCGCAGTACCAATTCGATGGCACAGCGCCGGACGATGTCGGGAACATGAGCAACCGGTCGCCCTTCCCCACCCTGCATCTGCTGCGCGAAGACAGCGTGGAGCGGGCTGTGGCGGCGTTTCCCGAGGCCGAGTCGATCTACGAGAAGAACATCGAAACGCTGCGGGCTTTGGGCACCGAGGGCTGGGCGAAGCTTGGGCGGCGGATCAACCCGGACTGAGCACGGGAATCACCTTGCGCCCATGGCGGCGGTAGACCTGGAAGTCCGCATCCAGCGTGAAGACGCGACTGCGGGCGAAGAGCTCACTCATGCGCACCAGGCAGGCATCGGCCAGCGACGCCGGCAGGTTGTCATAGCGTTCGAACAGGGCTTGCACAGGCGCGATCTCATCACCCAAGGACATGGCCACGCGCACCACGCCACGGGCCACCAGGGCCAGCGCTTTGGCTGGGTCATGTCCACCCCGGGCGAGCAGAAAGCAGGTCTCGGCGACGACTGCCTCGCAGGTCAAGAGCGGACCCGTGACTTGCGCGAATTGCTCGCGCGACCAGGCGTGGAAGGTGTCGTCACGGCAGTGCAGGGCCACCCAGGGCCCCGTGTCCAGCAGCAGCATGGCGGACCCGCTCACCGCTTGCCGAAGTCGTCCAGGTGCCTGGGGTTGGACGCCAGATCGGCGGGGCCACCCGCAAAGCAACCGACAAGATCACCGGCCAGGGCCAACGCAGACGGCGGCTGGGCCGTGCCAGCCTCTTCGCGTCCGGGCACCAGATAGGCCGTGACCGCACGGCGCACGAGCTCGGACTTGCTGAGCTGCGCGCGGGCACTGGCTTGCGCCAGCGCGGCGTCAAGCCCCTCTGGAATCTTGATGGTCAAGGTGTTCATGGAGTGCGTTGTCATACCAACAGGCTGACAATCTTACCGTGATCACCCACCGCATCCCGCTCGTCGTCCTTCTCACCCTGGCCACCGCTGCAGCCCTGGCCCAGCCCGCCTTCGACCTGCAAGGCCATCGCGGCGCGCGCGGGTTGATGCCCGAGAACACGCTGCCCGCCTTCCAGAAGGCGCTGGACCTGGGCGTGGACACGC
>JANNWL010000327.1:0-14665 GCA_031414735.1 Burkholderiales bacterium | reverse complement strand
GCAAAGGCACAACCGGGCAGCACCGCCATGGGGCTGGGCGCCTCGCCGGTCAGCGCGACGCTGGCGCGGCGCTGGCGCGGGTTGCCGGTCGGGATGGCCTGCATCAGTGCCCGCGTGTAGGGATGGGCGGGTTGGTCGAAGATGGCGCGCACCGGCCCCATCTCGACGATGCGGCCCAGGTACATGATGGCAACCACGTCGCTCACGTGTTCCACCACCGACAGGTCGTGGCTGATGAACACATAGGCCAGGCCGCGCTCGCGCTGCAGCTGCACCATCAGGTTCAGCACCTGGCTCTGCACCGACACGTCCAGCGCCGACACCGGCTCGTCGGCGATGACCAGCCGCGGGTTCAGCGACAGCGCCCGCGCCACGCCAATGCGCTGGCGCTGGCCGCCGGAGAACTCAGATGGATAGCGCTGCAGTGCATCCGCGCCCAGGCCGACGGTGGCGAGCAGGTCGCGCACGCGCTCGATCTGTTCGGCCTTGCTGCCCATGCCGTGCACCAGCATCGGTTCGCGCACGATCTCGCCCACCGTCAGCCGCGGGTTGAGCGACGAGTACGGGTCCTGGAAGACCATCTGCATCTCGCGGCGCAGCTTGAAGAGTTCTTCGCCGCTGGCTGCTGCCAGGTCGCGCCCCTCGAACAGCACCTGGCCGCTGGTGGGCTCTTCCAGCCGCATCAGCGTGCGGCCCAGGGTGGACTTGCCGCAGCCCGATTCGCCCACCAGGCCGAGTGTTTGGCCGGCATGCACGGTCAGGCTGACGCCGGCCACGGCGCGCACAGTGCCCACGGTGCGGCTGAAGATACCGCCGCGCACCGGGTAATGTTTCTGCAGATCGCGGACTTCGAGCAGCGGCGCGCTCATGACTTGGCGCCCGCCAGCGGGAAGTGACAGGCGACCCAACCCTCACCATCGACGGCCAGCATCGGGTCCACGTCGACGCAGCGGCGTTGTGCATCGCTGGGCAATGATTTGCGATGCGCGCAGCGGGGAGCAAAGCGGCAGCCCGGCGGCGGGTTCAAGAGTGACGGCACGGTGCCCTCGATGGTCGGCAGCAGCGCCTTGTGCGCCGTGCCGCGGCGCGGGATGCTGTTCAGCAGGCCGCGCGTGTAGGGGTGGCGGGGTGCCTCGAACAGGTCCACCACCGGGCGGCGTTCCACCACGCGGCCGGCATACATCACCACCACCGCGTCGCACATCTCGGCGATGACGCCCATGTCGTGGGTGATGAAGAGCAGGGCGGTGCCGGTCTTGCGCTGCAGCTCGCGCATCAGGTGCAGGATCTGCGCCTGCACCGTCACGTCCAGCGCCGTCGTCGGTTCGTCGGCGATGAGCAAGCGCGGTTCGCACAGCAGCGCCATGGCGATCATCACGCGCTGCTTCATGCCGCCGGACAGCTCGTGCGGGTACACCGCCAGCCGCGCCTCCGGGTCGGGCATGCCCACCGTGCGCAGCATGGCGATGGAACGCTCGGCGGCTGCTGCACGGTCCATGCCGAAGCGCAGGGCCAGCACCTCGCCCATCTGCTTCTCCACCGTGAACACGGGGTTCAGCGAGGTCATCGGGTCCTGGAACACCATGGCGATCTCGCGCCCGCGCAGGGCGGTCAGTTCTTCGCGTTTCATGGCCAGGATGTCGCGGCCGTCGAAGCGGATCTGCCCGCCCAGCGTCACGCCTGGCGGGCTGGGAACCAGGCGCAGGATGCTTGCTGCCGTGACGCTCTTGCCGCAGCCCGATTCGCCGACCACGCCCACGGTCTGGCCCGCGGCGATGTCGAAGGACACGCCGTCGACGGCGCGCACGCGGCCTGCCTCGCCGTCGAAGCCGACCTGCAGGTTGTCGATGGCGAGCAAGGGTCCGTCAATCATGGGGCCGCCTTGCTGCGCACGCCCCAGGGGTCCTTGTCGATGTCCTTGTCCAGCGGCCAGGGCTTGTTGTTCTTCATGTCCTCGACCAACTGTGCGCGGGCTTTCGGGTCGATCCAGAACACCATCCAGTCCATCAATTGCTCGGTGCGCTTGGGCAGCCAGTTGTCGGGCCAGCGGATGTAGTCCCAGTACGCCACGCGGGTGAAGGGTCCGTTCCAGAAGGGCAGGTAGAAGGCTTCGTCGCGCACGATCTGGTCGATCTTTCGCATCGCCGTCAGGCGCTTGTCGGCGTCCAGGTCTTCTTCGTAAACAGTGATCAGCGCGTCGACTTCGGGCGTGCCATAGCCCCAAATGTTGTTGTTGTTTTTCTTCTGCTGAAACTCGGTGTGCAGGTACTGGCGCACGCCGGGGTAGAAGCCCGAGGTGCGGCTGGTCATGGTCATCTCGTACTTGCGTTCAAGCCCGCGCTCGAAGGCCGTGCCCGGTTCCAGCAAACGCAGTTTCATGTCCACCCCGGCGCGGCGGAATTCCTGCTGCACCACGGTGAGGTGGCGCTCCAGCCCCTTGCTGCCGTAGATCACGCTGAAGCTGGCCTTGTCGCCCTTGGCGTTGACGAGCACGTCGTCGGTGTCGGACCGTGTGAAGAGCAGCCCATTCGCCACGTTGCCCAGCCGGCCCCACCAGGTGCTGGCGCGTATCTCCGCCGGGCGCTTGTAGCCGGCCAGCGCCAGGTGTTCGCGGGCCTTGGCGGGGTTGAAGGCGTAGGGCCAGGGCGTGGGCAGCGCGTAGGGCGTGCCTTCGAAGAACGAGTTCTGGCGGAAGTGCTCGCCGAACATCAGGTTGTCGTTGACCCGCTCGAAGTTGAACAGGTACTGCATGGCGATGCGGAAGTCGCGGTTCTGGAAGATGGGCGCTTCCAGGTTCATGTGCAGGCCACTGACGCCCACCGGCCGGCTGGCAAAGATGCGCGCTCGCTTGACCCAGCCGTTGCGCACGGCGGGGAAGGTGTATTCCTCGTTCCACTCGCGCGCCGAGCCGGCCTGCATCAGGTCGAGCTCGCCGCGGCGCAGCCAGTCCAGGCGGCGTTCGCTGGGTATCTGTCTCAGGTGGATCTTGTCGAAGTTGAACAGGCCATGGAAGCGCTTCTTGCCGTCGCCCCACCAGTTGGGTACGCGGCCGAAGGTGATGGACTGGCCGCGCACGGCCTCGCTGATGGCGTAAGGCCCGGGTGCGATCTGGAACTGGTTGTTGGTGCGCTTGACCCAGTCGGCGTCCAGCACCGTGGCGTGGGCCGGTGTGGGCCACAGGCCCGCATAGTCTTCAATCGGCCGCCAACTCGGCCGCGTGCCCACGATGCGCAGCGTGTGGTCGTCGATGGCATCCACCGACTCGTAGAAGCGCTTGGCGTAGCTGTTGTGGAAGGGCGAGACGATGTGCTCTGACTGCATCATCTGCCAGGTGAACACGTAGTCGCGCGCGGTTATCGGCTTGCCGTCGCTGAAGCGGGCGTCGCGGTCGAGCTTGAAGTACAGCGTGCGCTGGTCGGCGGCAATGGCCCATTGCGTGGCCATCCAGGGGATGAAGTTGTCGGTGCTGGGGTGGCGTATGACCAGCGGGAAGTCCATCGTGAACTGACGGTTCCAGCTGGCAAAGGCGTCGTTGGAATTTGGGCCCACCAGCCGGAAAGTCAGCGGGTAGGAATCGATCGACGAGTTCAGTGTGCCGCCACGCAAAGCCTTGGCCGAGCCGATGGGCGGGTCTTCTTCGTTGGTCACCCACTTGATGTCGGCTGGCAGCGTGGCACGCGCCGCCGGCGTCGGGGCGGATGCCGCTGCAGCGGTTTGCACAGGGGCGAACAACAACGCAGCGCACACGCAAAGCGCGGCCCGGGCCAGGCGCATGGACAGGTCATTCATAACGCGCAAACTGCTTGGGGTCGAAAGCTTCACGCACCGACTCGCCGATGAACACCACCAGCACCAGCGTGATGGTCAGTGCGGTGAAGGGCGACAGGATCAACCAGAGCTTGTCGCGGTTCTGCGTCTGCAGGGCCTGGTCGATCAGTTCGCCCCAGCTCGGCGTGGGCGCGGGCAGGCCGTAGCCCAGGAAGTCCAACCCCGTCAGCGCAAAGATCGCGCCCACCACAGCAAACGGCGTGAAGGTGACCAGCGGCGTCAGGCAATTCGGCAGCAGATGGCGGAAGACGATGCGCAGGTGTGACGCACCGTAGCTGCGCGCCGCCAGGCAGTATTCGCGCGTCTTTTCGCGGTACATCTCGGCGCGCATGAAGAAGGTGATGCCGATCCACTGGAACAGCGCCAGGATGCCCAGCAACATCCAAAAAGTGGGCTGAAACAAGGCAGCCAAGACGATGACGACATACAGGCTGGGGATGGCGATCAGGACTTCGATGACGCGCTGGCTGAGCATGTCGAAGCGCCCGGCCAGGTAGCCCTGCAGGCTGCCGATGACGGTGCCCACCACTTGCGCCGACAGCGTCAGGAACAGCGCGAAGAAAATCGAGATGCGAAAGCCGTAGAGCAGCCGCGAGGCCACGTCGCGCCCCTGCGCATCGGTGCCCAGGTAGTGCCGCTGCGCGGCGTTGGGCGCATGCGGCGGCGGCGAGCCCAGGCCCTTCAACGAAGCCAGGGCGCCTGTGCGCGCCAGGCCCGCCAGGGTGCCGGTGGGTGACTTGGCGGGGTCCGCCAGCAGGGCCGTGATGCTGCCGTCGAAGAGGGCATCGGCCAGGTCGGTCAGGCCGTCGCGGCGCGCCAGACGCTCGGCGCGGTCGGCGTTGCCGGCGTTCAGTGCGCGCTGGATCTCGGGCAGGATTTCGTTGCTGGAGAAGTCGTTCTGGTACGGGTTCCAGGGGATCAGCGGCATCACCACGTGGTTGCCACGGTTGGGGTACTTGGCGTCCACGGCAGCCCGCCTGGCGGCATCGCTGCCTGCGGCCGCGCGGTCACGGGCATGCATGAAGCGCTCGACATCCCATTCGCGCTGCAGGCGGAAGTACTCGGTCTCGATCTCGTTGCCGTCCCAGCCCGTCGGCGCTTCCTGGCCAAAGGTCTTCATCTCCAGGTACTGGAATGTCGGCAGGTGCAACGTGCCCTGGTGCCACACCGCCAGCGCCCGGCTTTCGGCCAGCAGCGGGGCGATGACCGACAGCGCCATGGCCACCAGCAGAATGATCAGCGACCACCAGCCGCGCCTGATACGTCGAAAGCGCTGCAGGCGCCGCCGCGTGATGGGGTCGAGTTGGAACCAGCCCGAGGCTCCGTCGCCGGCAACCGCCGCGTTACTCAAAGCGCACCCGCGGGTCGACCAGCGCCACGGCCAGGTCAGACACCAGGTTGCCCAGCATCAACAACACGCTGCTGATGACCAGGAAGCCCAGCACGACCGGGAAGTCGCGCGTCTGGATCGCCTCAAACGCCAGCAGGCCCACGCCCTGGATGCTGAACACGCGCTCGATGAGAAAGCTGCCGGTGAGGAAGATGCCCAGCAGGCCGCCCACCGTGGTGGCCATGGGGATGAGCGAGTTGCGCAGCGCATGCACGAACACCGCACGCTGCCAGCTCAGGCCCTTGGCCAGCGCGGTCTTCACGTAGTCCGCGCTCATGTTTTCGAGCAGGCTGTTCTTCATCAGCATCGTCGTCACCGCGAACGAGCCGGCCAGGTAGGCGATGAGCGGCAGCACCGAGTGCCAGACGATGTCGAGCGCATAGGCGACCGGCCCCATCGCATCAGCGCCGGCCGACTGGAAGCCGCCCAGCGGGAACAGCTCCCAGCGCACAGAGAACAGGTTGGACAGCACGGCACCGAGCGCAAAGCCGGGCACGGCATAGCCGACGAAGATGAACACCGAGGTCGCGGTGTCTATCGGCGTGCGGTGCCGAATAGCCTTCAGTATGCCCAGCGGGATGCAGATGCCATAGGTAAAGATGGCGGTGATGATCCCGTAATAGATCGACACCGGCAGCCGTTCGGAAATGATCTTGGTGACCGGTTCGTTGTAGCGGAACGAAGTCCCCAGATCGAGCCGCACCGTGTCGGCCAGCCAGGTGCCATAGGCGATGTGCAGTGGCTTGTCGAAGCCGTAGTACTCGTTGAGCTTCTTGAGTTGCTCGTCCGGGATGTCCAGCTGCAGCCGCGCGTCGCCACCGCTGCCGCCCACATCGCCGCCACCCTCGGCGCCTGACAAGGCCATGCGCATCTGGTCGATCTGCCCGCCGGGCACGAACTGGCAAAGCAAGAAGGTGGCAAAGCTGATGCCGATGAAGGTCGGGATCATCAGCAGCAGGCGGCGGAACACGTAGTCCCGCAGGGCTTGGCCGCGGGACTTCATGACGTCGACCCGACCGCGTGCTCGTCCCGCGCACGGACGACCGGCGCAAACCGCTGTGAACCATTGACTCCGCACATTCGCATTCAGAACATTATGGAGTGCCGTGCGGCCTGACCGCGCGCGGGCTAACGCGCAGTCCGACCCGCACGCCGGCGCCGGCGTTGGTGCGTTGCGGGCGTTGTCTCAGATCTCCGTGAACAGAAAGTGGCTGACCTCCATGGTCACGACGCCTTCCGTGCGCAGGCCGGCGTTGTTGATACGCAGCTGCTTGACGTTGTCGGCTGCAATCATCAGCTGGCCATCGATGAAGACCCAGGCGTTCTCGGCTTGATGAACCAGGCGCAGGGTGAACGGGCGTTGTGCCACGCCGCCATGCGGCACGCGGGTAATGAGCTGCCACTGCGCCGGCTTCGCAGCGGTATTGGTGCGTTCGTACAAGAGCAAATCGCTCGGCGTGATCTGGGCAAACAGCATTTCGTCCGGCTTCTGGCCCGACGCCTCGGCCGGGAAGGCCTGTTGCAAAAGCACCCCGCCATTGGCGTCCGGCGTCAGCAGCGGGAAGCTCAGCGTGGCCTGAACAGCGACGCCGGCAAAGTAGATCGGGTCGTGCGAATTGGGGCTGACTTGGCGGATGTCGTCCTGGCCCTTGGTTTGCAACACCAGGCGCTTGCGCGCCGTGTCACGGGTGAAAGCACTCTCGGCATCAGACCAGTTTGCGCTCCACGCGGTGCGCGAGTCGATCGGCGGCTTGGCCGACTTGGGTGTTTCCGGTTCGGCGCCGAAGAAGCTGCCCACGCCCGAGAGAATCGACTTGGCTGCGCGTGCCGCGGTGTTTCCGTCCTCGAACTTGTCTTCGAAGCAGACCTGCGTGCCGGGTGCTTGCAGCACACCGGCCAGTCGCGCCAGGCGCGGGTCTTGTCCGGTGTCTTGCAAGACCCACTGGTCCACGACGGCCTGGGTGTTCGAGGCACGCAGCCCCATCTGGCTCGGCCGGAAGTCGCGGAACGGCGTGGTCAGCACGGCCGTGTCGTCGATGCTGATGCGCAGCCGGCCGCCCTGACTTTGCACCTCCAGCAGGTGCGCCGCGGTGGCCGGGCCGGCCAACATCGGCGCGGCCACGAAGCCGGTCAGCGGTTGCCGCCAGGCTTTGCCATTCGAGCGGATGACGATCAGGTCGCGTTCCTGTGGTCGCATCATCACGGCCAGGAAGTTGCCGGTGGGCGCCACCAGCACCATGCCCAAGGCGGCATCGGCCGTGTTCGGTTGCACGGCAGCCAGTCGCATCTGGGCCCGCCAACTGGCGGCCGGCCCCAGGGTGATCGGCCGCAGCGCCTGCTGCAGTTGTGCATTGCCGTCTGCCAAGGCCGGCACCAGCAGCGTGTTGCCGTCCCACCGCGGGCCGCCCGGCTGCGGCGCCAATGTCCAGGCGGCGCGGTCTTCCAGCAGGTTGACCGGCTGCGGCGCGGCGGCCACAGCGACCGCGCTGGCGCTCAGCAGCCAAGCGCCGAAAACGCGCTGGGCCAGCCTGCGCAGCGTGGCGGTGATGCGGCAATGGGCAGCGTGGTTCGTGGTGTTCATGATGAGGTTCCGACAGGCGGGAGGCAGGCAGGGCGAGACAGGCGCATGGTGGCGCTGCGTCAGCGGTAGTTCGACATCAACGCTTCATCGCTCAGCGTGTTGCTCAATGCGGCGGGTAAGCGCGTTCGTGCGTACTTCAGCGCCTCCTGCGCGGCGGTTTCGTCCACCGGCCCGCCCCAACCGTTGCGGTGCATTTGCGCATCCATCACGTAGCAGCCCACCTCGTCGGCCAGCGACGGCCTGAACGTCAACCGCGCGTGCCGGGTGCACAGATCGATCAGGTAGCGGGCTTCGCCTTCGTCCTGCGGCACGCCCTTGCCGTTGAGGTGGAGCTTGGCCAAGGTCAGCGCCGCCCAGGGGTGAAAGTCCTCCTGGGCGTAGGCATTCATGCGTGCCAGCCGCGCCGCTTCTTCGTGGTTGCGCACCGGGAACACCAGGGCGCTCCGGGGCCGCAGGTGCAGGGCGTATTCGGCATGCAGGCGGCGGGCGTAGAAGTTGTAGTCCTTGCCACTGCCCTCGGAGAAGCGCCGCAGCAGTGCCTTCAACGCATCCAGTTCACCCTGCGTTTTCAGCGGGAAGTCCAGTCCGTTCTCTATGGCGAACCAGAGACGGTCGTTCAGTGCGTTGCTGGCGTCCATGCGCCGCTGCGCGTTGGCTGCCAGCGCGCTCAAGCCGCTGGCCAGCGCATTGCCGGCGTTTTTGCTCGCGCCGTCGGTCAGGCGATTGCTTTCGTTGTAGCGGCGCTCGGCGTCTTGCGTGGTGTAGCCGCGCAGCAGGGCTTCTCGGGCAATTTCGTCGCGTGTCGCGGCGGCTTGGGCGGGCAGGGCAACACACAGGGCGCAAACCGCAAGTGTTGAGGCACTGAGGGCAAGGCGAATAGCTGGAATCAAGGGGGCGCTCCTGGTTGACCTGCACACTGCAGATACCTGCTTACGCCAGAATTTGTCTCGCCAAGGCTCACCCGGCCGGCCTCACACGACGGGCATCCGCACGGTCTTCCAGGGGCCAAAGGACAATGCCGGATGACCTTCGACCTGCTTGGCATCGACTTCACGTGCGCGCCCTCGCGCCGCAAACCCATCACCGTCGCGCGCGGGCGCCTGGCTGGCGCCGTGTTGCGGTTGGACCGGCTCGACGCCTTGCCCACCCTGGTCGACTTCGAGGCCTTGCTGGCGCAGTCCGGGCCCTGGTTTGGCGCCTTCGACTTCCCCTTCGGCCTGCCGCGTGGCTTCGTCGATGCGCTGGCCCTGGGCGACAGCAGCGCAGCCGTCAGCACTGAACTGCACCGGCGCTGCACTGCGCGCATGGACTTCCGTGCACTGGTCGACGCCTGGGGCAACACGCAGCCGCCTGGTCAGCGCCTGCTGCATCGCGCCGCCGACGGCGCCATGCCCGGGGTGAGCTCCACCAGTCCGCTGCAAACGCGTTACGTGCCGGTGGGCTTCATGTACTTCGAAGGTTTGTCGCGCCTGCTGGCGGCGGGCGTGTCGCTGCCGCGCCTGCACACAGGCGACGCGCAGCGCGTGGCCGTCGAAGGCTATCCGGGTCTGCTGGCGCATGAACTGGTGGGCCGGCGTTCGTACAAGAACAGCCCCGAGCCCGACCGGCTGATCGCACGCAAGGACATCGTCGACGCGCTGGAGCAGGGCCGCACCCGGCTCGGCCTGCGCCTCAAGCTCAGCCACGCGCAGCGCGAAGCGCTGATCGACGATGCCTCGGGCGACCGGCTGGATGCCGCGCTGTGCCTGGTGCAGGCCGGCTGGGCCAGCACCCGGCCCGATGCGGGCTTGCCCGCTACCGTGGACGCGGTCGAGGGCTGGATCGCCACCGTGGCCTGAGCCGGATGGCGCGGCTGCGCATGATCGCTGCAGATAAGCGCTGCGAACACGCGCGCAGCCGCAGCCTCACACCCCTTGCTTGACCAAGGGCGCCTTCAGCGCTTCGGTCAGAGTCTCCAGGCTGTCTTCCAGGTGCGCCTGCACCAGACTGTTGCCGCGCTTGGCTGCGACGGCGGCCTTCAACTGTGCTTGCAGCTGCAGCGCCACTTGTCGGTGCACGGACCGCACGTCGGCCGCCGTGGCCGCGTTGGCGCGCACCAGGCCCGCGGCCAGGCGGCGCACATGTTCGCGCTGCAGGTTGCGACGCAGGCTGTCGATGTCGCCCTTGCCCTTGTCGTTGCTGGCGAGTTCCGACCACACGGCCTTGGACAGCCGTGTCTGCACTTCGGAGTAGCTCAGCAACTGGCGTGGGTCGGCGACCCGGCTTTCGGCATCGGCCAGGCGGCCGGCCAGGCTGTCGGCCATCAGCGTGTCCAGCGCGCCGCGCTGCAACGTCAGCACGGCAGTGGGCAGGCTGAAGTCAACGCCCTGTTGGGTGGCGCCACGCGGCTCGTGGTGGTCCACGCCGAGGCGGCTCAACACCGTCGGGTCGAACTTGAAGCTGGCGCTGGTGAAGACTTCGTTGATGACCACGTCCAGCGCCGCCCGTTGCTGGGCTGCGGGCACGGGCACCAGCAAAGGCTGGTTGGCGCCGGCCGTGGCGCGCGTGGTGAGCGTGCCCCCCACGTACTTGGCCGCGAAGGGCAGCGACGTGCCCATGCTGCCCAGCACGCGACTCAGCGCGCGGCGGTACACGGTGAGGTCTTCGTCGGCCGCCAGTGGGCGCGTGGTGGTGCGTTCCCACAGTTCGCGCGCCAGCTTGATCTGGCGTTGCGCAAAGTCCAGCGGGTCGCTGCTCATGTCGCGCTGGTTGATCATCGGGTCGTAGTTGCCCAGGTCCTGGTCGGTGGCGTAGGCCAGCGCAGGCTCGCGTTCCGAGCGCGCCGCCAGGGCCTTCAGCGCCTGCTTCTCGGCATCGCCGCTGGCGTGCTCGCGGTAACCGTACTCGATGGCCCAGTGGTCATAGGCCCCCAGCGTGAGCATGTTGTAGTCGGCCACCGGCTCGCCCTTGAGCGGCAGGTTCTGCGCGTTGTATTCCATGACCGAGGCCGACAAGCCGTTGGCCGCGGTGTAGGCCCGGTCGCGCAGTTGGGCCGGCGTCATCGCAACCGATGCGCGGAAGTTGTGGCGCAGGCCCAGGGCGTGGCCGATCTCGTGCATGGTGACGTTCTTCAGCGCGTCGGCGATGTAGCGGTCGGCCTCCGGGCCGTTCGGGTCCAGCAGGCCGCGTTCGACCAGCAGGTCGAAGCCGAAGCTGGCTTCCTCGAAGGCGATGTCGGCGTAGCTGCACAGGGCGTGGTCATGCCCCTGCGCGGTCTGTGCAGACGGCGGCAACTGCTCGGCCCAGCGCGGCACGGCCTCGCCGGCACGCGCGCGGAACACGCGCACGCGGTTCTCGTCGATGATGGCTGCGCCACGCAGGATCTCTCCCGTGCGCGGGTCCTTCTGGCTCGGGCCCACGGCGGTGGAGCCCGGGCCTTCTTGCGCAAACCAGCGCACAGCCAGCATGCGCAGGCCTTCGGTGGTGGTCCAGTCGGCGTCGGCCGGCTGCTGTTCGATGGCCAGGGCGTTGCGGAAGCCGGCCTTCTCGAAGGCCTTGTTCCATTCCTCGGCGGCTTCGCGCAGCGGCTTGCGCCAGGGCTCGGGGATGTTGCGGTCGAGCACCACGCGGATAGCCTCCTTCGGTTCGGACAGCGCCGCGGCGGGGTCCTTCTTCTCCAGGCGCCAGCGGTTGATGAAGTGCGTGCGCTTGCCCTCTTGCGTGTCGTCGCCAAAGTTCGTGAACGACGAAGTGAAGTAGCCCACGCGCGGGTCGGCCAGGCGCGACTTCATCGGCTGGGCGGGCAGCGGCGCCAGCGTGTAGGCGTAGGCCATGAACAGGCTGCGCGCGTCGGGCACGCTGCCGGGCGGGCTGGGCAGGGCGCCCGGGTTGGGTGGCGGGGCGCCAGGCGCAAGCACGGGCGGCGCGGGCATCTTCGGGATGGCGTAGTGGTTGCGCATCGTCAGGTACAGGCCGGCGGCCTGCGTGCGCACGCGCTCGACGCCCGAATTGTTGCGGTCCAGGGCGTACGGCAGGCGGAACAGCGCCTCCAGCGTGGTCTGCGTGCCGGTGATGTCGCCGCCCAGCAGCAGCGACGCGTCGACCAGCAAGGCGCCGGTGCCCGCTTGCGGCGCGGCCGCCAGCGGTGCGGCGCCCAGCAGGCTGTCGGAATAGCTCTCGCTCACCGCGCGCGCAAGCGTGGTGCCGGCGGGCGCACGCGCGAGCTGGTTGCGCGCCAGCAACTGCACCGTGTTGCCCACGCGGCGCAGGCTGACGATGTGCTCGCGACCCATCATGCCGGGCCACAGACCGCCGATGCCCATGCCCCCGGCGATGGACGAGGCGAAGAACATGGGTTTGTCGAGCAGGGCGGTCGGAATCTCGATCCAGGTCTTGTCGTCGCGGGTCCACACGGGCAGGTAGCCGTCCACACGCTTGGCTTCGCGCGTGACGTCAGCGAAGGGCGCAGGCGCGCCGGGCAGGGCAGCGGGGCGCGGCGGCGCGATGGCTGCTGTGGCGGCTGTGGCCGCAGCCGGGGCCGGCGGCGGCGACGCCTGTGCTGCAGGGGCCTTGTCAGGGGCAGATACCGCGGTGGCGCAGCCGGCCAACAGCAGCGTCAGGCTGCCAGCGGCCAGGCGGGTGCTGAGGGTACGTTGGGCAAGTGGCGTCGATGTGTGTTCGGAGCGGGTCTTCACGGAGGGGTGTCCTGGAGTTCGTGCGGTTCAGTGAAAGGTCCAAGCAAGACTAGCGCCAAGATCAGCCGGCGCCATTCGTACAAGCCGCAAGCCCGGTGGCTGGTCTTGATGGGCCGTGACTGGATGCAGTGGCAAGCAGGGGTGCTGTATGGTCGCCGCAGCGCGCCGCCTCACAGGCGGCCGCTTGCACCCCAGAAGCCGCACGCATGACGATCCAGACGCATCCATTCGCCACCGTACCGTGAGCCGGGCCGCTGCTGCCTGGATGGCCGACCAGGGCTGGCAGCCCTTTGCCTTTCAGCGCGAGGTCTGGGCCGCCATGGCAGAAGGCGAGAGCGGCCTGCTGCACGCCACCACCGGCAGCGGCAAGACGCTGGCCGTGTGGCTGGGCGCGTTGCAGCGGGCGCGGCCCGGGCCGGGCCTGCAGGTGCTGTGGATCACCCCCATGCGGGCGCTGGCTGCAGACACCTTGCGTGCGCTGCAGGGGCCCCTGCCCGCGCTGGCGCCCACCTGGACGGCCGCGACACGCACGGGCGACACCGGCAGCGCCGAACGCGCGCGGCAGGACCGCCGGCTGCCCGCTGCGCTGGTCACCACGCCCGAGTCGCTGAGCCTCATGCTCACACGCGAATCAGCACGCACCGAGCTGGGCGGCGTGCTCACCGTCATCGTCGACGAGTGGCACGAACTCATCGCCAGCAAACGCGGCGTGCAGGTGCAGCTCGCCCTGGCCCGGCTGCGGCAATGGAACCCCGGGCTGGTGGTGTGGGGCTTGTCGGCCACGCTGGGCAACTCCATCGATGCCATGCACACCTTGGTCAGCGGCTTGGGTGGCCGGCTGGTGCAGGGCAAGATGGACAAGGCACTCGTCATCGACACGCTGCTGCCGCAGCAGCCCGGCCGCTTCAGCTGGGGCGGGCACCTGGGCGCGCAGATGCAGCAGCCGGTGGTCGACGAAATCGAGCGCTCCGGCCCCACGCTGGTGTTCACCAACACACGCAGTCAGGCCGAGATCTGGTACCAGCTCTTGCTTGCTGCCAAGCCCGACTGGGCCGGCCTGGTGGCCCTGCACCATGGCTCGCTGGACAAGGCCACGCGCGAATGGGTCGAACTGGCGTTGAAGGAAGGCCGGCTGAGAGCCGTGGTGGCAACCTCGTCGCTGGACCTGGGGGTGGACTTCCTGCCCGTCGAGCGTGTGCTGCAGATCGGCAGCGCCAAGGGCGTGGCGCGGCTGCTGCAGCGCGCCGGCCGCAGCGGCCACGCGCCGGGCCGCGCCAGCCGCGTCACCCTGGTGCCCACCAACACGCTGGAACTGGTGGAGGCTGCCGCGGCGCGCCGTGCCGCGCTGGCCGGCCGGGTCGAGGCCCGCAGCAGCCCGCACAAGCCGCTGGACGTGCTGGTGCAGCACCTCGTCACGGTGGCCGTCGGCGGGGGCTTCGTGGCCGATGACCTGTATGCCGAGGTCGTGAGCGCACCGGCCTATGCCGGCCTGACACGCGATGAATTCGACTGGGCGCTGGCCTTCGTCGAGCGCGGGGGCGACAGCCTGACGGCCTACCCCGAGTACCACCGCGTGCAGCAGGTCGACGGCACCTACCGCGTGCCCGACCGCGGCATCGCGCGGCGCCACCGGCTGCAGGTGGGCACCATCGTCAGCGACGCCACGATGCAGGTGAAGTGGCTGACGGGCGGCACCATCGGCAGCGTGGAGGAGGGCTTCATCGGCCGCTTGAACAAGGGCGACTGTTTCGTCTTCGCCGGCCGTGTGCTCGAGTACGTGCGCACGCAGGACATGACGGCCTACGTGCGGCGCGCCACCAAGCCCAAGGGCGTGGTGCCCAGTTGGGCCGGCAGCAAGATGCCGCTTTCCAGCGAGATGGCCGAATCGGTGCTGGACCTGCTGGACGACGCCGCCCAGGGCCGCTTCGACAGCCCCGAGATGCAGGCCGCCCAGCCCATGCTGCAGGCCCAGGCGCGCTTGTCGCACCTGCCGCGGCGCGGCAGCCTGCTGGTGGAAAGGCTGCAGTCGCGCGAAGGCCAGCACCTGTTTCTGTACCCCTTCGGCGGGCGCAACGTGCACATCGGCCTGGCGCAGCTGCTGGCCTGGCGGCTGGCGCGCACGCAGGCGAATACGTTCTCGCTCAGCGTCAACGACTACGGGCTGGAGATCGTGGCGGCCAACCCCATCAATGT
>JANNWL010000326.1:0-9174 GCA_031414735.1 Burkholderiales bacterium | reverse complement strand
GCCGGCGCCGATCTCGCCGGTGATGACGATGAAGCCTTCGTTGCGCGACACGCCGTACTCGAGGTAGGCCTTGGCGCGCCGGTGCTGCTTGCTGGCGAAGTAGAAGGCCGGGTCCGGGTTGAGCTGGAACGGCTTGCTCGTCAGGCCAAAGAAGGATTCGTACATGTCGATGCTTCCTCGCCGTCAGAACTGGAACCGCACCGACGCTGCGATCGAGGTGTCGCGGTACGCATTGGTGTCGCTGTTGAACACGGCGTAGCGCGCGCTGAGCGACGTGCTGGCCGTCCGCGAAACCCGACTGGTGAGGTTCAATGACACCGACTTGAGATCGTTGCCACGTCGGGTCGCGGTAGACAAGGTCTTTTGTTGCGCGCCGTTCAGGCTCACGGACGACGTGGGCGACAGCGTGTACGACAAATTGCCGTTGTAACCGCGCTGCACCACGGGCTCGCCAGAGGCCGCGGCCGTGCCCGTGTCGAGCACACGGCTCTCGGTGCTGAAGGCTTGCAGGTTCAGGTTGGTCCGTCGGCCCAGCCACGCCAGCGACAAGTCCTGACGCCGCTGCAGCGTGATCGCCGACGTCAACTGGCCCCCGCCCACCGTGTCGTTGGGGTTGGCACCGAGGCCTCGCAAGAACGCCAGCACCAGCTGTTCGCGCTGCACCGGGTCGGGTTGCACCGAGGCGAACTGGGCGAAGAACAGTTCGTACAGCGTGACCGGCCGGCCCACGCCGTTCGGGTCGCCACCGCCGGTCGCGTCACGCGTATCGGCATAGCGCCACACTGTGCGCGGCATGCGGTGCTCGAAGGCGATGTTGTGAGAATTGCCGAAGTAGCGAACCTCGCGGCGGTAGCTGATGTTGCTGCGGTCGGTGGGCGTCCAGCGCGCGCCCCAACCCCAGGTGTTGTTGCTGCGCCGGCCCACACCGCTGCCCACGTCGGTCGACTCCCGCCCCCCGGTCAGCGAGAGCTGCAGGTCGTCGACGGGCTGGGCGGTCAAGGTCGCCGTAAGCCTGTCGGACTCGGTGGTGCGGCCGGCCCGAAAATCCACCTGCTGCCGGGACCCGGTCAGGGCCCAGCCCAACACCGATCTGCCGCTGGGCGAACTGAGCGTGATGGATCCCGCCGTGCTGGTGGAATCCGAGGTGCTGACGCGCTTGGCGTCGGTGCGCGTGCTGGACAGCCGGACTTCGTAGTTCATCACCCCATCGAACGCACCGCGTATGTACGGCGCGATGCTGAACGTGGACACCTCGGTGCGGTTCGGATTGGCCTGTGTGGTGTTGTCCACCGACTGTTGTCCGAACGGTGAAATCTGCTGCTGGCCAATGCTGGCGCTCACATCGACGAAGGCAAAGTTGTCGATGGGTGTGAATGTGAACGCGGTGTTCAAGCCGTTCTGGGCGTTGCTGGCCACCCGGTTGGCCTGCGACTTCTCGGAGTAATGCAGCGCCGACAACGAATAATCGAACGAGCCGGAGATGGCGCCCAACCGCCCGGAAACCCTGACCGCCGGGGTCAGCACGGTCACGAACTCGCCGCCGCTGAAACCGCCTGTGCGCTGGGTGTCGGTGTAAGTCTCAGACGCCGTGAACGACGAGCTGACAAACAGCTGAGGCGGACTGGCCGCACGCTGGCCCAGGGCCGGCAGGCAGGCGAAAGCCAGCATCGCGCCCAGGCTGCAACCGATCAAAGGCGTCATCGGTGCACGCCGGACTGTTGACGAGCGTTTGGCTTTCATGGCTGAGGAACGGTGTCGCTCACGCCTCACGCCTCACGTTTGGGCTCGGGGCTCTCGGCCGCCTGGCCATAACCATAGCCATAGCCGTACCCATAGCCATAACCATAGCCGTAAGCGCCATATCCCCCCTGCACGTTGCCGCGCGCCTTGTTCAGCACCATCATCTTGACCGGGCAGGATTCAATCGTCGACAGCGCTTGCTTCACGGTGGCCTGCGCCGTCTTGCCGGCCGCCACCACAACCACGATCTGGCCCATGTGGGTGGCCAGCACGCGCGACTCGGTGGTCAGCAGCAGCGGCGGCGAGTCGAAGATGATGATGCGGTCAGGGTACCGCGTGGCCATGTCTTCCAGCAGCGCCTTCATGGCGTCGCTGGCCAGCAGCTCCGTCGCCTTGGCGTGCTGCGTGCCCGCAGGCAGGATGGTGAGTTTGTCGATGTTGGTCTTGAGCAGCACGCTGGCCATGTCGGCCTTGCCTTCCAGCAGGTCGAGCAAGCCCGGGCCTGCTGGCAGGTTCAGCATGCGCAGCACAGAAGGGCGCGCCACGTCGGCATCCACCAACATCACCGTGTGGTCCAGCTCGGCGGCGATGCTCATGGCCAGGTTGATGGAGGTGAAGCTCTTGCCCTCGCCCGCCAGCGCGCTGGTGACCATGATGAGGTTGGCGTGTTCGATGCGGGCGGCACCGCGACCCAGTGCGTTGGAGATGAGCGGGCGCTTGAGCACGCGGTACTGGTCGGCCAGCTGGGTGCGCGGCGCGTTGGGCGCAACGATGCCCACCGCGGACATGCGCTCCAGGTCGATCTCGATCCGTCGCGACCCCGCTCCCGGCTCGTCGAGCTTGCCGGGCAGCGTGGCCGGGGCCGAGCGCAACTGCGGGGCTGGCGGCCTGGTTGGCGGCGGGCTGGCGTCTGCGGTCGCCACGGCCTGCGCGCTGGGCTCCAGCTGCGACAGGTCGACACCTGCCTGCCGCAGTTGCTCCAGCCGCTCGGCGGCTTGTTCTATCAGGCTGCTCATCGGTGGCCCCCGGTCAATTCGATGGGCTGCGCGGTGCAGGCTGCGTGCGGGGCAGGCTCAGGCATGCTCACGATCTCAACCCGCATATTTGCTCATCAGAGACATGGCTATCAGCCCCGCAACGAAGAGCCCCACCAGGCTGCCCGACGCAGAGATGAAACGCACGTGGCCCATGCGTTCGCGGCGGCGGTCCAGATCGCTCACGACCAAGGTCACAACCCCCAGCAGAGGCAGCCCGGTCTTGGTGTGCAGGTCGCTCGGGTCGTCGAAGGTCGGCCGAAGCTGGCTGAGAACCAAGGTCAACGCAATGCCCGCCGCCAGGCCCGCCGCCAAGGCCAAGGGCAGGATGGCAGGCCGGTTGGGGTAAACGGGTTTGGGCGAGACACGCGGGGGGTCGATCAAGCGGAATTCCGCAACCCCTGTGGCGGCATCCAGCTCGCCCGACATCGTGGCAGTCTGCCGGCGTGACACAAGCTCGTCGTAGCTGCGCTTGATGAGGCCGTAATCCCGGTTCAGCTGTGCGGCCTCGGCTTCGATCTGCGGTGCAGATTTCAGACCCTCACGCGCCTGCGCAAACCGTGCGTTGTACTCGGCGACGCGCGCGCGCAGCGAAGCCACCTGCACCTCGGAACTGGCCACCATGCGGCTGAGCTCCTGGATCGCCGCGTTGGTCTGTGGATTCGCTCCGCCCCCCGATCCGGCAGCGATGAGGGCTGCCCGGCGCAGTTCCTGAACTTCCTTTCGCCGTTGTTCCTCCAGGTCCTTCACGAGACGCCGGGTCGTGATGACGTCAGGATGCTGCTCTGTGAAACGCTGCATCAACGCATCCAGGTTGCGGCGCTGGCCTTCAATTCGGTTGTCAAGCTCGGGGGTCGCCACGGAGATCGATGACTCCTGCAAGATGCTCTGCGACAGATTGGTCGAGCTTTGTCCGCGTTCGGCGGTCAACTGCTGTTTGGCGGCGTCGCGTGCCTTTTCCGCCTCGACAAGCATGAGCTTGGCGCTCTCAAGTTGCGCGTTGGCCTCGGCCATGCGACCGGTGGCATCTTTGCCGTCCGGGTTCTGCATGGTGAGGTTCCTGATCTTGAACTCTTTTACCCGCGTCTCGGCCTCTTCGAGCTTGAGCTCAAAGCCCTTGATCTGCTCATCAAGGAAGGTCTTGGCGGTATCGGTGCCCTTTCGGCTCGAACCCAGGCTGGACTCGACGAACAATGACACCAGCGACTGGATGACCCGCTTGGCCTTGTCCTGGTCGTCGTCGCGGTACACCAAGGTGTACAAGTTGAGTCCCGAGGCCCCCCTGATCTGGATACTCCCCATGAGCCTGTCAACCAGTGCATCCCGGTTGTCCCGCCCGGCGCCCTTGAGGTCCAGATCGGCCATGCGGACCAGCTTCTCGATATTGGGGCGGCTGAGCAACGTGCGCGTGAGCATGTTCAGCTGCTGCTCCACGTTGGGCTGGATGGCCATGCCCGACATCAAAGGCTTCAAAACCGAATCGGTGTCGACGTAAAGCCGCGCGCTGGCTTCGTACTGGTCGGGAATGCGAAAAACCACAGCAACACCGATGATGGCCACGACCCAGGAAGCGGTCAGGCCATACCAACGGAATCGCCACATGCCGCGGGCAAAGCCCAGGACCTGTCTGAAGATGTCGTCCATGCTCTTGCGGATTCAGTCCGGGTTGAGGATCCAGCGGCAAGGGATAGGTGGGTCCGCCAGGCCCAGGCCAGCGAGTAAGGGTCGCCTGGCTAGAAAAAGCTTTGCGGAATGATCAAGATGTCGCCGGGCCGCATGTCGACGTTGGCCGACACGTCGCCGCGTTTGATCAGGTCGCGCAGGCGCACTGTGTACTGCTTGTTGCCTTCGGAGGTCCGCAGAATGGTCGCGCGGTTGCCGTCGGCAAAGTCCGTCAGCCCGCCCACGGCGATCATGACGTCCAGCATCGACATCTTGATCCTGTAGGGAAGCGCCTGCGGCCGGGCAGCTTCACCCACCACGCGAATCTGTTCACTGTAAGGCCCGACGAAACCGCTCACGAGCACGGTCACGACCGGGTCTCGCACGTAGACCGCAAGCCGCTTCTCGACCTCACGGGCCACTTCGACGGGCGTCTTGCCCTGCACCGGCAACTCTTCGACCAAGGGCGCCGACACCTTGCCGTCCGGGCGCACCGGCACCGACATCGACAGTTCAGGGTTGCGCCAGATGATGATGTTCAGGCTGTCGCCGGCACCGATGACATAGGTGTAGTCGTTGACCGCCGAAGCCGCAGGCGCGGGGGGATGGGCAGGCCCGCCAAAGACGCCACAGCCTGCCAGGCCCACAGCCAACAGACCTGCCAGCGCACATCGAAACAAAGATAACGTGTTGCGGGTGTTGAATACCAAGGCGAACTCCTTCTTTCTTCGGTTTAGACGGGCAGCGAGCCGCTCGTGCCAGCACCTGCGGCGCACCGCGCCACACCTTCCGGCACAACGTCGCACGGGAAGCTTCGCGGTGCTCTGGCGTCTGGCTGGATGATGGCACACCGGGCACGGCGGGAACCCGCGCAGCCCGCAAGGTCGCCCGGCAATTGGCGGATTGTTCACGCCTGGCGCCGGGCACTTGCCGACAATGCGGTCGGTCAAAAAGCAAAAAGGGTGCCGAAGCACCCTTTTTCTGTTGCCAAACGAACTGGCTGCGTACCAAACCCCGCGATCAGGCGGCCTTGCGGTTCCGGCGTGACAGACCCACACCGACCAGGGCCAGACCGACGAGGGCCAGGGTCGCCGGCTCAGGAATGGTGCCGGTCAGGAAGTCGATGCTCAGGTCCAAAGCTGAAGCGGCACCGCCGGTGTTAATGATCATCTGCAGCGCGCCGACCTTCGAGAAGTCCTTCAGCCCGGTGAAATTGCTGAACATGAAGCTGGAGGTCGCGGGTGGCGGCGTCAGACCGACGTTGTTCGCCGGAACAAGGACGCTTTGCTCGGTGAGCGTCCAATTACCTGCCGAGGTCTCGGTCCATGCCTGCATGGTGATCGTGAACGGCTGGTCTGCGAAAAGCACCGAGACCGACACGCCGACCCCGAGAGCCGACCAGTTCAGACCACCCAGGCCGCTCGTGTTGAGCGCCTGGTTGAACGTGGTGCCCGCACCGTCCCAGCGCAACACGGCATAGCCGGCCGTGCCGTTGGGGGAATTGAACTCAAAAGAGCCGTTGTCGACGTAACCCTGGACTGACTGGACGGGGCCGCCGCCTTGGGCCGACTTCACGATGCTGATATCGCGCTGACCGCCGACGATGTCGGTGATCGCGCCGTTCACGCTGCCACCCACGCCACCACCGAGGTTGGTGCCGTAGTTGGACGCACCGAGGGTGCTCGTCGTCGCCGGCGCTGCCGTGGCGGTGATGTCAGCGAAAGGGACAGCGAAGCTGCCTTGACCGACGTTGAAGGTGTCGATCACGAAACTGGCTTGTGCCGAGACACCAGCCATCAAAAAAGCTGCTGCAGCGGCTACTTTGGAAAACTTGTTCATTTCAGTTACCCCTTGGGATTCGCCGGACGCCGGCGGGTGGATGATGAGAGTTGGACCTGACAGATGAACATGAGCACGTGCTGTGCCAGGTGGCGAAAGTTATTTGAATTCAACAACTTAAATGTAATGCGGCCTGATGCCGGGAGACTCCCGGGCAGCGACTGTAAGTTTTTTCGACAGCCTCCCGCCGCCCCAAGCGCCCGCTCTGGGCGCAACCGCCAGACCAGCCAGCGGCGTCGGCGCCAGGCCAGCTGTGCCAGGGTCGGGCGGGGCGGCTCCTGTCAACCGCCGGTTGCCGGGCGCCTTGTGACCTATGGCGCAGACGCACGAAGTCGACGCTGACGCCCCCTCGACCAAGGGGTCCATTTGGCAAGACGACAAGAGTAGTGACACCTACAATCTGCACAAATCCCACGTTGTCCAGGAGAGTCACTCATGACCCCGGAAGACCGAACCGAATTTCCCGAATCCCACCCCCCTCGAGCGATGGCAGCGAACGGTCGTCGCCGTTTGTTGCGTGGCGGTCTGGCCACAGCGCCGGCCCTCTTGACCCTGGTCAACCGACCGGTGATGGCCGGCACCTGCATGACCGCGTCTGCGAGCGGTTCGATGAATGTGAGCCGGCCGCACGCGGGTGTGTTTGCCTGCACGGGTGCGGGCCCTGGCGTGTGGGGGCAAGAAAGCTCATCCAAGGACTGGCCCGCCCCTGCGGCGTCGCCCGACACCACCAAGAGCGTCGCGGCGCCGGTGGCTGCCGATGCCGAACCGAAATCCGACAAGACCACCGGTCCGAGCACGCTGAATGACGGCATGGCAACCAGCGAAGCCGCGAAGTCCGGTGCGGCAACCACCGAGAACTTGAAGACCGTCAAGGTAGCAGGCACGACTTTCAACAGCGTGTTTGGTACCCAGGGCGGCTACGGCACCAAAACGCTGACAGAGGTGCTGCGCACGAACTCCGAGTCAGGCCGGGATGGCCTGGCAAGGTACTTGGTGGCGGCCTACCTGAACGCACTCAAAGGCCTCACGGCCAAGGAAGTGCTCGACGTGCCCACCGTCAAAAGCATCTGGACGAGCTATGTCGCTCGCGGGTACTACGAACCGACCGCCGGAATCCGTTGGTTCCCGGACCATGCCGAGCCCGCCAGCCCCCGTGGTGGCTTGATCGCCTGGGTCAAGACGACCATGACACGCTGATTGACCACCGAGGGTGGTGGTCTGTGGCGAGATCGGCGCGCGCCGATGGTCTTGGGGCGGCGGCGTACTGCACACCGTGCGGTGGGGCGAAGAAGTTGTGGCGTTCCACGAGGCCACGGCCAGCACCCATGTCTTCGATGAAGACACGGTCTTGCTGTTGAAGACACTGCGCGCGCTGGACAGCGCTGTAACCAGCGAAGTTCTGTGGCGCGCCACCTTCGGAGAAGTACCCTCTGCAGCGGATTGCGAAGCCATTGACGCCACGTTGGAAACACTGCTGAACGCCGGCTTGGCACTGGCAACAGGCACTTGAAGGTCGGCGAACTGTCCACTGCCGAATTGAGCCGGCGACTGCACGGAAGCGGACTGCGCTTGCGCAATGGCCCTGCGGTGATGTGCGTCAGGTCGCGGTTGGTGGAAGTGCGCAATGGCATTGCCCTGCATTACGCCGGGCACGAGATACCTGTAGATAGCGGCTTCGTCGATTTCCACATTGGCGTAGACCGGCCCGTCGGACTGCGACGCTTGGTGCGTCCGCAGGTTCAGTTCACGCTGGACGGCGAATTGCCCTTCACGCCGCTGCCAGGTGACCAGGGCTTCCCGATGCTCGAGTGGGGCATGAACTGGTGTATCTCGATGCAGATGCACCGCTTTTTGATCGTGCATGCCGCTGTCGTTGAACGCGGCGGGCGCGCCTTGATCCTGCCGGCACCACCGGGCTCAGGCAAGAGCACGCTGTGTGCAGGCCTCGCCTGGCGAGGTTGGCGCCTGTTGTCGGATGAGCTCACCTTGATCCACCCGGTAACGGGTCGCATCACGCCCGTGCCGCGCCCCGTCAGCCTCAAGAACGCCTCGATTGAGGTGATTCGGCAGTTCGCCCCCAACGCCCGTTTCGGACCGGTGGTGCACGAGACCATCAAGGGCAGTGTCGGCCACTTCAGCCCGCCACCGGGCGCGGTCGAGCGCAGCGATGACACCGCACTGCCTGCCTGGGTGGTGTTGCCGAAGTTCGTCGCCGGCGCTGAAACGAAGCTGACGCCGTTGTCCAAGGGCAAAACCTTGCTGGCGCTGGCCGGCAACGCGTTCAACTACCACGTGCATGGCGTTGGCGGTTTCCATGCCATGACCGCCCTGGTGGAACGCAGCGATTGCTACGAGTTCTCGTACAGCCGGCTTGAAGAAGCGACCGCGCTTTTCGCTCGGTTGGCCGACGCGCCGCAGAACGCCCCCACTGCAGTGGACTTATGAACATGGCAAGAAGTGCCCTGCTGGTTCATGTCCTGCGCGAACCCGAGCGGCTGCACCACTTGAACGAAACGCAGTGGAGCTTGCTGGCACGGCAGGCCCGATGCTCGGACCTGCTTGCCCGCGTCGCCTGCCTGGCCGATGCGACTGGTTCGCGCGAAAGTCTCTCCATCCAAGTGGGCGCTCACCTTGACGACATCCTCATGCTGGCCAAGGCGCAGGCGGCGGAGGTGCGGCGCGAGGTGGAATTCCTGGCCCGGGCGTTGTCGCCACTGGGCATCCCCGTCACCTTGATGAAGGGCGCGGCGTACCTGGCGTCCGGCCGGCGTGCGGCGATGGGCCGCTTGTTCTCCGACATCGACATCATCGTGCCCAAGGCGCGCATCGGCGAAGTCGAGGCCGCGCTGATGCTGAACGGCTGGGTGGGCAGCCACCACACACCTTATGACCAGCGCTA
>JANNWL010000325.1:0-4817 GCA_031414735.1 Burkholderiales bacterium | reverse complement strand
ATCTCTGGCAGGCCGTCCAGCACATCGAGCTTGGTGATGCACAGGCCCGAGACGCCGTTGATGATGATCGAACGCTTCAGCGCGGCGGCATCCAGCCAGCCGCAACGCCTGGCACGGCCGGTGACGGTGCCACGCTCCTGACCCACGGTGGACAGGTGGTGGCCCACACTGCCCGGCTCGTCCATGTCCAGTTCGGTCGGGAACGGTCCGCTGCCCACGCGCGTGGTGTAGGCCTTGGTGATGCCCAGGATGTAGTGCAGCAGCCCGGGGCCGACCCCCGACCCGGCCGCGGCGTTGCCGGCCACGCAATTGCTCGACGTGACATACGGGTAAGTGCCGTGGTCGATGTCCAGCAGCGTGCCTTGCGCGCCCTCGAACAACAGGTTGGCGCCCTCGCGGTGCGCCGTGAAGAGGCGATAGCCGACGTCGGCCATCATGGGCCGCAGCTGTTCCGCCGCGGCCATGGCGGCGTCGAGCATGGGCTGCAAGGCCAGCGGCTGGGCGCGCAACACGCCCGTCAGCTCAGCGTTGTGCAGGTCGACCAGTTCCCGCAGCTTGGCCTCGAAGCGGTTGGGATGCTTGAGGTCCTGCACCCGCAGGGCGCGGCGCGCCACCTTGTCTTCGTAGGCCGGGCCTATGCCCTTGCCGGTGGTGCCTATCTTGCCGCTGCCGCTGCTTTCGCGCAGTGCTTCGCGGGCATGGTCGATGGCCACATGGAAGGGCAGGATCAGCGGGCAGGACTCGGACAGGAACAAGCGCGAACGCACGTCGATACCAAGCTGTTCGATGCGCTCGATCTCGCCCAGCAGGTGGGCCGGATCCACCACCACGCCGTTGCCGATGTAGCAGGCGACGCCTTCGCGCATGACGCCCGAGGGTATGAGCTGCAGAGCCGTCTTGCGGCCATTGATGACCAGCGTGTGCCCTGCGTTGTGGCCGCCCTGGAAGCGCACCACGCCTTGGGCGTGGTCGGTCAGCCAGTCGACGATCTTGCCCTTGCCTTCGTCACCCCATTGGGTGCCGACGACGACGACGTTGCGGCCCGCGCGGGGCAGGATGCCAGGATTCATGTTTGAAACGCTTTCCAAGTTCGGGGTCAAGTCGCCGCAGCCGGGGCAGAGATCGCGCGCAGCACCCACCGCCCGGCCACATCAACGAGTTCACGGTCGCAGAAGAAAGCCTGCGACTCGATGCCGTGCCCGGGCAGCACGGCCAGCACCACCTCGCCCGCATCGCGCAAGCGGCGCACGGCGGCGCGCAGGTGGGCGTCCTCGCCCCAGGGTGCGCGAATGGCAGCAGGCGCGCGGGTGGTGCCCGCCACTTCAGCCAGCGACTTCAGGTCCAGACTGAAGCCAACGGCCGGGCGGTTGCGGCCAAACACCGCGCCCACTTCGTCGTAGCGCCCACCGCGTGCCAGGGCGTCGCGGCATTGGCCGCCGTACACCGCGAAGCGCAGGCCGCTGTAGTAGGCATTGCCGCTCATGTCTGCCAGATCGAAACCCACGCTCAGGCCGGGGTAGGCCTGGCGCAGATGCGCCGCCAGCCATTCCAGCTGCTCCAGCGCCACCCGCACCATCGGCCGGTCGGGCACGTGCTCGCGGGCAGCCTGCAGGACCTCGGGCCCGCCGTACAAGCGCGGCAGGGCACACAGGCCCCGGCGCTGTGCCTCAGGCATGCCACGGGTCAGGCGGTCGAGGCTGGACGAGTCCTTCTCCGACAGCGCCTGCATCACCTCCTGCAGCGGCTCGGTATCCATCGCCAGACCGGCCAACACGCCGCGCAGGATGCGCGCGTCAGCCAGGTCGATCACCAGGCCTTGCACGCCCGCGGCAGTCAGCCCGTCCAGGGCCAGCTCGACGGCCTCGAGATCGGCCTCGAGCCCGGCGTGACCGAAGATTTCGGCGCCGAATTGCAGCGGCTCGCGCGTTGCAGACAGCCCCGCCGGGCGCGTGTGCAGCACCGGACCGCAGTAGCAAAGCCGTGTCACGCCTTCGCGGTTGAGAAGGTGCGCGTCGATGCGCGCCGCCTGCGGCGTGGTGTCGGCGCGCAGGCCCAGCATGCGCCCGCTGAGTTGGTCGACCAGCTTGAAGGTGCGCAGGTCCAACTCATGGCCGGTGCCCGTGAGCAGCGATTCCAGGTGCTCGAGCAGCGGCGGCATCACCAGCTCGAAACCGTAACTGCGGGCCTTGTCGAGCAGGCTGCGACGCAATTCTTCGATGCGCCGCGCCTGTGCCGGCAGAACGTCGGCAATGTGCTCTGGCAGCAGCCAAGCAGACAACATGAAATGCACCAGTGGTAAACCCCGCATTGTAGGGGCCAGGGTGGACCTGAACGGCACCCCACCTCAGACGGTCAGCAGCTCTCTGATCGACAAGAGTTCAGCCCGCAGGTCGATGGTCTCGAGTGCCGACTCCGCCGCGCAGTCAACACCGTCGCCAGCCGCCGCAATGGTGTTCAGGGCGCTGTCATCGAGAACGTCGCCATCGGCGATCTGCGGACCCGCCACCACATCCGACAAACGATTGCGGGCACCACTGATGGTGAAACCCTGCCCGTACAACAACTCGCGTATGCGCCGGATCAGCAGCACTTCATGGTGCTGGTAATAGCGCCGGTTGCCGCGCCGCTTCATCGGCTTGAGCTGTGTGAATTCCTGCTCCCAGTAGCGCAGCACGTACGGCTTGACCGCGCACAGCCCACTCACCTCACCGATCGTGAAGTAGCGTTTGGCAGGGATGGCGGGGAGCAATTTCTCCATTGAAATCAATGGGATCGGAAGCGGACCAAAGACTCTACTCGAACTCGTCTTCCGGTGGCACGTCGCCTTGCACCACGGCCTTGAGCTTGTGGCTGGCATGGAAGGTGACGACGTTGCGCGCCTTGATCGGTATCGACTCGCCGGTGCGCGGGTTGCGCCCCGGACGCGGCGCCTTGCGCCGGATGTTGAAGTTGCCGAATCCCGAGAGCTTGACGTCCTGGCCCTGCACGAGGGTGCCGTTGACGATCTCGAAGAAGGCTTCGACCATGTCTTTGGACTCGCGCTTGTTCAGACCCAGGCGGTCGAACAGTAGCTCGGCCAGGTCGGCCTTGGTCAGCGTCGGCGTCTCCAGCGACGGCAGGGTGACGCCGCCCTGGCTGGCATCGTCTTGGTGGTCCATGTGTGTTCTTGCCCCTCAAGCCCGCAGCCGGGCGCCGAAGGCCACCTGCGTCCGGCCCAGCGCCGCCGCCACGGCGGCGTCTATGCGTTCGTCGGTGAGTGTCGCACCTGCGTCCAGCAATTCCAGCCGCACCGCCATGCTGCGTTCGCCAGCCAGCAGGCCGGCGCTGGGGGTGGCCGGCTTGTAGAGGTCGAACAGGCTGGCGCTGCGGATCAGGCCGGCCGGATCGGCACGCAACTGGTCCATCAGCGCGTCGTGCGGCACGTCGTCGCGCAGCACAAGCGCCAGGTCGCGCCACACCGGCTGCTGCCGCGGCACGGGGCTGAACACAGGCACGGGCAGTTGCTGCACCGCGGCCAGGTCGAGTTCGAACAGCACGGGTGCGCAGGGCAGCTCGTAGGCCTGGCGCCAGCGCGGGTGCAGTTCGCCGACAAAGCCGATGCCCACGCCGTCGAGCGTCACCCGCGCACAGCGCCCCGGGTGCAACGCGGGGTGGGTGGCCGGCTCAAAGCCCGGCTTGCGGGGGAACAGCAAGGCCTCGACATCGCCTTTGATGTCAAAGAAGTCCACGCCCTGCTCCCTGCGGCCCCACTGCAGGGCATCGGCCGGCCCGTGGGCCAGGCCGGCCAGTCGCATGGGCTGGTCGACACCGGCCACCGAACGCGGACCGTCCGGCGCCTGGGCCGAGCGCATGAAAACGCGGCCGATCTCGAACACCCGCAGCCGGCCGGCCTTTCGCGCCAGGTTGGTCCGCAGCACCTGCACGAGGCTGCCGATGAGGCTGGACCGCATCACCGCCAGCGGCGCGGCGATGGGGTTGAGCACCTTGATGGGGTCGGCATTGCCGGCCAGTTCGTGTTCCCAGCGCGCTTCGACGAAGCTGTAGCTGATGGTTTCCTGGTAGCCGGCAGCAACCAGGCTGCGGCGCACGGCATGGGCACTGCGCTTTGCCTCGGGCGCGCTGCGGGCCGTCACGGGTGCTACCGGGGGCGTCGCGGGCAGCTTGTCGTAGCCCACCACGCGCGCCACTTCCTCGATCAGGTCTTCCTCGATCTTCAGGTCGAAGCGCCAGCTCGGCGGCACCACGGTGACCACGCCCGGTTGCTCGCTGGTCTCAAGGCCAAGACGGCGGAACACGTCGACGCACTGCGCCTGCGTGACGGGCAGGCCGATGACACGCGAGGCGCGGTCCACGCGCAGCGCCACGGGCGTGGCAGGCGGCCGGCCCAGCACCTGGTCGTCGATCGGGCCGGCTCGGCCGCCGCAAATGTCGATCACCAACTGCGTGATGCGCTCGATGTGCTGCACCGTGCCGGCCGGATCCACGCCGCGTTCGAAGCGGTGGCCGGCATCGGTGCTGAAGTTGTAGCGGCGCGAGCGGCCCTGCACGGCCTCGGGCCACCAGAACGCAGCCTCGACGTAGATGTTCTTCGTGTCATCAGACACGGCCGTGGCCTGCCCGCCCATGACGCCGGCGAGCGACTCGACTTGCTGTGCATCGGCGATCACACCCACCTTTTCGTCGACGGTGATGGTGTTGCCGTTGAGCAATTCCAGCGTCTCACCCGCTTGGCCCCAGCGCACCACCAGCTTGTCGCGGATGCGGTCGAGATCGAAGATGTGCGAGGGCCGGCCGTACTCGAACATCACGTAGTTGGA
>JANNWL010000324.1:0-9113 GCA_031414735.1 Burkholderiales bacterium | reverse complement strand
GGCGTGATCTTGCCGTTCTCGCCGACGAAGTCGCGCAGGACGTCGATTTCCTTGTAGTCGATTTCTTTGACGCCTGCAACCGTGAAGCGGCAGAAGCGCTTGCGACGGAACAGCAGAGCCTGGGTGTTGCGCTTGGGGCGCTTGTCCTTGGAAAAACGACCTTTACCGCGTGGTGGGGGCATAGTGACCTCCGGAAAAATTGAGAGTGATCGGATGAAAACCGGTCAGGCCAGGGGCTCGACCGAGGTGATGTGAAACAACAAACCGCGTCCGTTGCGCGCGCTGGCCAGAAAGCCTCCGAAGAGCCCTTCTGATCCCAGCGCCATGCTGCCCAGTGCTTTCGTGATGCCCCCGATGGCCACCGCCCGCATCTCCATCGAGACCTTGCGGGGCTGGCCGTCTTCGCTGAGCGTGGACTCGTGCTTGAGACCCAGGTTCAGCGCCGGCAGGCCGGCGGGGGTGTAGCGCAACGCCTGGCGCTCCACCAGCACACCCGAAAGAACCACGCGGTTCATGTCGGCGGGCAGGACAGGGGCGACTGCAACGGCGCGGTTGAAGCCCTCAGGCCGAAGCCTCGTGGCGCTCCTTGCGTGACTCTTCGCGCTCGACGGCCTTCATCATGATCGAGGGATTGGTCTCGGCCTTGTCGCGTGACACCGTGAGGTGGCGCAAGACGGCGTCGTTGAAACGGAAACCGGTTTCGATCTCAGTCAGCGTTTCCTGGGTGCACTCGATGTTCAGGCACAGGTAGTGCGCCTTGGCGAGCTTCTGGATCATGTAGGCCAGCTGGCGCCGGCCCCAGTCTTCCACCCGGTGCACCTTGCCGCCGCCTGCGGCGACCAGGGTCTTGTAGCGTTCCAGCATGGCTGGAACCTGTTCGCTTTGATCCGGATGGATCAGCAGAACGATCTCGTAATGACGCATGAAAACTCCTTGTGGATTCCGCAGCGGAATTGCTGGCGGGTAGCCGCCCCGGGGATGCGTCAGCAAGGTGGGTGCGGCAGAGGAAAAGCCCATGAGTGTAACCCAGAAACGGCCTGCAAGTTGCCCTGCAGGCCGCCTCAAGCACCTGGGACTGGCCCAGGCGCCGTACTCACGACAAGCGCGTCAGGCGCGCGATGTGTTCAGGTTCGGGTAGCGCACGTGCTCCACCAGTTCCTGAATTTCAGGCTTGGGCGCCGGCGTCAGCAAGCTCACGATGATGATCACCGCAAAGCCCAGTGGCACACCGAAGATGCCGGCAGAGATGGGCAGGATGCCCCACCAGGTGTTGTCGACGATCGGCGACGTGACGTTGAACAAGCCGCGCATCCAGACCTGCGTGGTGGCCATGTAATAGAACGTGATCGACACGCCCGACAGCATGCCCAGCACCGCGCCCCACTTGTTGGCCCGCTTCCAGAAAATACCCAGCACCAGCGCCGGGAAGAAGCCCGCTGCGGCCAGCGAGAAGGCGGCCGACACCAGGAACAGGATGTCGGCAATCTTCAAAGAAGCCACATAGGCCGCCGCCAGCGCCACAACCAACAGCAGCACCTTGGAGATCATCACCCGGCGCGATGTCGGCGCGTTGGGGTCGATCATCTTGTAGTACAGGTCGTGGCTGAGCGCGTTGGCAATCGTCAGCAACAGGCCGTCGGCCGTGGACAGCGCAGCCGCCAGACCACCGGCCGCCACCAGGCCAGAGATGACATAGGGCAGCCCGGCGATCTCCGGGGTGGCCAGCACGATGATGTCGCCACCGATGCGCATTTCGCCCAACTGGAACAGACCGTCCTTGTTGATGTCAGAAATCGACAGCAGCGCCGGGTCGACCTTGGCCCAAGAGCCCACCCATGCCGGCAATTGATCGAATGGCGTGCCCACCAGCACGTTGAACACCTGGTACTTCACCAGCACGGCCAAGGCGGGCGCCGTGAAGTAAAGCAAGAAGATGAAGAACAGCGACCAAGTCACCGAGCTGCGCGCTTCCTTCACCGTGGGCGTGGTGTAGTAGCGCATCAGGATGTGCGGCAGCGCAGCCGTGCCCACCATCAAGCAAAACACCAGGGCCATGAAGTTGCGACGCGACTCGTTGAAGGTCTTTTGCGCCTTCTCGTCGCCATTCGGGTCACCGGCGTAAGCCTGACCATGGCGCGGCATGCCGGCCAGGGGGCGCGCACGGGCGTCGTTGGCGGCCTTGGCGGCTGTCCAGGCGGTCTTGGCAGCAGCCTCGTCCTTGGGCAGCGCGGCCAGCGCCTTGTCGGCGGCTTGCACGTCAGCCAGCGGGGCTCCCGCAGCCTTCAGGTCATCGACCTTCTTAAGCGCGGCCGTCTTGTCGGCGGCCAGTGCCGTGGGAATGTCTTTGAGCTTGGCCGCAAGGTCGTCAGAGCGCTGCTTGAAGATGGCAATGACCTCCTTCTCTTTCGGGTCGTCGATCAGGACCTGCTCCCTGGCCGTGACCTTGGCGAGCTGCGCGCCATAAACGGCTTGCGGCACCGGCACACCGGTCTGCTTGACGGACAACCACACCACCGGGATCAGATAAGCAATGATCAAGATGATGTACTGCGCCACCTGCGTCCAGGTAACTGCACGCATGCCACCCAGGAACGAGCACACCAGGATGCCGCCCAGGCCCACGAAGATGCCGATCTCGAACGCCAGACCCGACAGACGCGTGGTGATCAAGCCGACGCCGTAGATCTGCGCGACGACATACACGAAAGACACCAGGATGGCGATCAGGATGCCGACAAAGCGGGCCAGATTGCCTTCATAGCGCGCGCCCAGAAAGTCGGGAATCGTGAACTGGCCGAACTTGCGCAGGTACGGCGCCAGGAACAGCGCCACCAGGCAGTAGCCGCCGGTCCAGCCCATGATGAAGGCCAGACCGCCGTAGCCGGAGAGGTACAGCGTGCCGGCCATGCCGATGAACGAGGCGGCGCTCATCCAGTCCGCACCGGTCGCCATGCCGTTGTACACAGCGGGCACACGACGGCCGGCCACGTAGTACTCGGCGGCGTCGTTGGTACGGCTCATGATGCCGATGCCCGCATACAGAGCCACGGTAGCAAGCAAGAAGACGATGCCGATGGCACCTCGGGACAAGCCCATCTGCTCGGCGATGGCCAGCACGATCACGAAGGCGATGAAGCCACCCGTGTACCAGGTGTAGACCTTGGTCAGGCCCTTCTTGAAGGCCGCATTGGCCTCCTTGTTGGACGCCCCGACCTGGGGTTCGAAACTCAAGCCAGCCATGTCATTCCTCCTCGGCAACGCCGTGCTCGATGTCGAGCTTGTTCATGTAGTGCGCGTAGTACCAGATGATCGCCACGTAGATCACCAACGCCCCTTGTGCCCCCATCCAGAAGCTGAAGGGCCAGCCCGCCATGACGAAGCTCAAGTCGCGGGCAAAGTACGCCACGACATAGGTCACCACGAACCAGATTGCCAGCAGGATCGATGTGATCCGCAGGTTCTTCTGCCAGTAGCGTTGGTGGTTATCACTCACCTTCATTGCAGTCACCTCTTGGTTATGAAAAATTGACCCGGCACAGAACCGGTACTTGCTCTTTTCCGCCCCAGCTCGGGCGGTTCGTTGTCCGGCGGCAGGCCCGGCCCGTGCAAATAGCGGGAATCAGGTTGTCGAAGAGACCGCCAGCAACCCGGTCTCGCGTTCCAGTTGTGCAGCGACCTTGGGCTCGAACCCCTTCAGGTGTTTGATGATCTTCACCGCTTCATCGGGTTCGTGTCGATCCATATGAACCCGCGCCAGCTGGTACCAGCCGTACGGACTCATCGGTTGCAGTTCGGTGTTGCGCTTCAGGGCGAGCACCGCTTCGTCATAGCGCTTCAGGCGGATCAGCACCATGCCCTGCCCGTACCAGGCGCGGTCGAGTTGCTCGTCCAAGGTGGTGGCCTTCTGGAACGCTTGCAGCGCATCTTCAAGCCGGTCTGCGACCTCGAGCATGAAGCCATGGTTGAACCACGTCGGTGCGTGCTCCGGCCGCAATGCCACCAGCCGCTGCGAGTCGCTCAAGGCCGCCTCAGTCTGGCGCTTCTGCGTCAGCAGGTGGGCGCGGCTGGCCAAGCCATAGGTGTCGTCCGGCCAGCGCAAGACCATCTGGTTAAACGCTTCTAGCGCGGCATCGTTGCGGCCCAGCACCAGCAGGCCAATGGCACGCCACTTCGCCCACAAGTAATCGAATCGAATCATTGACAGCCGACCATCTTGTTGTTCAAACAGAAACTTACCTTCTCGAAGGTCACGATCGCCCACACCACGGCCAGAAGAAAGAAAGCCACGAATCCGACCTGATGGTCACCCACCTGGCGCGGCGTTATGAAACGAGCCACCGCCGTGAAGGGCCGGGTCAGGATCTTCAGCAGCTGGTAGAAGAAGTTGCTGTCACGCTTGGCGCCGGACAGTACGGCGAGCAGGCCCTGCCCAAGCATCGCCATGAGCGCGATCTCGCAGACCAGCTTCGCGGAAGAGAGAAAAAGCAACACGGAAATGGACTCATATAAGGGACAGGCGACTCTTGGCGAGAGTGCTTACGGATTTCTGACAACAGGGTCTGGTCCCATCGCAAGCCCTGACAGGCAAAACCCTAGGCACGATGCCTGTGCGGTGCAGCAAAAACGGGACCCGAGGGTCCCGTTTGCGTGGCTTGGCGATGCGCCCTTTTCTTCAGGTGCGCTTGGCGAGGCGCTGCCAGGTCTCGACCACGCTGTCGGGGTTGAGCGAGATGGACACGATGCCCTCTGCGGCCAGCCAGTCAGCGAAATCAGGGTGGTCGCTGGGCCCTTGGCCGCAGATGCCCACGTACTTGCCGGTGGCGCGACAGGCCGCGATGGCACGCGAGATCAGGGCCTTGACAGCCGGGTCGCGCTCGTCGAAGTCGCCGGACAGTTGCTCCAGACCCGAATCACGGTCCAGCCCCAGCGTCAGCTGCGTCAGGTCGTTGGAGCCGATGGACATGCCGTCGAAATGCTGCAAGAACTGCTCGGCCAGGATGGCGTTGCTGGGCACCTCGCACATCATGATCACCTTCAACCCGCCCACGCCGCGCTGCAGACCGCGCTCGGCCAGCATCTGCGTCACGCGCTCGGCCTGCTTCACGGTGCGCACGAAGGGCACCATGATCTCGATGTTGGTCAAGCCCATGTCGACGCGTGCGCGCTTGAGCGCCTCGCACTCCATCGCGAAGGCGTCCTTGAAGTCGCCGCTGATGTAGCGGCTGGCGCCGCGGAAACCCAGCATGGGGTTTTCTTCGTCGGGCTCGTAGCGCGTGCCGCCAATGAGCTTGCGGTACTCGTTGCTCTTGAAGTCGGACAGCCGCACGATTACCGACTTGGGCCAGAAAGCTGCGGCGATGGTCGCGATGCCTTCGGTGAGCTTGTCGACATAGAAGGCGCGCGGCGACGCATGGCCACGGGCCACGGACTCGACAGCCTTCTTCAGGTCGGCATCGATGTTCGGGTAGTCGAGGATGGCCTTGGGGTGGACCCCGATGTTGTTGTTGATGATGAATTCCAGCCGCGCCAGGCCGACGCCGGAATTCGGCATCTGGGCGAAGTCGAAGGCGAGCTGGGGGTTGCCCACGTTCATCATGATCTTGATCGGGCAGTAGGGCATCTCGCCGCGCTGCACATCCGTGACTTGGGTTTCCAGCAGGCCGTCGTAGATGAAGCCGGTGTCGCCCTCGGCGCAAGACACCGTGACCAGCGCACCTTCCTGCACCCGCTCGGTGGCGTCACCGCAACCCACCACGGCCGGGATGCCGAGCTCGCGCGCGATGATGGCCGCGTGGCAGGTGCGCCCGCCGCGGTTGGTGACTATGGCCGAGGCGCGCTTCATCACCGGTTCCCAGTTCGGGTCGGTCATGTCGGTGACGAGCACGTCGCCGGGCTGCACGCGGTCCATCTCGGCGGGTGACCTGACCAGCCGCACCGGCCCCGTGCCGACCTTCTGCCCGATGGCGCGGCCTTCGGCCAGCACGACTCCCTTGCCGACGAGCTTGTAGCGCTGCTCGACGCGGCCGCCGGACTGGCTCTTCACCGTCTCGGGCCGGGCCTGCAGAATGTAGAGCTTGCCGTCGCAGCCGTCCTTGCCCCACTCGATGTCCATGGCGCGACCGTAGTGCTTCTCGATGATCACGGCGTAGTGCGCCAGCTCGATGATGTTGGCGTCGCTCAGTGAATACCGGTTGCGCTGCTCGGGCGGCGTGTCGGCCACGCTCACGAGCCGGCTGCCCTGGGCCTTGTCCTTGGCGCTGGCAAAGCTCATGCGCTGCAGCTTGGAGCCGAGCACGCGACGGATGATGGGGAACTTGCCTGCGGCCAGGGTGGGCTTGTGGACGTAGAACTCGTCGGGGTTGACGGCCCCTTGCACCACCAGTTCACCCAGGCCGTAGCTGGAGGTGATGAAGACCACGTCCTTGAAGCCCGACTCGGTGTCGATGGTGAACAGCACGCCGGCCGCGCCCAGGTCGGACCGCACCATGCGCTGCACGCCGGCGGACAAGGCCACGTCGGCATGGGCAAAGCCCTTGTGCACGCGGTAGCTGATGGCGCGGTCGTTGTAGAGCGACGCGAACACTTCCTTCATGCGGTGCAGCACGTCGGCTATGCCGCTGACGTTGAGGAAGCTCTCCTGCTGCCCGGCGAAGGACGCGTCCGGCAGGTCTTCGGCCGTGGCTGACGACCGCACCGCAAAGCTGACCCCCGGACTGCCCTCGGCCAGGCGCGCGAACTCGGCACGGATGGCCGCCTCCAGATCGGCCGGAAACGGGGTGTCGATCACCCATTGACGAATCTGCGCACCGGCTTCGGCCAGGGCCCGCACGTCATCGACATCCAGCGCGTCCAGCCGAGCCTGGATGCGAGCCGCCAAGCCGCCGTGTCGCACGAACTGGCGGAAGGCATGGGCCGTGGTGGCGAAGCCACCAGGCACGCGCACCCCGGTCGCGGCCAACTGGCTGATCATTTCGCCGAGGGAGGCGTTCTTTCCGCCCACGACCTCGACGTCGGTCATTCTCAGTTGTTCAAACGGGACGACCAGGGCGGTCGCCAAGAGGGCATGTGACATGGGAAAGCTCCGGGATGTGAAAAAAGCGGTGCTTCCGCATGCACGGCCGAACCGCGCCCTGCCGCGCTGTCTTGTTGTTGTCGGGAGCGCAGGGGGTTCATGTCGTGGCTTGATGGCGGAATATGCAAACAGATTCTAAGGACTTGCTCCTTATGATCGGGCGCCTGAACAGGCCACGAACGCAGAAAGTACGCACGCCATGACCGATCGCACTGTGTTTTTTGTTTCGGATGGCACCGGCATCACCGCAGAGACTTTCGGCAACTCGATCCTGGCGCAGTTCCCGTTCAAGCCCAGGCATGTACGCCGCCCGTTCATCGACACGCCCGAGAAGGCCCGGGTGGTCGTGAACGAGATCAACGAGGTCACGCTGCGCGAGGGCAAGCGGTCCATCGTGTTCATCACCCTCGTCAACGACCGGGTGCGAGACATCGTCATCGCGCCGGACTGCCTCGGCCGGGTGATGGACATGTTCCGTACCTTCGTCGAGCCGCTGGAAGAAGAGTTCGGCGTGAAGAGCAACCACCGTGTCGGCCGCTTCACCGACACCAGCCACAGCCAGGAGTACCACGACCGCATCGAGGCCATCAACTTCTCGCTGGCCCACGACGACGGCCAGTCGTCACGCAACCTCGACGTGGCCGACGTGATCCTGGTGGGGGTCAGCCGCAGCGGCAAGACGCCGACGTCGCTGTACCTGGCCATGCAGCACGGCATCAAGGCGGCCAACTACCCGCTGATTCCGGAGGACTTCGAGCGTGGCCGGCTGCCCACGCCGCTGGGCCCGTACAAACGCAAGTGCTTTGGGTTGACCATCGCCCCCGACCGGCTGGCGCAGATCCGCAACGAACGCCGCCCGGGCAGCCGCTACGCCGCGCCCGAGAACTGCCGCTACGAAGTCAACGAGGCCGAATCGATGATGCGCCGCGAGGGCATCGCCTGGCTGTCCTCCACCCACAAGTCGATCGAGGAGATCGCGACCACGATCCTGCGCGACCTGCGCCCGGACCGGCTCATCTACTGAAACCGGCGCTGCGACTCGTACAGACACACCGCCGCCGCCGCGGCCACGTTCAGCGACTCTTCACCCCCCGGCTGCGGGATGCGCACCTGCAGCGCGCAGCGCGCCAGCAATGCCGCCGACACGCCCTGGCCCTCGTGCCCCAGCACCCAGGCGCAGGGCCATGGCAATGCCGCCTGCGGCAGCGACTGACCGGCATGGGAACTGGTGGCCAGCAGGGGGACGGCCAGCGCCTGCAGCGCAGCTTCTTCCAAGCCTTCGTGCAAGCCCAGCGCAAAGTGCGCTCCCATGCCGGCGCGCAACACCTTGGGCGACCACAGTGCCGCCGTGCCCGCCAGGGCCAGCACCTGGCGCACGCCAAAGGCCGCCGCAGTGCGAAGAATGCTGCCGACGTTGCCGGGGTCCTGCACGCGGTCCAGCACGACGGTGGGCAGGTCGTCAGCGATGACCGTCGGCGCAGGCAGGTCGATGACGTAGCCGATGCCGGCAGGCGACTCCAGGCCGCTGAAGCCCGCGAACAACGGGCCGGGCACCACGATCACCTTGCCCGCCCAGCTCGCGACTTCGTTCAAGCCCGGCACCGCCCAGGCTTCTTCGCTGACCACCGCCATGGCAGGCTCCTGGCCTCGGGCGCGCAGAGCGCGGCACAGGTGGTCGCCCTCGACCCAGATCTGGCCCAGGCGCCGGTAGGCCGTGCCGTCCTGCGCCAGGCGCCGCAGGCGCACCAGCAGGGCGTTGTCACGGGAGGTGATGCGCAGCGGCGACGTCATGCCGGATCAGTCCCGCAGTGCGTCACGCACGGGCGAAAAGCTGCGCCGGTGGGCGGGGCAGGCGCCGTGCTCGCGCAGGGCGGCCAGATGCGCTGGTGTGGGGTAGCCCTTGTGGCCGTCGAAGCCGTAGGCCGGGAAGTCGCGGTGCAGGTCCTGGCACAGGCGGTCGCGGTGCACCTTGGCCAGGATGGATGCGGCCGAGATGGCGGCTACCTTCGCGTCGCCCTTGACCACGGCGGCCGTGGTCATG
>JANNWL010000323.1:0-2820 GCA_031414735.1 Burkholderiales bacterium | reverse complement strand
CGACCCGCACCTGCAGGCGCTCGCCCACGAACCCCGCAACGCGCTCACGCCGGAGGGCGACGGCCTGGCCGCGCTGCGCGAGATCATCGACGGCGCTCCGCACCACCTGACCCCTGGCGCCTGGCTGCTGCTCGAGCATGGCCACGACCAGGCAGACGCCGTGCGCGGGCTGTTGCAGTCACGGGGGTTCGGCCAGGTGTCGACGCGCGCCGACCTGGCCGGAATTCCGCGCTGCAGCGGCGGAGCGTGGACACCACAAGTCTGAGTGGCGATGCGCGCACTGTGTCGCGGATTGCGTCTGCTCACACGGCTAGGGGATGCACAGCGGCGGCTTAGCGCGCATGATGGTCCCAATGTTTTTGTCCGGGGAGTGCCTCATGAAGAGTCGATGGTTTCTGGCCGGCCTGGTTCTGGCAGCGAGTTGCGGTCATGCCGCCGACGGCCTGTCGGCCCCCCGCGCCGACAACCTGTGGCCCCAATGGCAAGCGCGTGTTCAGTTGCAGACCGCGTCGCCGCTGCCCTTCGGTGCGGCCAAGGCCCAGGCCCAGGAACTCAAGGGTGGCGCCGTGCTGGGGGACTACCTGCTGGCACAACCATCGTTCGGCGCGTTCCGGGCCACTGGCGGCATCGTTCTCGGTTCGCTGGCGGGCGCGCCGCTCTACAGGGCCTTGCCCGGGCAGGGTCTGAGCCTGTCGGTCCAAGGCAGCGGCCCGCAGCCCGCGCTGCCGCCCGCGGCAGACAGCCCTCAACCCCTGCCCTACCTGGGGCTGGGCTTCAGCGCGGCGCCTCTGGGCGGCGGCTTCAGCGTCAGTGCCGACTTCGGCCTGGTGTCGCAAAGCCCCGGCAGCAGCCTGGACCTGGGCCGCGCGCTGCTCGGCAACCAAGGCGTAGAGCGCGCTTTCCGGGAACTGCGGCTGTCGCCCATGGCGCAGCTGAGCGTGCGCTACTCGTTCTGACGCCCCACGCCGCCGCAGCGACGCAGTTCGGCAAACCCGCAGGGGCCGGTGGCCAGGCCGGTTTGCCGCATACTTGCAGCCCCTCAGCTTCTCCCCGCAGGAACATCCCATGAGTGACGTGCAGCAACGCATCGACGAGATGGTCAAAGGACATCGCGTGATGCTCTTCATGAAGGGCACGGCGCAGTTTCCGATGTGCGGCTTTTCCGGCCGCGCGATCCAGTTGCTCAAGGCCAGTGGCGCCACCGACCTGAAGACCTTCAATGTGCTGGAGGACGAAGACGTCCGCCAGGGCATCAAGGATTACGCGCAGTGGCCCACCATTCCGCAGCTCTACATCCACGGTGAATTCGTCGGCGGCTCGGACATCATGATGGAGATGTACGAGTCCGGCGAACTGGCCACCGCCCTGGCGCCGCGCTCGTAACACCTCGCCGAACCGGTCAGCCGGCCGGTACTTCCCAGCCCCGCCGCGCGCCGAAGACCAGGGCTGGGTACTGCGGCTGGCCCCGGCTGCCGTTGTAGCGGCCGAGCGCCATGAACAAGTCGCCGCGTTCGCGGTCGAGGTAGTGGCGCAGGATGATGCAGCCGAAACGCAGGTTGGTCTGCAGGTGGAACAGGCGTCGGTCGTCGCCGTCCCCGATCAAGCGGGCCCAGAACGGCATCACCTGCATGTAGCCGCGCGCGCCGGCGCTGCTGATGGCGTACTTGCGAAATCCGCTCTCGACCTGGATGAGCGCCAGCACCAGCGCCGTCTCCAACCCGGCGCGGCGGCTTTCGTACCAGACGGCCTCGAGGAACTCGACACGCGTGTGGTGGTCAGACTTGCGTCGTTTGAGCTTCTCGCTGGTGGTGCTCAGCCAGCGCAGGTAGGCCAGCCGGTCCTCCATGCGGTCGAAGCTCGGCCGCGGTGGTGCGGCCTCTGCCACGGCGGCGGACAGCACCGAGCGCACCGAGTCGGCCAGCGGCTCTTCCACCTGCGCACCGGCATGCACGTCCGGCCACAGCACCGCCAGCGGCCAGGCCACCAGCGTGCGGCGGGTGATGCGCCCGCATCCCGGCCCGCTAGCCGGAAAATTCATGCGCCGAGGCTGGCCTTCATTCGGGCCACCACGTCGGCCACGGCCACCGTGGCGGCTGCCGTTTCGCGGCGGCCCTGCACCTCCACGGTGCCGGCCTTGAGGCCGCGGTCGGACAGCACCACACGCCAGGGCACGCCGATGAGCTCCCAATCGGCGAACATGGCCCCCGGGCGCTCGCCACGGTCGTCCAGCAACACGTCGATGCCCAGCGCCACCAGTTCGTCGTGCAGCTTGTCGGCAGCAACCTGCACATCGGCACTGCGGTCGTAGCCGATGGGGCACAGCACGACCGTGAACGGCGCCATGGACAGCGGCCAGATGATGCCGCGCTCGTCATGGTTCTGCTCGATGGCCGCACCGAGCAGCCGCGTCACGCCGATGCCATAGCAGCCCATCACGAAGGGCTGCGGCTTGCCGTTTTCGTCGAGGAAGGTGGCCTTCATCGGCACGCTGTACTTGGCTGTGCCGATGAGGAAGACATGCCCGACCTCGATGCCACGCTGGATGGCGAGCACGCCCTTGCCGTCGGGCGAGGGCTCGCCTTCCAGCACGTTGCGGATGTCAGCCACCAGGTCGGGCTCGGGCAGGTCGCGGCCCCAGTTGGCACCGGTGTAGTGGAAGTCGGCCTCGTTGGCGCCGCAGACGAAGTCACTCATCTGGGCCACCGTGCGGTCGGCCACCACCTTGACGGACTTGAGCATGCCGATGGCGCCCAGGTAACCCGGCTTGCAGCCGAAGTGGCTGTCGATCTCGGCCACCGTCGCGAAGCGGAAACCACCCTT
>JANNWL010000322.1:0-7293 GCA_031414735.1 Burkholderiales bacterium | reverse complement strand
TGCGCGGCCCGACGCTGCTTGAAGACTTCATCCTCCGCGAGAAGATCACGCACTTCGACCACGAGCGCATCCCCGAGCGCATCGTGCATGCGCGCGGCTCGGCGGCCCACGGCTACTTCCAGGCTTACCAGCCGATGACCGAGTTCACGCGCGCGGCGCCGTTCCAGGCCGCAGGCAAAGTCACGCCGGTGTTCACGCGTTTCTCGACCGTCGCCGGCGAACGCGGCTCGGCCGACACCGCGCGCGACGTTCGCGGCTTCGCCGTCAAGTTCTACACCGACGAAGGCAACTGGGACCTGGTGGGCAACAACATTCCGGTGTTCTTCATCCAGGACGCGATGAAGTTCCCCGACCTGATCCACGCCGTCAAGCCCGAGCCCCACAACGGCATGCCGCAGGCGGCATCGGCACACGACACCTTCTGGGACTTCGCCTCGCTCAGCCCTGAGACCACGCACACGCTGATGTGGGTGATGTCGGACCGTGGCATTCCGCGCAGCCTGCGCATGATGCAGGGCTTCGGCGTGCACACCTACCGGTTGGTCAACGCCAAGGGCGAGTCGCACTTCGTCAAGTTCCACTGGCGGCCCTTGCTCGGCACGCATTCCCTGGTATGGGACGAAGCAGTGAAGATTTCCGGCGCCGATTCGGACTTCCATCGCCGCGATCTGTGGGAAGCCATCGAGTCGGGCCAGTACCCCGAGTGGGAACTCGGCTTGCAGATCTTCACCGAGGCGCAAGCCGAGGCCTTCAGCTTCGACGTGCTGGACGCCACCAAGCTGATCCCTGAAGAACTGGTCCCCGTGACACCGGTGGGCCGCATGGTGCTGAACCGCAACCCGGACAACTTCTTCGCCGAAACCGAGCAGGTGGCGTTCTGCACCGCGCACGTCGTGCCCGGCATCGACTTCAGCAACGACCCGCTGCTGGCCGGGCGCATCCACTCCTACATCGACACGCAGATCACGCGGCTGGGCGGTGCCAACTTCCACGAGATCCCGATCAACGCGCCGCTGGCCCCCGTGCACAACAACCAGCGCGACGGCCTGCACCGCCAGGCCATACCGCGCGGCCGCGTAGCCTACGAACCCAACTCCCTGGGCGGCGGTTGCCCCTTCCAGGCCGGCGCGGCGGGCTTCGTCTCGTTCCCCCAGCCGGTTGACGCCGGCCAGGGCGACAAGCTGCGCGGCAAGCCCGAGAAGTTTGCCGACCACTACACCCAGGCCACGCTGTTCTACGACAGCCAGACCGCGGTCGAGAAGGCGCACATTGCGGGCGCCTTCCGTTTCGAGCTGAGCAAGCTCACCGTGCCCGCGATCCGTGAGCGCGTCGTCTCATCGCTGGTCAACGTGTCGGCCGAACTGGCTGCAAGCGTCGCTGCGGGGCTGGGCATCGCGGTACCGAAGGCCATGCCGAAGGCGCTGGCGCAACCTGCCAAGCCCGAGGTGACGCAGTCGGCGGCACTGTCGCTGACGGCCCTGCCGGGCGACGGCGGCATCCGCTCGCGCAGCGTCGCCATCCTGGTCGCCGATGGCGTGGATGGCGAGTCGGTGTCGGCAGCCCAGGCAGCGCTCCGCTCAGCGGGCGCCACGGTGCATCTGATCGCGCCGCGCCTGGGCGCCGTGAAGCCTGCGAAGGGCAAGCCGTTCGACGCCACCGGCACGCTGGAGAACTCGGCGCCGGTGCTGTTCGACGGGCTCGTCCTGCCCGACGGCGCCGCTGGTGTGAGCGCACTCGGCAGCCACGCCGAGGTGATGGACTTCATCGCCAACCAATACCGGCATGGCAAGACCATCCTCGCCATCGGTGCATCGAAGGTGTTGCTCGAGCGCGCTGGCGTGTCGGCGACGCTCTCAGGTGGCAAGGCGGATCCTGGCGTCGTCATGGGCGGCGCCGCGAAAGCCGACCACGCGGTGGTCGACTTCATCGCCGCGCTGGGCAAACACCGCCATCCCGAACGGGAGCTGGCCCAGGCCAAGCACTGAAGACGAGTTCTTGATCCGCACCCAACCTGCACAGGAGCGATGACCCATGAGTGATCCAAAAGCGCCCGCACGGGCCGCGCTGTCGCGCCGAACGTTCATGCTGAGCACGGCCGCCACGGCCGCCGCGCCCTTGTCGGCGGGCGTTTCAGCGACGGCCCAGGCGCAAACCCCGGCGGCACGGCCGGCGACTTTGGCGGCAGTCAACCCCGGCCTGTCCTCGGCGTTGCCCATGACGCTGCGCGTAAACGGCAGCGACCATGCCCTCAATCTCGATCCCCGCACCGCGCTGCTGGATGCGCTGCGCGAGCACGTCGGCTTGATGGGCACGAAGAAGGGCTGCGACCACGGCCAATGTGGCGCCTGCACGGTGCTGCTGGACGGCGAGCGTGTGCTGGGCTGCCTGACGCTGGCAGCACAAGCCCAGGGCCGCGCCATCACCACCATTGAAGGGCTGTCCACTGGCGATACGCTGCACCCGATGCAGCAGGCCTTTGTCGACAACGATGCCTTCCAGTGCGGCTACTGCACCCCCGGGCAGATCATGAGCGCGGTGGCCTGCGTGCAAGAGGGTCGCGCTACCAACGACGACGAGATTCGCGAGTACATGAGCGGCAACCTGTGCCGTTGCGCCGCCTATCCGAACATCGTCGCCGCCATCCGTCAGGCGTCACCGCTGATGAGGAGGACCTGATGCGCCCCTTCGCCTTCACTTTCGCCACCGATGCCGCTGCCGCCGTGCAGGCCGCCAGCGGCCCATCGGTGCAGTACCTGGCCGGCGGCACCACGCTGGTCGACCTGATGAAGCTCGACGTGATGCGGCCGACGCAGTTGATCGATATCACGCGCATCGCCGCGCCGCAGTTGCGCGCTATCGAGATCAGCCCGCAAGGCCTGACCATTGGCGCGCTGGCGACGATGCGCCAGGTGGCCGACCACCCCGGCGTGCGCCGAGACTACCCGGTGGTGGCCGAGTCGTTGCAACTGGCGGCGTCGCAGCAGCTGCGCAACATGGCGCGCGTGGGCGGCAACGTCTTGCAGCGCACGCGTTGCGCCTACTTTCGCGACACCAGCTGGCCGTGCAACAAGCGCACGCCGGGGTCGGGATGCTCGGCCATGGAAGGCGAGAACCGCTGGCAGGCCGTGCTGGGCACGTCCGACCAGTGCATTGCCGCCTACCCGGGTGATTGGGCCACGGCCTTGATCGCGCTCGACGCCACGGTGCAGGTGCTGGGCAGCGGCGGTGCCCGTTCGATGCCGTTTGCTCAGCTGCACCGCCGGCCCGGCAACACGCCGCACATCGAGACCACGCTGGCTGCCGGCGACCTGATCACGGGGTTCATGATTCCCGCTGGTCCGCACACGCGCCGCTCGCTGTACCTGAAGGTGCGCGACCGCGAATCCTATGAATTTGCGCTGGCCAGCGCGGCGGTGGCGCTGGAACTCGACGGCGACACTGTGCGCCAGGTGCGCGTGGGGCTGGGCGGCCCGGTGGCGGTGCCTTGGCGGGCGCGCGAAGCCGAGGCTTTGCTGACCGGCAAGCCGCTGACCGAAGCCAACGCCACGGCCGCAGCGCGCGCTGCCTTTGCGGGCGCCAAGCCTCGACAGCACAACGCCTTTCGCATCCCGCTGGGCCAGCAAACGCTGGTGCGGGCGCTGCTGCAAGCCAAGACGATGGAGCTGTCAACATGAGCAACCCGGTCCCCGAAGTCCTGGCCAACATGGGCCAGGCGATCGTGCGCATCGACGCGCGCGCCAAGGTCACCGGCGCGGCGCGCTTCGCGTCGGACATGCCGGCCAGCAACCCGGCGCACGCCTACCTCGTCACCAGCACCATCGCACGCGGACGCATCGTCGGCATCGACGAGGCGGCGGCGCGCGCGGTGCCCGGTGTGCTGCTCATCATGACCCACCTGAACCGGCCACCCTTGATGCCGGTGAAGCACTTCTTTGCCGGCGGCGCCGGCATCACCGCCGTGCCGCCGCTGGCCGGGCCCGAGATCGCACACGACGGGCAGATCGTCGCGATGGTGGTGGCCGACAGCTTCGAAGCGGCGCGCGAAGCCGCCCACCGCTTCGGGGTGCGCTACCAACGCCAGGCACCGTCTGCGACATTCGGCTCGCGTGGCGTTGTCGAGCAACGCACCGTCGACGTGTTGCCCGAACGCAAGGACCCGGTGCTGGGGAACGCTTCGGCTGCGCTGCGCGAATCCGCCGTCGTGCACGACGCCGAGTACGCCACGCCCACACAGCACCACAACCCGATGGAGTTGTTCTCGACCACTGCGTCATGGAGCGGCGACGAGTTGACGGTCTACGAGCCCAGCCAGTTCGTCTACGGCCTGCGCGCCGGTCTCGCCGGGCAACTGGGCATCGCGCCGGAGAACGTGCGCGTCGTCAACGACTTCGTCGGCGGTGCTTTCGGCTCCAAGGGCGCCATCACCCAGCGCACGGCCTTGGTGGCGTTGGCGGCACGCCAACTCGGCCGGCCGGTGAAGCTGGTGGCAACGCGCGACCAGGGCTTCACGATCTCAGGCCACCGGCACGAGACCAAACACCGCGTGCGTATCGGCGCCAGCCGGGACGGCAAGTTCACCGCCTACCACCACGACCAGTGGGAGCTGAATGGACGCGCCGACCCGTATGTGAACGGTGGCGTCGAAAACGCCGCGGCGATGTACGCCTTCCCGGCCGTGATGAGCACCGGCCGCATGGTGCGCGCCGACCGCAACCCGCCGATCTTCATGCGCGCGCCGGCCGAGGTGCCGGTGATCTTCGCGCTGGAAAGTGCCGTGGATGAGTTGGCGGTGAAACTGGCCATGGACCCGGTGGAGTTGCGCCGCATCAACGACACCGACAAGAACTGGGTCACCGGCAAGCCCTACAGCAGCCGCAGCCTGATGGCCTGCTACGACGCAGCCAGCGCCGCGTTCGGCTGGAAACGCCGCAACCCGCAACCGGGCTCGATGCGCGACGGCGACTGGTTGATAGGCTGGGGTTGCGCCACGGCCACCTACCCGACGCAGGTGTCGCCGGCCGTCGCGCGCGTCAAGTTGATGGCCGACGGCTCGGCCCGCGTCGAGATCGCTGCGCACGATGTCGGCACCGGGGCCTACACCGTGATGGCGCAGGTGGCAGCCGAGACACTGTCCATCAAGCCTGAACAGGTGTCGGTGGCGATGGGCGACACGCTGCTGCCACCGGGGCCGGTGTCAGGCGGCTCGGTGACCACGGCCAGCGCCTGTTCGGCCGTCAAGATGGCTTGCCAGCAGGTGCTGGCGCGGTTGTCCCTGCCGGCGGGCGCCACGCCAGCAGAGCGCACGGCGGCCTTCGAGAAGCTGAAGGTCGGCGCCGTGGAAGAGATTGGCAACTTCGTGCCGCCGACCAGCCGTTCACAGAGCACAGCCAGTTTGTACAAGGGCAGTGCCGATGTCACCGGTGGCGCCAACGCAGGCAACGCAGCCAAGACCATGTTTGCCTTCGGCGCCGAGTTCGTCGAGGTGCGGGTGCATGCCCGCACGCGCGAAATCCGCGTGCCACGCATCGTGGGCGCGTTCGCGGCCGGCCGCATCATGAACCCGCGAACGGCGCACAGCCAGTTGATGGGCGGCATGATCTGGGGCATCGGCTCGGCGCTGCATGAGCACACCGAGATCGACAAGCGCGAAGCGCGCTACATGAACGACAACCTGGCCGAGTACCTGATCCCGGTCAACGCCGACATCCGCCAGGTCGATGTGATCCTGATCCCTGAGGTCGACACCGAGGTCAACCCGGCAGGTGCCAAGGGCATCGGTGAACTGGCCAACGTGGGCACGGCGGCAGCGATAGCGAATGCGGTGTTTCACGCCACCGGCCGGCGCATACGCGAACTGCCCATCACCATCGACAAGCTGATCGTTGCCTGAGCGTGCGCGCCAGTGATTGCGCCAGCCATTCAACTGGCTGCCGTCGCCGGCAGTTAGCCCCACAACGAGTACGACCAGCAGACCGGGCACTACGACCACCGCCGCCAGAAACTCTCTTGCCCCTCCATTCGCGGTCAAGGGAGTTGGCTGCTGCCGAGTAGCGCGCACACGGTCACGCCCGCGAGCGAAGGCCCCGCGCCACGAACTGCGTGCATGGGAACGCGCCTCTGGGGCAGAGCGCCAGGCAGTCCTTCAAGACGCGCGGCAAAGCGGCCAAGTCGCGCTGAAACAAGCGCTGCTGTGAAGGTCAGCTCTTCAAGCCGCCGAACTTCAGCAGGGGGTCGGGTCCGGCCAACCAATCCGCTGAACTCGTTGCCCGAAACCTGCCGATCGGGTTCGGCAGCAGTACAGCTGACGTTTGTCTGGACCGGGTCTGGGCCATTATGGAGAGCTCTCCAGAATGGCCGACAGTGTGATTTCAACCGACGGCAAAGCTGACATTGCCCGACACGGACAGGTGCGGGGACTTCGAGCGCACCACACTAAATCAACTCCGCATCGGTCATCACCTCGACCAGCGCCGGCCCCTCAAAAGCCAGTGCCTGGGCAACAGCCGCGTCCAGGCCGGAGGCCGCCGTCACCTTCAAACCCAGGCCGCCGCACTGCTTGGCAAACATCGCAAACGAAGGGTTGCGCAAGTCGGTCTCCCACACCTGTAGCTCGCCCGCGCGCTGCTCCTTGGTGATCTTGCCGAGCTGCGCGTTGTTGAGCAGGATGTGCGTGATGTCCATGCCGTACTTCACCGCGGTGGTGAACTCCATGGCGTATTGGCCGAAGCCGCCGTCGCCAGAAATCGACACCACCTTGCGGCCCCGGAACTCTTCGAAGTCCTGCGTCGCGGCCCAGGCGCCGATGGCCGCCGGAAAGCCGAAGCCGATCGAGCCCAGGTAGCCCGACATCAGCACCCGCTGCCCCTGGCTCTCGAAGTAACGCCCGAAGGAATAGGTGTTGTTGCCGACGTCGACGGCGATGATCGCGTCGGCCGGGCACAGCCGGGTCAGCGACTCGAACACCGCGGCGGAGTGCACGCCCAGGCCGCGGTCCTCGCCCAGCCGGCGGCGCTTCTCTTCGCGCCAGATGGCCCAGCGGCCCGCCAGCTCAGTCACCTGGTCGGCAGCGTCGGCGGCCTTGCACACCCGCGGCGACACCGCAGCACAGAAGGCCGCAATCTCGCCCCACACCGGCAAGGTCACCGGGTGGAAGCGGCCCAGCTGCATGCGCTCGAAGTCGACCTGGATGATGGGCTTGGAGCGCTCGATGCCGGTGTGCTTGGCGAACGAGGAGCCCAGCGTGATGATGAGGTCGGCCTCGTTCATGAACCAGCTGGCGATGGGCGTGCCCGA
>JANNWL010000321.1:0-10397 GCA_031414735.1 Burkholderiales bacterium | reverse complement strand
GATGGTGATGCCTGGCGACAACGTCAGCATCACGGTCAAGCTGATCAACCCGATCGCGATGGAAGAGGGCCTGCGCTTCGCCATCCGCGAAGGCGGCCGCACCGTGGGTGCCGGCGTCGTGGCCAAGATCATCGAATAAGGATCGACATGTCTACCAAGCAAAAGATCCGCATTCGCCTGAAGGCCTTCGACTACAAGTTGATTGATCAGTCGGCCCTGGAAATCGTTGAAACCGCCAAGCGCACGGGCGCAATCGTCAAGGGCCCCGTGCCCTTGCCGACGCGCATGCAGCGTTTCGACATCCTGCGTTCGCCGCACGTCAACAAGACGAGCCGCGATCAGTTCGAGATTCGGACGCACCAGCGCCTGATGGACATCATCGATCCGACCGACAAGACGGTTGATGCGTTGATGAAGCTCGACCTGCCGGCCGGTGTCGACGTGGAAATCAAGCTGCAGTAAGTGGATTGGGCGCTTGCGGCTCGCGCCGCGGCTGCTACAATCATCGGCTTGGCTTGAGTTGTGTAATAACAGTTCGAGACCAGACCTCCCGGGTGAGCGCATCAAAGCGAACGCAGGGAAAACCACCCCGGCCAATCGATGTCGGGATCGTGAACAAAGGCGCCCTGCTGCAAGGCTGTGGTGCTGGAGAACCAAAATGAGCATGAGCGAACAGCTCGGCTTGCTGGGCCGCAAGGTGGGCATGATGCGCATCTTCACGGATGTTGGCGATGCCATCCCCGTGACGGTGCTCGACGTGTCAGACAACCGCGTCACGCAAGTCAAAACCGTCGCCACCGACGGCTACAGCGCACTTCAGATCGCGTTCGGCGCCCGCAAGGCCAGCCGCGTGAACAAGCCCGATGCCGGGCACCTGGCCAAGGCCGGTGTCGAGGGCGGGCAGGTGCTGAAAGAATTCCGTGTCACCGCAGACATCGCTGGGCAGTACGCGCCAGGTGCGCAGGTTCCCGTGACGATGTTTGCCGCGGGCCAGCGGGTGGACGTGCAGGGTACGTCCATCGGCAAGGGTTTTGCAGGCACCATCAAGCGCCACAACTTCAAGTCTCAGCGCGCCTCGCACGGCAACAGCCGGTCGCACAACGTGCCCGGCTCGATCTCAATGGCGCAGGACCCGGGCCGCGTGTTCCCGGGCAAGAAGATGACCGGCCACATGGGTGACGAGACCGTCAGCGTGCAGAACCTCGATGTGATCCGCATCGACGAAGCCCGTCAGCTGCTTCTGGTGCGCGGCGCTGTGCCGGGTGCGAAAAACGGCCACGTGGTCGTGCGTCCCGCGATCAAGGTGCGCACGAAAGTTGCCGCTGCTGCGCCCATCGCGGCACCCGCCAAGGGAGGCAAATAATGCAGCTCGAGCTCCTGAACGACCAGGGTCAGGCCACGTCGAAGTTCGACGCACCCGACACCGTCTTCGCCCGCGACTACAACGAAGCCCTCGTGCACCAGGTGGTGGTGGCCTTCCAGGCCAACGCCCGCCAGGGCACCCGCGCCCAGATGGACCGTGGCGAGGTTTCGCACTCGACCAAGAAGCCGTTCAACCAGAAGGGCACCGGCCGCGCACGCGCTGGCATGACGTCGTCGCCCCTGTGGCGCGGAGGCGGACGCATCTTCCCGAACCGGCCCGACGAGAACTTCTCGCACAAGGTCAACAAGAAGATGTACCGCGCCGGGATGGCCGCCATCCTTTCGCAATTGGCGCGCGACGGGCGTTTGGCGGTGGTTGATTCGATCAGCATTGACGCCCCCAAGACCAAGATGTTGGCCAGCAAGTTCAAGGCCATGGGTCTGGGTACCGACACCAAGAACTCGGTGCTTGTGATTGCCGACCAGATCGACGACAACGTCGCGCTGGCCTCACGCAATCTGTCCAACGTGCTGGTCATCGAACCACGTTATGCCGATCCGCTGTCACTCGTCTTCTACAAGAAGGTGCTGGTGACCAAGGGCGCCATCGAGCAGCTCAAGGAGATGTTCGCATGAGCAGAATGAACCCAACGCCGACCGAGCGCAAGTTCGCCGAGGGTCGGCTGGCCAACGTGCTGGTTGCCCCCATCATTTCGGAGAAAGCCACGCGCATCGGCGAGAGGCAGAATCAGGTCCTGTTCAAGGTGCTGCGCGATGCCACCAAGCCCGAGATCAAGGCTGCAGTCGAGTTGATGTTCAAGGTCGAAGTGGATTCGGTGTCCACCGTCAACCAAAAGGGCAAGTCTAAGAAATTCGGACGTTCCATGGGTCGCCGTGACCACGTCAAAAAGGCGTACGTGTCGCTCAAGGCCGGCCAGGAGCTCAACTTCTCTGGGGAGGCCAACTAAATGGCTGTCGTCAAAGTCAAGCCCACGTCACCCGGCCGCCGCGCCGTGGTCAAGGTGGTGCACAAGCACCTGCACAAAGGCGCGCCCGAAGCGTCGCTGCTCGAGCCGCAGATTCAAAAGGCGGGCCGCAACAACAACGGCCACATCACGATGCGTCACAAGGGCGGTGGCCACAAGCACCACTACCGCGTCGTCGATTTCCTGCGCAACAAGGACGGCATTCCGGCCAAGGTCGAACGAATCGAGTACGACCCCAACCGCACCGCCCACATTGCGCTGCTTTGTTATGCCGACGGCGAGCGTCGCTACATCATCGCTCCGCGCAATGTTGAGGCCGGGGCCACGCTGTACTCGGGCGCTGAGGCGCCGATCAAGGCTGGCAACACGCTGCCGATTCGTAATATTCCGGTCGGATCCATTGTTCACTGCGTGGAAATGATGCCTGGCAAGGGTGCGCAGATTGCCCGTTCCGCGGGCACGTCTGTCACGCTGATGGCGCGCGAAGGCATTTACGCCCAGCTCAGGTTGCGGTCGGGCGAAGTTCGCAAGATCCACATCGACTGCCGCGCCACGCTGGGCGAAGTCAGCAATGAAGAGCACAGCCTGCAGCAGTATGGCAAGGCTGGTGCGACACGTTGGCGCGGTATCCGTCCGACAGTGCGTGGTGTGGCCATGAACCCGGTCGACCACCCGCACGGCGGTGGCGAAGGCCGCACCGGCGAGGGCCAGCCCCAGGTGTCGCCGTGGAACACCCTGACCAAGGGCTACCGCACCCGCAGCAACAAGCGCACGCAGACGATGATCGTCTCGCGTCGCAAGAAGTGAGGCCTGAGGGACCACCACCATGACCCGTTCGCTCAAGAAAGGTCCTTTCGTGGACCACCACCTCATGGCCAAGGTCGAGAGGGCTTCTGCTGTCAAGGACAAGCGGCCCATCAAGACCTGGTCGCGCCGCAGCACCATCCTGCCCGAGTTCATCGGGCTGACGGTAGCGGTGCACAACGGCAAGCAGCACGTGCCTGTGTACGTGACCGACCAGATGGTCGGCCACAAACTCGGCGAATTCGCTCTCACCCGCTTGTTCAAGGGTCACCCCGCGGACAAGAAGGCGAAGAAGTAAGGAGCCGCAGCAATGGAAACCAAAGCAAGCGTGCGCGGTGTGCGCCTTTCCGTGGACAAGGGCCGACTGGTGGCTGACATGATCCGCGGCAAGAAGGTCGACCAAGCCCTCAACATCCTGCAGTTCACGCAGAAGAAGGCCGCCGGCATCATCAAGAAGGCGGTCGATTCGGCCGTCGCCAACGCCGAGCACAACGATGGCGCCGACATCGACGAGCTGAAGATCAAGTCGATCTACGTCGAGCAGGGCGCCGTGTTGAAGCGCTTTTCCGCACGGGCCAAGGGCCGCGGCGCACGCATCAGCAAGGGCACCTGCCACATCTTCGTCACGGTCGGCAACTGATCGCGGGAACGGAAAAGATCATGGGACAAAAAATCCACCCGACCGGGTTCCGACTCTCGGTCACCCGCGCCTGGCAGTCGCGCTGGTTCGCGAACCACAAGAATTTCGCCGGCATGCTGGCCGAAGATCTCGATGTTCGTGAATACCTCAAAGCCAAGCTCAAGAGTGCTGCGGTGTCGCGCATCCTGATCGAGCGGCCTGCCAAGAACGCACGCATCACCATTTTCTCGGCGCGACCGGGCGTGGTGATCGGCAAGAAGGGCGAGGACATCGAGAACCTCAAGGCTGAACTGAGCCGCCGCCTGGGCGTGCCGGTCGCCGTGAACATCGAAGAAGTGCGCAAGCCTGAAGTTGATGCACAGCTGATCGCCGACAGCATCACCCAGCAGCTCGAGAAACGCATCATGTTCCGCCGCGCCATGAAGCGCGCGATGCAAAACGCAATGCGCCTGGGTGCATTGGGGATCAAGATCATGTCGTCGGGCCGCCTGAACGGCATCGAGATCGCGCGCTGCGAGTGGTACCGCGAAGGCCGGGTGCCGCTGCACACCCTGCGCGCAGACATCGATTACGGAACTTCCGAGGCGAAAACCACTTACGGAGTGATCGGGGTGAAAGTTTGGGTCTACAAGGGTGATACCTTGGGGCGCAATGATTTGCCGGCCGCCGTTGAGCCACGCTCGGACGACGAGCGGCGCCCGCGCGGCCCACGCCGCGACGCACGCCCGGGTACAGACCGCCCGCCAGCGCGTCCCGCCCGCCGCCCCATGGGCGCCAATACCGCTCCGGCGGATGGCAGTGACAAGCCTGCGGAGGCAACCCCTGGGATTGCCGCCGCCGATGCCACGAAACCCACCGTTAAGCGCGTCCGCAAGGTAAGCGCGCCAGCTGCAGCAGCTGACGGTACCAAGGCCTCCTGAGGGGCCGAGCAAAACGGAGAACAAACATGCTGCAACCAGCTCGTAGAAAGTACCGCAAGGAGCAAAAGGGCCGCAACACCGGCATTGCAACCCGTGGCAGCACGGTCGCATTCGGTGATTTCGGTCTCAAGTCCACTGATCGGGGCCGTTTGACGGCGCGCCAGATCGAGTCGGCGCGCCGTGCAATCTCTCGCCACGTCAAGCGTGGCGGCCGCATCTGGATCCGGATCTTCCCGGACAAGCCGATTTCCCAAAAACCAGCCGAAGTCCGCATGGGAAACGGCAAGGGGAACCCGGAGTATTACGTGGCAGAGATCCAGCCAGGCAAGGTGTTGTACGAGATTGTCGGTGTGCCCGAGGAATTGGCGCGTGAAGCGTTTCGACTGGCCGCGGCAAAGTTGCCATTGCGTACCACCTTTGTGGCCCGCATGATCGGCCAATGACGGCCGCCGCACCCTTTCGGAGAACACCCTGTGAAAACCACTGAACTACGCCAGAAAGACGTTGCCGCCCTGGAAACGGAAGTCAAGTCGCTGCAAAAAGCGCATTTCGGCTTGCGCATGCAAAAGGCCACGCAACAACTCAACAACACCGCCACGTTGCGCTCGACGCGCCGCGATATCGCCCGCGCGAAGACGATTCTTGCGGAAAAGAAAAGCGCGGCTGTTTCCGTGTCCCAAGGAGCCACAAAATGACGGAAGCCAAGGTATCCCTCAAACGCACCTTGATCGGCAAGGTGGTCAGCGACAAGCGCGCCAAGACCGTGACAGTGCTGATCGAGCGCCGAGTCAAGCACGAGCTGTACGGGAAGATCGTCGGCAAGTCGAGCAAATACCACGCCCATGATGAAAAGGGCGAGTACAAGATGGGCGACATGATCGAAATCACCGAGAGCCGGCCGATCTCGAAGACCAAGAACTGGGTTGCCACGCGCCTGGTCGAGAAAGCCGCCGCGGTCTAGGTCCATCCGGCGATTGCACGGCAACGATGCGAAAAGCGGCTCACAATGTGAGCCGCTTTGTTTTGGGAGACGACGCCACGTTGTGGTGCCGGATGCCTGGTGCAACAGCTAATTACCAATTCGATTTTTTTCAGGAGCAAGTGATGATTAAAGTAGGCGACCAACTTCCCGAAGCCACGTTGATGGAGTTTTCCGAAGTGGAAGGAAACGGCTGCAGCATCGGACCCAATCCGGTGGCGACATCGAAGGCCACCGCCGGCAAGACGATTGCCCTGTTTGCCCTCCCCGGCGCGTTCACTCCGACATGCTCGGCCAAGCACGTGCCTGGATACCTGGAGAAGTTCAACGATCTCAAGGCGGCCGGTGTAGACGAGATCTGGTGCGTGAGCGTCAACGACGCCTTTGTGATGGGCGCGTGGGCACGCGACCTGAAGTCGGCTGGCAAGGTGCGCATGCTCGCCGACGGTGACGCTGCGTTTGCCAAGGCCACCGGCTTGACGCTGGACCTGACCGGCAAGGGCATGGGGTTGCGCAGCTGCCGTTATTCGATGCTGGTCAAGGATGGCAAGGTCGCCTCGCTCAACGTCGAAGCGCCTGGCAAATTCGAAGTGAGCGACGCAGCGACGCTGCTCGCGCAGGCCAAGGCCTGAGTGCCGGCCGGGCTCAGAGCCTGGCCAGCAAGTAGTGGGAGCCGGGGATCGGGTTGTGGTAGTAGGGCGCGATCTCCTCGAACCCGAGATCCCCATACAGCGCCCGCGCCGTTTCCATGTCGCTGAGCGTGTCGAGCAACACCGAGGAATAACCTGCCTGTCGCGCGGCGTCGAGAATCGCCTCGACCAAGAGCCGGCCAATGCCGCGGCCGCGAAAATCCGGCCGCACATAGAGCCGCTTCATCTCGCAGGCGTTGGAATAGTCGACGTTGTCCCGCGGACGCAGGGCGCAACAACCCGCCAGATCGCGCGCCACGTGGGCCGTCAATAACGCGCCGCGGGGCGCTCGGTAGTCTCCCGGCAACGCCGCAACCTCCGCGTCGAAGCCCTGAAAACACAGGTCGACGCCGATCGCTTGCGCATACTCCCGCATCAGACCACGCACGGCGGTCAGTTGTTCGGGGCTGCGCGGCGTCGTGAGGGTGACCATGGTCTGCAGTCCAGGCGGATCAGCATGCCGCCACATTGCCGCTTTTTTGCGCCATGGCACAGGAGCGGCGCATCGGGGCTCCATTCCAGGACGAATGACCCAACCACAGTGGTGCTTGTTCGGCCGTGCCGAGCCGGAGTCCGCAGTGCAATCCGGCGTCAGTCGATTGGAAACGGAATGTCTTCAGCAACACAAGAAAGCCAGCGTGGGTATCGGTGGTCGTGATGGTACCCGGTTGTCCGGCAGCGGTGGCGCCGGATGCGCACGAACCCCGCAGCGCGGCCGGCCGAACGGGCGCATGCAGCGCCACAAAGGGCACCATCACAATGTGCTGCCGAATGCCATTGGCGGCCGCCGGGATCGGCGCCACAGCCGACCAAGCACGACGCTGCACCGCGTTGTGCCGGTGACGACGGCGTCGCGCCACGGGCCCGTCAGCATGTTCCCGGGGAACATCGATTCGTCAGAACTTTTGGCCGGGGTGTCCGGTCTACCAGGCGGGCGCCCGAGATGGCGCGGTGGTCCGATGCGCTCGGTGTGCCATGATGTTGGCTGGTTCAGTCGGCCGGTCGGCGCGATGGCAGGAGCCATGAAGTCGTGCTGCACCGGTCGTGTTTTGTGCGTGCCAGTTCGACACCGCATGCGGGTACCTGCCATGTAGTCGCCAGCCCGATTGCCAGCCTTAACGACAAGTTCCATCGATGGAGTCCCAATGCCAATCCATTGGCTAGTCCGCAACGCCTTTTTGCTTGCTTGCGCCGTCACGATGTGCATCGCCCAGACCCACGCAATTGCGCAGGGAAACGCGAAGGCGGGGGAATACGTCGCCAAAGCCGCCGGTTGTGTCGGTTGCCACACCGATACCAAACCCGGTTCTGTTCCATTCGCGGGCGGACGGGCCCTGGCGACGCCGTTTGGCACCTTCTATGGGCCAAACATCACGCCACACCGGGAAACCGGCTTGGGTGCGTGGTCCGAGGACGACTTTCGCCGCGCCCTGCGTCGCGGTGAACGGCGCGACGGGTCCCACTATTTCCCGGCATTTCCCTACCCGTCGTTCACAGGGATGACAGACGCCGATATTCGCGACCTGTGGGCATACTTGCGCAGTCTTGCGCCGGCGAACCATGCCAATCGCGAGCACCAGCTCCGGTTTCCGTTTGGATTCCGCTTCCTCGTCACATTCTGGAAATGGCTGTTCTTCACGCCCGGGCCATCCGTTGCGACGGCACAACAGGCCGGCGCCGTGAATCGCGGCGCCTACCTCGTACGGGTACTGGGACACTGCGGAGAGTGCCACACACCGCGAAACTTGCTGGGCGGACCAAAGTCTGGCAGCTTGTTTGCCGGCGCCAAGATCCCGGAAGGAAAAGTACCGAACCTGACACCGACGCGGCTGAAGAAATGGACCGATGCCGGCATCAAGGAATATTTGCTGACCGGTACCACCCCAGGCGGAGATATCGCTGTAGAACCGATGAGTGAAGTCATCACCAACACCACGAGCCAACTGCGGGCCGAGGATTTGGCGGCGATCATCGCCTACTTGCGATCACTGCCACCACTGCCCGAGCCCTCATGAACCGGCCGCGCGGCCGACGACTGCGCGCACGGTACTTCGCGCAAGTTGCGACTAGCTCCACTACTGTTCAGTTTGTCATGCCGAACATGATCCGGCATCCACGGATTGCGGGTCAAGCCCGCAATGACATGGATAAAGCGAACAGTATTGCGACTAGCTCGGGCATTTCGGCAACGTACGCCGCACAAAGCGTTGCCCGAAAACTTGCCAATGCAACGCGTCCATGCAGCGCGGCAGTAGTTGTGCGCAACCCATCGGGCAATACAAAGATCGACGGGAGCGGCCCAAGTGCCGCCTGACAGATAGGTGGGCGCCCCGATTGCCAAGACCGTCGAAGCTGCGGCAAGATAGCCGCTTTCCTTCACCATTCGGGAGTGTCCATGGATCGCAGACAGTTTGGTTCCCTTTCGGGTTGTTCCCTGGCCACCGTGTTGTGGCTCGCGCAGGCGAAAGCACACGCGCTTTCATTGGGTGACCTCAGCAACACCGAGGCCTCGCAGGGACTCAAGACCGCGCTCGAAAAGGGCGCGATTGCGGCAGTCAACCTGTTGGGCAAGACCGACGGGTTCCTTGGCAACGAGAAAGTTCGCATTCCCCTTCCGGGATTCCTGGAAGACGCGGCCAAATTGCTCAAGACCCTGGGCCAGGGCAAGCGCGTCGACGAACTGGTGACGTCGATGAACCGGGCGGCTGAGGCGGCGGTGCCACTGGCGAAGGATTTGCTGGTCGCTGCGGTGAAATCGATGTCAGTGACCGATGCCAAGAATATCCTGTCGGGCGGTGAAACCTCGGTGACCGGATTTTTTGCCGAAAAGACGCGCGAACCCTTGGGGGTCAAGTTTCTTCCGGTGGTGACCAAGGCGACCGAAAAAGTGGGTCTGGCAGCGAAATACAACCGGGTTGCCAGCAAGGCAGCGGGCATGGGCCTGGTGAAAAAGGAAGACGCAAATATCCAACAGTACGTCACCGGCAAGGCGCTTGATGGCCTCTACTACATGATTGGTGAAGAAGAGAAGAAGATCCGCCAGGATCCGATCGGCACGGGCAGCGCCATCCTGAAGAAGGTGTTTGGCGCCTTGAAATAGCTGGCCGGGCCACACCGTCTGGGTCGTGCCAGCGCCATGGCTGGCGCGCCGACAAAAGCGTACCGCCGCTTCGGCGGCGTGGCGGGCGACGGGAGCGATCGGGCGCGGGCCGCGGTCAGCGCCGGGCTCGCCATTTTGGGGTGATCGGCACCGACATCGGCCGCAGTCGCAGCAGTGGCTGCCTGCGTTCGGGATAATCGCCGGATGCGTGTTGTGATCTCGACCGTGGCCGGCCTGGTCATCTTGCTGCTGGCCGCCTGCGACCCAACGTTCAACTGGCGCGAAACTCCGATTGCTGCCACTTCGCTGGTCGCCATGTTCCCGTGCAAGCCGCAGAAGAAGGTGCGCCCGGTGGTGTTCGCAACCCGGGAAGTCGAACTGCACATGACCAGCTGCGACACGGCCGGGGTCACCGTGGCGGTGGCATACGCCGGCATCTCCGATCGCAGCCAGGCTGGTCCAATCCTTGCGCAATGGCGCAATGCGACGCTTGCCGGCATGCGCGCCAGCTTGTCCACCGTTTCAGCGCTGCAGCTGGAACACTCCGATCCGTTGCCGCAGTCGGTCGCGGTGCGGGCCTCCGGAGTGCGGCCGGATGGACGCCCGGTCACGCTTCAGGGCGCATGGTTCGCGCGAGGAACCGAGCTTTTTGCGGCGCTCATGTATTCCGACGAACCGAATTCCGAGGTGGCCGACACCTTCTTCTCGGGGCTCAAGTTGCGATGAGTTTGCTTTCAAGGCGTGATGCGATAACCGTTTTCCTTGCGTTCGCTTTCGCCTATTTCCTGTCCGCCCTGATTCGCGCCGTGACCGCCACCTTGTCGCCGGTATTGACGCAGGAATTTGCGTTACATGCCAGTGACCTGGGTCTTTTGGCCGGTGGTTATTTTCTGGGTTTCTCCGCCACCCAACTGCCG
>JANNWL010000320.1:0-2710 GCA_031414735.1 Burkholderiales bacterium | reverse complement strand
TTCCAGCAGCACGTTGCCGCCACTGGCCAGGCGCTCGTTCACGGTCTGCTCGATGGCGCGGCGGTAGTTGCTGGTGTCGCCCAGGATCGGCACGGCCAGGCGCAGGTCAAAGGTGGTGCGGCTGCGCGCCAGCGGCCCGCTCTTTTGCAGCGGCGCATCACGCAGGTCGTTGCTGCCCAGCAGTTCGGTGGTGACGAACTGCCGCGCCACCGAGACCTGCGTGTCGGTGGTGCCGGCCACGTCGATCACGGCGCCTGGGCCGAGCACGAGGCAGGCGTTGTTGTCCACCACGCCGGCGGTGCGTGCGGTGAGCGGGTCGAGGTTGTAGTCGGGCGTGCCGGCGCGCGCGCGCACCGTGGCGCCGGGGGCGGTGATGCGGCTGCCCTGCTGCAACTCGATCGTCCGGCCCGCCAGTTCCACGCGCGATGTCGTGAAGCCGGCGTTGTCAGACGACGTGGGTTGCACCGCCAGCGGCTGGCCGTCGGCGCCGCGGGCGATGTCGGGCGACACGACGATGGACGAACCTGCACCCAGCGTCAGCGTGCCGCCCGTGGTGGCGCGCTTGGTGATGCTGTCGGCCGTGGCGCCCTGCTGTCCCGCCGTGCCGCTGCGTGCGAGCAGGAAGACCGAGCCGTTTTCGCTGACGCTGGTGGTGGCAGAGATGCGCCCGGCCTGGTTGACCGCCAGCCCGACCAGGGTGGTGTTGCCGCGCGCCGAGACGATCTCGCCGCTGTGGTTGACGCGGCCGGCGCCGGCCACTTCGACCAGCAGGCCGCGCACGGCAGGCACCGAGGGGTTGACCTCGGACGCATACAGCGCCTCGCGCGTAGGGTCCTGCAGGAAGAGCTGTTCGCCAGCAGCCAGCACCGTCTGCCCGCTCGGCGTCTGGATGCGGCCGGCGTTGTCCACCTGTGCCGCAAACAGGAAGACGCGGCCGCCGCTGGCGGTGGTGATCTGCGCGCCGGACTGCACTTCCACGAAGCCGGGGCCGACGGCAGGGCGGCCCAGGGCCGCGTCGTCGCGCGTGAAGGTGGGCTGGATGCTGTAGATGCTGCTGGTCAGGCCGCTGGCGAAGTCGTTGTCCGACAGGTTCAGCGTGCCGACCAGCAAGGAGCGCACGTCCACGCGGGCTGTGGGGCCGAACAACACGCCGTTGCCGTTGAGCAGGAAGACCGTGCCGTTGCTGCTGAGCCGGCCGTGGATGGCGCTGGGCGAGCTGCTGTTGGGGATGCGGTTGAGCGCACTGCTGTTGGCGTCGGGCAGGTCGAAGCGCACGCCGCTGGCCGCCCCGATATCGAAGCTCTGCCACTGGTAGATGGCGCGCTGCGTGCTCTGCTGCACCAGCATGTCGCGTCCGCCTGCTGTGTTGGGCGTGACCACCGGTGCGACGGCGCCCGCCCCCAGCGTGCGCCATTGCGGCAGCGGCACGGGCAGTGCGTCGCGCGGCGGCATGGCCGGGCGGGCGGTTTGGGCCTGGCCCCAGCCCTGGATCGGCCACAGCGCGGCCAACGCCATCACCAGCGGGCTGAGCTGCATGCTGGGCGACCAGGCAGATGTGCGGCGGCGCATGGCGTCAGAACTGCAGGGCCACACGCGCGTGCAGGCGCGGGTCGCGTTCGGGGCTGCTGCGCGTGGCTTTCATCGGCCAGGCCAGATCGAGCTCGGCGCTGAGCACGCGCAGCACGCGCAGCCGCAGGCCCAGCCCGGTGCCCAGGAGGGGCACGCGCGCCGCCTGGTCGGGCAGCGGCTGCAGCGTCTCGGCGCGGGCGGCGTCGACGAAGCCGGCCACGCTGAGTTCGTTCAGCCAGGGCGCGAGGCCCGCCAGTGGCGGCGCCAGGCTGGCGCTGCGCCACTCGGCAGACGCCAGCAGCGCCCTGTCGCCCGAGGCCTCGCCCTCAAAGTAGCCGCGCACCGTATCCGGGCCGCCCAGGCTGTACTGCTCGCCACCGGCCAGCGGCTGCTGGGCGATCTGCCCGGCCAGGCGCAGCGTGGCCGTACCGCCGAGCAGGCCGCGGCTGTGGCGCAGTTCGCCGCGCAGCACCGCAAAGCCGCCATCGGCACCCTGGCGTCGGCACGCGAACTGGTCGACCGGGCCGATGTTGCCGGGGCAGTCGATGCGGCGCGACAGCAGGGGCGAGAAGGCGAAGCTGAAGCTGGTGTTCAGCAGCGTCTGGCTGCGCGCGTCGTGCTGCCACTGGCCGCTGTGGGCCAGCGTGAAGGGCATGTAGACCAGGGGCGTGGAGAGTTCGGTGCCGCCGCTCACGATGCGTTCCTGCAAGTCCTTGTAGTCCGCGCCGACCTGCAGCGTGTGGCTGCTGCTGGGGCGGAACACCTGCCAGGCGTGACGCAGCGAGACCGTGGTGCCCTTGCCGATGACGGTGCCGGCACCCAGCGGCTCCAGCGTGCTGTCGCTGCTGACTGCCGTGATCTGCCAGCTGCGGTTGTCGGCCGCAGGCACCGTGTAGCCGGCCACCAGCACGCGCGACTGGCTGGGTTGGGCGGGCGCCGTGATGGCGGTGAGTGCCAGCACGTGGTCGCGCTGGAAGAGGTTGTCCCAGCGGCCGGACACGGTGAGCCGCCAGGGCTCGGTGTCGGCCGCGTGGTGGTTCTTCAGCTCCACCGTGCCGCCCAGCGGCAACTGGTCGGTGACCTTGAGCTCGGCCTCCACGGTGCCGGGGTCGCGCCCGGGCCGCAGCACCGGCTGCACCTG